>JAPLJI010000011.1 GCA_026388655.1 Pseudomonadota bacterium
TCATATTCGGATCGTTCTCTCATGACCGCCTTCTCCTTCCGATGGATTTCGGAAAGATTGTAGGCGATCGATCTAAGTGTTCACGATGTCCTTACGGTTATACTGTTCACGATGTCTTTACGGAAACCCATTAGTCATTAGAAATTTAGGAGTTTGGGTTCACCAGGAAATAATCAGATTATGATTCGGAATCCCGCCGTCGCTGATCTCTTCTACCCGGGGAAACCGGAGGTCCTGACCCGGGAACTGAAAACCCTGGTCGAGCCCGCGGATAAAAAGGGGGAAAAAGAACCCGCCCTGGGCATAGTGGCCCCGCATGCCGGGTATGTTTATTCGGGCCGCGTGGCCGGCCAGGTATATTCCCGGATCGAGATTCCCCCTACCGCAGTCATCCTGGGCCCCAACCACACCGGCCAGGGAGATCAGGCCGCCCTCTTCGCCGAGGGGGAATGGTGGATGCCCCTGGGCTCGGTTCGGATCGACCGGGAACTGGCGCAGAAGATCCTTTCCTACTCGCGGCTCCTCGTCCCCGATCCCCGGGCCCACCAGCGGGAACACTCCCTGGAGGTCCAGGTCCCGTTTCTCCAGTACTTCAATCCCGGGATTGCCATCGTTCCCATCTGCCTGGGCTGGCTGGATTACTCGGAATGCCAGGAAATCGGCCAGGCCCTGGCCCGGGCCCTGGAGGGCCTGGAACCCCGCCCCCTGATCGTCGCCAGTTCGGATATGACCCATTACGAATCCCAGAAATCGGCAGAGAAAAAAGACCGGGTGGCGATCGATAAGATTCTGAAACTTGACCCCGAAGGTCTCCTCTCCGTGGTGGGAAAAGAAGACATTTCCATGTGCGGGGTCATCCCCACCGCCGTCATGCTGATCGCGGCCCTGGCCCTGGGGGCGAAAAAAGCCGAGCTCGTGGCCTACGCCACCTCGGGGGACGTCAGCGGGGATTACGCCAAAGTGGTCGGCTACGCCGGGATCAAAGTCACTTAAAAGCCGGGGAAAGGGTCCCAGGGTCCCAGGGGCCCAGGGGCCAAGTGCTCAATAAAAAAATGGGATTTTTATTTGTTCTCAAGAACCATGTATGTTCGGCTACCCGGCCTCCTAGCGTCCTAGCGTCCTAGCCTCCCAGCCTCCTGGCTTTTTTTCGCTCGGACCCTTGACCCCTTGAACCCTTGAACCCTTGAACCTTAGAACCCTTGTTTTCTCAACAAACGATTGACATCTTCGCTTAAATTATTTATTTTGCATCCGAAATAATTTACATCTTAAATAAGTTTTGGAAAGGAGGAATCATGGGTTTAGAGAACAAATGTGTCGTTACTTGCGCCATGGCCGGGGCCGCTACCCGCAAACAGCAGAACGAGGCGGTGCCTTACGGGATCAAGGAAACCATCGAAGAAGCGGTCAAGTGTTATAAAGCCGGGGCCGCCATCGTCCACATCCACGTCCGGGACGAGAACGGCATCCCCACCAACGACCCTAATTACATCGTCCCGGTGGTCCAGGGTATCCGGGAAAAATGCCCGATCCTGGTCAACCTCTCCACCGCCATCCGCCCGATGCTGACCCCGGAGGAGCGGATCACCGTGGTCACCAACGGCAAACCCGACATGGCTTCCCTGAACTGCGGAACGATGGACTTCGGCCTGGCCAACTGGGAGGCCGGCACCGTGGCCGCCATCATCTTCGACAACACCTTCGACACCATGATTATGTTCAACGACAAGATGAAGGAAGTGGGCTGCAAGCCGGAGCTCGAGGTTTACGACAACGCGATGGTGGACAA
>JAPLJI010000043.1 GCA_026388655.1 Pseudomonadota bacterium
GATCAGAGTAATAGAGTTCGGTAAAGGAGGGAGAACGATAGGAAAGACCGGAGGAGGCCCGGAGGCGGATTTTTTCCATAGGCCGATAGCCAATCCCGAGAGAGGGAGAAATCGTGGTCGCCTGATTGGAATGGAAATCGGCGCGGACACTGGAATTCAGTTCCCAGGGGAATTTTTTCGGACTGGAATACTCGGCCGCCAATGAGCCGCGGGACTGGGAATGATCCCCGAGGTTGCTGCTTTCCAGCCAGTCTCCCGCGCCTTCCAGTCCCAGGGCCAGCTGGCCCGCTTTTTTCGTGCGGATCAGCGACTCGAGGGTGCCCAGGATGGTGTAACTCAGGTGGTGGTTCTGATATCTTTCCGGGTTTTCCCGGAAAAGGACAAAATGATCGGTGTGACGACGAAAGGAAATCGTCGGTTTCAGGGTGAAATCTCCGTCGGAAATCAGGTTTATCCCGGTCTTGGCAAAAAAGGTTTGAGTGTGTTCCCAGGGTTCCCAGCCGGGTTTGGATCCGTAAAAGTCCTGGGCTCCAAATTCCTTATCCAGGTAACCGACGGTCAGGTTGCTTTTCCTCCCGAGGATTTCCGGGTTGGCTTCCGCGGAGCTTTTAATCAGCCGGTAATCCGTTCCCGGACGGAAGCCGGAAGAGGTCTCCGCGCCGGCCGAGATCCTGGCTCCGCCTTTCGCGAAAGGAAGGGTAACCTGGGCCTGGCCGCCCCGGTCGTAGTAATAAAAATCCCGGGAGTAAATCCCCCCCTGGATTCTGCCCCGCACGGTGAATTTATTAGGAGGCGGGCTGGAAATGATCTGGATTACCCCACCCAGGGCGTCCGTTCCATAAAGGGAAGACCCCGGGCCTTTCAATATCTCAACGCGCTCAACTTCATTAAGAAATATCGGCAGGTCGAGGTCGTGGTGCGAGGTCTGGGGATCATTCAGGGGGACGCCATCCAGGAGAATGAGGACCTGCTCGGAGCTGGAACCGCGGATGGAAAGGTCTCCCTGGATTTCTCCCCCTCCCCGGCGATGAAGCTCAATTCCGCCCTGGAGATCGAGGAGATCGGAGATTGAGTCCGCCGGCGCTTTCTCGATTTCTTCCTTTTCAATTACCGAAACCGAGCCCAGGGTGCCGGCTCCCGGGATATGACTGCCGGTGATCGTGACCGGTTCGAGCTGAGCGGTTTTTTCTTCCGCCCGGGCTGAAGTGTAGATGAGAAAAGCCAGGGTTTTTAAGCTTAATAAAAAAAATCTTGTCATCCTGAGTGAAACGAAGGATCTCATCAAGGAAAATCCAAATGACAAAATCTAAAGTTCAAATATCAAAAAGTTTCAGGTTTCGAGTTTCTGGTTTCTGGTTTGGAATTTGGTGATTGAATATTTTGGGCTTGGGATTTGATTTGAAATTTGAGCTTTGAAATTTGAAATTAAGACGGTGAGATTCTTCTCCCGCCAGAGGCGGGATCAGAATGACAACTACTTTGTTAAAGGTTGTTAAACAGATTGGGATAAATTGGCCGGACCCGAGCCCAAGCTGGCCAATTAGAAGGGTTCTACTGCTGAAAATCGGCATAGAGAGCAGAAAATTCAATCCCGGCGATGTTGGGCTCGGTTTCGGTGTATCGCTTGAATATTTTTTCTCTGGCTTCAATCAGCTGATTGTTTTTCAATCCGTTGTTGATGGAAATGTATGCTTCCACATAAGCGGTCAGGTTATCAATGGCCTTGATAATCTCTCCATCCCGGGGATTGTAGCGGTCTTCATTGTAAAGACGATTGATCATCTCGCTCTTCTTGGCCACGATTTTATTGTCCAGGATGATTACGCTTTTAAACTCGTCCTCGGTGAACATCTTGATTTCGGGATGCCATTTCGGGGGAATCAAGCGGTAAACCACCTTTTTCATCTGTTCCGATTCGTATTGTTTGATTAATTTATCCAGCCCCGAGACCGATTTTTTCACCGGGGAAATGATGTCGCGGGTGAGAACCTCGGGGAGGTCGTGGAAAAGCCCGGTGAAATAATTGTTGAAGCAACGTTTCCGGCAGGATTTGATTTCCAAAGAGAAAAGATAGGACAGGATGGCGACAATCAACATGTGCCCGAGGACCGAGGTTCTGGGGGTGCGGGGTACGTGGCTCCAGCGATACTGGAAGCGGAGCTGGCCGCAGAGATCGACAAAATTGCGAATATTGGTTTGCAGATAAAGTTTGGTAATGCCCTTCAGATCGTTGTATTCCTCCAGCTTGGTATCCAGGTCCTGCTTAATCTCATCGATTTCAAAACCCCCGGGGTTGGCCCGCTCGATGATGTTAAACTCCCAGCGGGTAGCGTAAAAGTGGGCGGCATTCAGGATCCGCCGGTTAAGGTTCCTTTCCTGAACTTCGAGGAAATGGGATTGAAAGCGCTGGCAGAATTCCCGCCCGAGCGGTTTGATCTTCGGCTTGAGCTTGCGGTAGACCCATTCATTAAGTTTTTGATAGTGGGTCGGGTGTTTTTTAATCCGGTTGAAAATCGGGGGTTTCAGGTCAGTCAGGATGAGCCGCTGGAGAAATTCAAAAAATCCACCCTCGATGATTTGAATCCAGTCAAACCCTTTTTGTCCTTCTTCGAATTTTCCCAGGATATAGGCGATGATCATTTTGTGGGCCTGCTTATCCAATTCGACGAGTTCGACGGGACGGATCTGGTCGTTCCAGCGCTGCATGCTGGCGGCTTCAAAGATACCTTCGATCAGGGCCCGGGTAATCATCGTTTCAGATTAGCTCAAGTATTGAGTTTTGAGTATAGAGTTTAGAGGAAAACCATTTTTTCAATAATATCCTCTCAACTCTCAACTGATAACTCTAAACTTTCTCATCTGTTTCCGGGAAGGGGAGAAGAGATTGCTGGGGGGCGGGAGGCTGCAGGGTTTTCCAGGTTTTCCGGGCTTCGGGGGGGAAACACCCGTGGCGGCGCTGGTACTCCTGGATGAATTTCATGGTTTGGGAGTTGGGATAACCGTTGCCCCGGATCGTTCCGAACTCGGGAGCGTAGTGGGAAAAGATCTTTTGGATGCGGAGGTCGCGCTCGCACTTGGCGATGATGGAGGCGGCCGAGACGATCGGAAATCTTTCATCCGCCCGGTTTTCCGCCCGGAAGCGGGCCGGCAGGTCTTTCGGGAAAAACCGGGGAAGGTCCTGGAAAATTTTTTCCCCGTCGAGAAAAACCGTCAGGCTTTCCGGGGCGAGCGGGCGGAGGGAAAAAAAAGAGCTTAACAGCGAGAAAGCCGCCCGGCGCTCCAGCTCGTTGATTCCACCCGGCTTCCGGGACTGACGAAACCGGTCAATCTCGCCCGGGCTCAGACATTTAAAGGCGACGAATCCTTTTGTTTTCCGGGTGATCCGCTTGATTTCCGCGTGCAGCCAACTGCGCCGGGAAGGGGAGAGAAGCTTGGAATCTTTCACCCCCAGTTCTTCCAGCAGACTGATGGAGGCCTCGGGAAGGCAAACCAAAGCAATTACCAGGGGACCGAGAAGAGCCCCCCGACCGGCCTCATCAATTCCAGCATGTAACATTCTGACGGGTTAGCGGTGCTTGCCGCGGCCTTTCCTTTTTATTTTCTTTTTGCGCTTTTTTTGCGCGGCTTTCTGCTGCCGGGATGTTTTGCCCATGGTTCAATCTCCTTTTGGTTTATGAGACTGCGCTATTCTATTTTTAATTTTTCCCAGCGTAAGATCAATAACCCTGGGATTGGGATAGGAATTTCTGATTTCGGAAAATAGCTGCAGGGCCGATTCCAGGTTTCCGTCCTCCTCGAGCGTCGAGGCCAGGGAGAACTTTACTTCCGGGATCATTTCGCTTTCCGGAAACCGCCGGATCAGGCTTTGATAAGTGCTGATGGCGGCCTTGAGGTTGCCCTGGTAGTAGTAGCTCTTTCCCACATTAAAGTAGGCTTTCGCGAGCAGGTGGGGTTCGGGATTTTGCTGGATCAGGGTCACGAACTCCACCCGGGCCTGTTCATAATCGTTCTGGTGGAGATAACAGTCGCCGATCCGGAAGCGCACCTCGCCAATGTTAACGTCATTGGGGAAAAGATCGACAAAGCGCTGGTAATAGACCAGGGCCCGGTTATAGTCCTGGAAACGGGATTGATAGAGGTCCCCCAATTCGAACAGGGCCTGGGAAGTATAGCCGCTGACCGGATAGGAATATACGATCCGGCGCAGGTATTCCACCGCCTTTTCTGGGTAGGGAATGGTAATTTTGTAAATCCGCCCCAGTTCCAGGAGGATTTCGGGGGTCCGGGGATGAGTGGGGTATTTCTGGACCATTTCCTCCGCCAGGGAATGGGCATCTTCGTTTTTGCCGGCCAGGTGGGCGACTTCATATTTCTGGTAGAGAAGATCAGCCGCATTTTTCTGACAGCCCGGGTAAAAAAGGCCGGGGATTAATAATCCGAGGATCAGGGATTGATATTGGCAGCGGCGGTCCAGACGGTTTTTTTCCCCCGGAGGAAAGGGACGCAGGCAGAAAAGAGAGGGGATGGTCATGGATTTTCTTCAGCCGGGGCTTCTTCTTCCGGTTCCGGTTCGACCAGCCGGGCGATGCCCACCACCCGTTCCCCGGATTCGAGGGAGATCAGGCGAACCCCTTGGGTATTTCGGCCGATGACTTTGATCTCCCGGGCCCGGAGACGGATGATCTTGCCGTGATCGGTGATCAGCATGATCTCGTCTTCATTAGTGATGCGGATGACCTTGACCACCGGTCCGTTCCGGGCTGAGGTTTTGATGGTGATGATGCCCTTGCCAGCCCGGCTCTGGATCCGGTATTCGGAAAGCTCAGTCCGCTTGCCGTAGCCGTTTTCGGTGACCGAAAGCAGGGTAGCCTCGGTCTCCGCCGGTTTTTCCGGGGAGATGATCTCCATGGCTACCACCGAATTGTCATCCTCGAGGGAGATTCCCCTCACCCCCTGGCCGGAGCGGCCGATGGGGCGGATCTCCTGCTCGGAAAAGCGGATGGATTTGCCCAGGCGGGTGGAAAGCAGGATTTCCTTCTGGCCGTTAGTGATGTCTACGGACACCAGCTCGTCCTGGGGCTCGAGGGTAATGGCGATAATCCCACCCCGCCGGGGATGGGAGAACTGATTGAGATCGGTTTTTTTGATCGTCCCCTGGGCGGTCGCCATGATCACGAAATGGTCCTCCCGGAATTCGCGCACGGGGAGGTACGCAGTGATCTGCTCCTGGGGCTCCAGTTCGAGAAGGTTGACGATCGGCTTGCCCTTGGCCTGGCGTCCGGCCTGGGGAATCTCGAAAACCTTGAGCCAGTGCACCCGGCCCCGGTTGGTGAAAAAGAGCAGGTAGTCGTGGGTGGAGGCCACGAAGAGGTTTTCGACAAAATCCTCCTCGCGGGTCTCCATCCCGGCTTTGCCCCGGCCCCCCCGGCGCTGGGCCCGGTAAATGCTGACCGGGTTCCTCTTGATATAGGCCAGGTGGCTGACGGTGATGACCATATCCTCTTCCACGATCATATCCTCGATCCGGATTTCCTGGGGGGCGTCAACGATTTCGGTCCGGCGCTTGTTGCCGTGGCGTTCGGCGATCTGGGCCAGATTCTCACCCACGATATTCAGGATCAGTTTCTCGTCGGAAAGGATTTTTTTCAGGTAGGCGATCAGGGCCCGAGTTTCCCGGTGCTCGGCCATGATCTTTTCCCGTTCCATCCCGGTCAGCCGGTGCAGGCGCAGGTCCAGGATGGCCTGGGCCTGGATCTCCGAAAGCGGGAGCTTCTGGGTCAGGGCGAGCTTGGCGGCGGCCGGGCTTTCGGATTTACGGATAATCTCGATGACGAGGTCCAGCTGGTCCAGGGCGATCCGGAAGCCCTCCAGGATGTGCAGGCGTTCCTCGGCCCGGGCGAGGTCATATTTGCTCCGCCGGGTGATTACCTCCCGCTGGTGGACCAGGAACTGCTCCAGAAGGCTTTTCAGGCTCAAGACCGTGGGTTTTCCGTTCACCAGGGCCAGGTTGATGATTCCGAACGAAACCTGGAGGGAGGTGTGCTTGAACAGCTGGTTCAGAATGGCTCCGGCGATCTCCCCCCGCTTCAGGTCGACCACCACCCGGAGACCTTCCCGGTCGGATTCATCGCGGATCTCCGAGATTCCCTCCACCCGTTTGGACCGGGTCAAGTTGGCGATTTCTTCAAGGAGCTTGGCTTTGTTAACCTGGAAGGGAATTTCGTTAATGATGATGCTTTCTTTATCTCCCCCGCCTTTTTTCTCGATCAGGGTCCGGGCCCGGATCTGGATGATGCCGCGCCCGGTTCGGTAAGCTTCCCGGATTTGTTCGTGGCCCAGGATCAGGCCGCCAGTGGGAAAATCCGGTCCCGGGACATATTTCATCAGCTCGTCCGCGCTGATCTCGGGATTTTCGATCAGTTTCAGGGTGGCCTGGACCACTTCCTTCAGGTTATGGGGAGGGATGTTGGTGGCCATTCCCACCGCGATTCCGGCGGAGCCGTTGACCAGCAGGTTGGGGAAAGGCGCCGGCAGAACCGTGGGTTCCTGGAGCGTGCCGTCGTAATTGGCGGCAAAGTCCACGGTTTCTTTCTCGATGTCTTCCAGGAGTTTCTCGGCCAGGGGGGACATCCGGACCTCGGTATAGCGCATGGCCGCCGGTGGGTCTCCGTCCAGGGACCCGAAGTTGCCCTGTCCATCGACCAGGGGATGGCGCATGGAGAAGTCCTGGGCCATCCGGACCAGGGCATCATAGACCGCGGCATCGCCGTGGGGGTGGAATTTTCCAATCACATCGCCGACGATCCGGGCGGATTTCTTGTAGGGTTTGCCGGAGGTATTACCCAGCTCGTACATGGCGTAGAGCACCCGCCGGTGGACCGGTTTGAGTCCGTCCCGGACATCCGGCAGGGCCCGGCCCACGATCACGCTCATGGCGTAATCGAGATAGGAGCGCTTCATCTCCTCTTCAATTTTGACGACCGCGTGGCTGAGATTTGTTTCGGGGGTTTCAGTGGCCATGGAAAATCCTCACTGGAAAAAATCCCCAAGGGCTGCTTGGGGATGGGGTTGGGTTAACCTGATCAATCATCTGTAAAAACTATCAAATTCCCGCACCAAGATCAATAAAAAATTGACCCCCGGAAGAGAGTTTTTCCATCGGAAAAGCGAAATCAGCGTTCCCGTTCCTGGTAAGCGTCGGCCAGATCTTCCAGGAGTTTCCGTTGGGAGGCGGGCTCGACCTTTTGCAGGGATTTTTTAGCCAGATTGGTATAGATCCGGGCCCGGTCGCGGGTATATTCGAAACCATGGTATTTTTCAATCAATTGCCGGGTTTTAAGGATGGTCCGGGAGGGAAGCGGGGAAGAGTTTTCTTTGGCCCGAACCCGGATCAAGCGGAGAACCTGGCTTTTCTCCCGGGAATTGCACTTCCTCAATGCTTGCAGCAAGGGAAGGGTGACTTTACCTTCATTAAGGTCCCGTCCCCAGTCTTTCCCCGCGCCCCCGGGACCGGGAAGGTAATCGAGGCAGTCGTCAACCAGCTGAAAAGCGATCCCGAAATTTAGCCCGTAATCATTCACGGCTTTTTCATAGGCTTTGGAGGCCCGGGCTACCTTGGCGCCGATCTGGCAGGCGGCGGAGAAAAGCAAGGCGGTTTTATTGGTGATGATGGTCAGGTATTCGCTTTCCTGCGGGATGGAGCCCCGCCGGGCGAGTTGGAGGGCCTCCCCTTCGGCCAGCCTGACTGTAACGTAGGCCAACGGTTTAACGATCTCCAGATTCCCGTCGTCCACGATCAGGGAGACTCCCTTGGCCAGGATATAGTCGCCCACCAGGATGCTGGCGGCATTGCCGAAGATGGTATGGGCGGAAGCGCGGCCGCGGCGGTTTTCCGAACAGTCCACCACGTCGTCATGGAGGAGGGTGGCAGAGTGGAGCAATTCCACCGCCGCCCCCAGGGACCAGGTGCGTTTCCCCCGGTAACCGCAGGCCCGGGCCGAAGCGATGAGGAGGGCCGGACGGATCCGTTTGCCGCCTCCCTGGATAAGATGATGAGAAATGCGGGGAATCAGGCCTGCCCGGGACCGGGTTGATTCGGCCAGAATCCGGTCCACCTCCTTGATCTGGGATTGGATCGGTTTACAGATTTCGGAGAGATCGGTGGGCATGAAATTTCAGTGAAAAAACTCAGTTTTCGTAGCCGAGGGAGGAGGGAGATTGATCTCTCCGAACCTTTCCTCGTATTTACGGATGTTCTCCTCCAGGGCCAGCAACAGCCTCTTGGTGTGAATCGGGCTGGAAATTATCCGGGCCTGGACCCGTCCGCGGGGAGCCTGGGGCTGGAGAAAAATAAAGTCCATCACGAATTCCGTCTGGGTATGGTTGACCGCGGCCATGTTGACATATGTGCCCTGGGCGAGATGCTCGTCCAGCTGGATTTGAATTTTTATATCTTTTTTTTCTTCCGTCATTTTTCACCTCATTATTTAAAATCGGGTTAAGATTAGACCCGCTTTCCAAGCCCTGTCAAGCCGAGCAGGCC
>JAPLJI010000038.1 GCA_026388655.1 Pseudomonadota bacterium
TCCACCGCGACGGGATTGCCGTCCCGCCGGATGATCAGGGGGTTGATATCGATCTCGGCCACCTCGGGAAAATCCAGCCCGATCTGGCCGATGGCTTTCAGGGTTTTCTTCAGGACCTCGCGGTTGGCCTTTTCCTCTCCCCGGAAGGGATCGAGGATCTTCTTGGCCTGGATTTCCTCGAGCATGTCGGCGGCGTCGTAATCCTCCAGGGGGGCGACCCGGAAGGCCACGTCCTTCAGGATCTCGGTCATGATGCCGCCCAGGCCGAACATCACGCAGGGGCCGAACTGCGGGTCGCGGGTCAACCCCACGATCAGTTCGCGCGCGCCCTTGACCAGCTCCGCGACCAGGACCCCGTCGATCCCCTTCCCGGCCGCGCCGGTAATTTCGGCGAAAGCCTGTTCCAGTTCCTTCTCGTCCCGGATACCCACTCGGACCAGGTTCTTCTCGGTTTTATGCATCAGCGCCCAGGCGCAGGCTTTTAAAACCACCGGGTAACCGATCTGGCCGGCGGCCTTTTTCGCCTCCTTGAGATCCCTGGCCAGAATCTCCCGCGTCACCGGGACTCCAAACGATTTTAAAAATTCCTTGGATTCGTATTCGGAAAGCGCCTTCTGTCCCTGCTTCAATGCCTTCGCGATCATTTCTTTTTCCCGTGCCATTCTTTTCCTCCTTATCGGACCCGTGAAGGAATTATATTAATTTGAATCCGAGATGCAAGGGGAATGTGCCAATTTACGATTGACGCCTCCGGCCCTGTAGGGCCTACGGCCCGGAGGGATTGACGATTGACGAATGAAAACCAAAATAATCGTCAACCTGAAATTGTTAATTAATTTTCGGCGGTCAGCCGTCGGCGGTCCGCGGTCATTGTGACAAAACAGACAGACCAGAAGCGCCATAGACGATGGACACTTTACTTAATAGGATAGAATAAATATCATTATAAATAATCAGGGAAACAGCCCTGATTCCCGCTGTTAAAAAATGTTTAAGACCAGGAACCTGAAAAAAATTTTCCTGCGCTCCCTCCTCCTCTGCCTCCTGACGATAATTTTCGCCCCCGGCCCGGCCCGGTCCGCGGAATACTGCACCGCGGTCAAGGTCATCGACGGCGATACCCTCGAGGCCGATTGCGAGCGCCGCCTCGAAAAGGTCCGCCTGATCGGGGTGGACACGCCGGAGAAATTTCACCCGGAAAAACCGGTCCAGTTCTTCGCCGAGGAGGCCGCGAATTTCACCCGGAAAATGGTGGAAGGCAAACGGGTCCGGATCGAATCCGACGCGGAAAGCCGGGATCGTTACGGCCGCCGCCTGGGTTATGTCTACCTCCCGGACGGGACCTTCCTGAACGCCGAACTGGTCCGCCAGGGCTACGGGTTTGTCTTCCGGCGCTTCCCGTTTCGCTTCCTGGACGAATTCAGCAAGCTGGAGGAGGAAGCCCGAGAAAACCAGCGCGGCCTCTGGCAGGAAAACGGTCTGGCGGAATTCCGGTGGCTCCAGAAAAACGACGCCGATTCCTTCCAGGTCTATCCAGCCGCCGGAGATTTCTGGGCGGTTCGCTATCAGAAATACATTAAAACCCACCTGGATCAGAATGGGCTGGCGGCCGAGCTCCAGGAGCTGAGGTTCAAGATCCCGGAACTGTCCCCCCTGGACCTCGAAAGCCATCTGCTCTCCCGGGGCTGGCGTCTCACCTCCGGGGAGGAGAACAAAACCCGGGCGGTTTCCTGGGAGGAAGCCGGCAAGTATGTCGGCAGCCGGATTTCCATCGAGGGGAAAGTCGTCATCGCCCATAATTCCGGGAAGGCGTGTTTTTTGAACTTCCATCCCAATTGGAAACGCTATTTCTCCGTCGTCATCTTCGCTTCCGATTTCGCCCGTTTCCCCTCTTCGCCGGAAAAAGCTTACGTCGGGAAACTGGTCCGGGTGACCGGTATCGTTCAGGAATACGAAGGCCGGCCGGAGATGGCGATCTCCGGCCCGGAGCAAATCCAAATCCTGCCCGAGACCGGGCAAACTCCGCCCCGAAAATAAGACTACTCCCTTAAAAACCTTATTTCCCCCACCGCTCTTCCTTAAATATATAGGCGGGAGACCCGATTTTTATTCGAGTATTATTTTCATTTACTATTAGAAACTCTTGACCTCGCTTCTGAACCGAAACTAACCAGAATGCAAAAACATATATTTTTATTGATAATCAGTAGGTTACGAAATGGTTTCTTCCGGACCAAATTGGGGTCTTGACAGGACTTGACTGGCCAGTGTATACAAAATGCGGAAAATTAACATGAAAAAATAACCTTTTAAAAACCAAGGAGGGATCATGGCGGACGAGAAAAAAGGGATGATATCAATGATGGACGAAAAGAGGAAATTTCCTCCTACCAAAGAAACGAGTGCGAAAGCCTATATCAAGAGCATGGAGGAGTATAAAAAAATCTTTAAAGAATCCGAGGACAACCTCGAGGGTTTCTGGGCGAAGCAGGCCGAGCAGATCGACTGGTTCAAGAAATGGGACAAGGTCCTGGTCGAGGATTTCGCCAAGGCCAAGCACGAATGGTTCGTAGGAGGCAAGCTTAACGTTTCCTACAACTGTTTGGACCGGCATCTCAAGACCTGGCGGAAGAACAAGGCCGCCATCATCTGGGAAGGCGAGCCCATCGGGGAGAGCAAGACCTACACCTACCAAGAGCTTTACAGCGAGGTCTGCAAGTTCGCCAACGTCCTCAAGAAGAAGGGCGTCAAGAAAGGCGACCGGGTTACCATCTATCTCCCGATGATCCCCGAGCTCCCCATGGCCCTCCTGGCCTGCGCCCGGATCGGCGCCATCCACAGCGTGGTCTTCGGCGGGTTCTCGGCCGACGCCCTGAAGGACCGAATCCTGGACTGCGGTTCCAAGTTTCTGATCTGCTGCGACGGCTACTACCGGAGCGGCAAGGTGATCAACGCCAAGGCCAACGCCGACACCGCCATGAACCAGTGCCCGGACGTGACCCAGGCCATCGTGGTCAAGCGCGCCGGAAACGAGATCCAGATGAAGCCGGGCCGCGACACCTGGTGGCATGAGGAGTGCAACGCCGACGACATCAAGGCGGTCTGCGAACCCGAGAAGCTGGACTCCGAGGATCCCCTTTTCATCCTTTACACCAGCGGCTCGACCGGCAAACCCAAGGGTGTGCTCCACACCCAGGCCGGATACCTTGTTTACGTTTTGCAAACCTTCTTGTGGATTTTTGACTATAAGGAAGAAGATACCTTCTGGTGCACCGCCGACATCGGCTGGGTCACCGGTCACAGCTATATTGTATATGGCCCCCTGGCCGCCGGCGCGACCAGCTTAATGTTCGAAGGCGTGCCCACCTTTCCCAAGCCCGACCGCTTCTGGCAAGTCGTGGAGAAATACCGGGTTAACATTTTCTATACCGCCCCCACCGCCCTCCGCGCCCTGATGCGGGAAGGCGACAAGTGGCCGCAGGGCCGCGACCTTTCCTCCCTGAGAGTGCTGGGAACCGTGGGCGAGCCGATCAACCCTGAGGCCTGGATGTGGTATCATACCATGATTGGGAAGGAAAAATGCCCGATCGTGGACACCTGGTGGCAGACCGAGACCGGCGGGATCCTGATTACCCCGCTCCCCGGCGCCATCCCCACCAAGCCGGGCTCCGCGACCCTGCCCTTCCCCGGCGTCTTCCCGGAAATATACCGCGAAGACGGCTCCAAGGTCGGGGTCAACGAGGGCGGCTATCTCGTGATTAAGAGACCCTGGCCGGGCCTGATGCGGCGGGTTTATGGCGATCCGGAGCGGTTTTTCAATACCTATTTCGTCAAGTTCCCGGGCGTTTACAACACCGGTGACGGCGCCCGTCAGGACGAGGACGGTTACTACTGGCTGATGGGCCGGATCGACGACGTCATCAACGTCTCCGGTCACCGCATCGGCACCGCCGAGGTGGAAAGCGCCCTGGTGTCCAATACCAAGGTGGCCGAGGCCGCGGTGGTCGGGATGCCCCACGACCTGAAGGGCCAGGGCATCTACGCCTTCGTTACCCTGAAGGCCGGGGTCGAAAAGAATGAAGCGCTGAAAAAAGAGCTGGTCGGCCACGTGCGCAAGGAGATCGGCCCCATCGCCACCCCGGACAAGATCCAGTTCTCCGACGCTCTGCCCAAGACCCGGAGCGGCAAGATCATGCGCCGGATCCTGGTGAAGATCGCCGCCGGTGATGTCGGCAACCTGGGCGATACCAGCACCCTGGCCGATCCCAGCGTGGTGGACTTGCTGGTAAAGGAAAGAATCTAAATAAAACCAACGTTGCTTTTTAGCAGATGGTTTTATTTATACTGAGGAGCAAAACGACGTAGGATCTCCCGGCGATACTATTGGCTCACCGGGGGAGAAGAGGACCGGGGTCTTGATCAAGAAGGAATGGCCGCTGGCGATGCAGCTCATGGGGGTCGGGGCTTACGTGGCCCTGAGCCTCATCCTCCCCGCCACGATCGGGTTTTGCCTGGATTCGCGGGGACCGCATTCTTTCCCGGTCTACACCCTGGGCGGTCTGGGGCTGGGAACCGTGGTCATGATCTTCGGCGTTTATCAGGTTCAGGGCAGATTTATGACGGACAAAACCGACTGTTGATAATTAAATAATCATGAAACTAAAACCGGTTGTCGTCAGCAAAGCTTTCGTTTTAGCGCTGCAATTTATCATGGTCGGCTTTTTCATCGCCTTAAGCCTGTTACTGCCCACCGGTCTCGGGTACTGGCTGGATTCCAAAGTGGCTTGGGGATTTCCAATCTTTACCATTCTGGGCCTTGGACTTGGTATTTTACTCATGGTTTATGGGGTGTTGGCCATGATCAGGCCTTTTTTAAAGGAAGCTAAAAAACTAACCAAAGATCTTTTAGAGAAATATAAATAGGGGTCGGAAGAAAAAAAATATTCCCAGCAAAAATTACGAATTATAATCAGTGTTTTCGCAAATGCCTGGAAATCTTTTTAACTTTTCTCCAGGCCATGATATCCAGAGGATTGAATTTTCCTCTCCAGGCGTTTGCAGTGATCCCGGAATAGAAATTATTTAATAAAATTTTTTCCAAGCAAATAAGGAGGTGTAGACAAATGATTGAAATCAATGCAGAGTTCGCGAGGCTTTTTGCTAGACTAATTGGCGCTGGGCTTGCCATTGGGATGGGAGCTTTGGGTCCCGGGATTGGTGTGGGCCTGATCGGAATGGGAGCTCTTAATGCTTTGGGACGCAACCCGGGAGCCAGAGGCCAGATTATGACCAGCATGATTTTGAGCATCGCCTTCGCCGAGGCGGTTGCTATTTACGCTTTGATCGTGGCGATCCTGTTGATTTTCGTGGCTTAATCTTCTTTCGCGGAAGGACAAGACAGTGGAAGGTCAAGGTCTAGGTTTAGATCTCCCTACTTTTATCGGCCAACTGGTTAACT
>JAPLJI010000183.1 GCA_026388655.1 Pseudomonadota bacterium
TGGTTTTCCTCCTTTCGATTTCCTGCGGCGATGGCGGGAAATCAGCCCCAAGCACCCTGAGAAAAATCATTCTTTCCTCCGATATCTCCGTTTGCCTGCCGGCGGTCCACGAGGTGGATGACGGATATGTCCTCGGCTACGCCCTCGGAACCCCGGGGATCGAGCTCCTCGGCCTGGTCGCTTCCCACGGGAACACGACCTCGCTCAACTCCTACGACTGCGCCCTGAAATTAACCCAGCTGGCCGACCGGACGGACATCCCCGTGTTCCGGGGGGCGGAAGGGATCCCGGAGCGGTGGCTGATTACCGATGCCGCCCGGGGGATGAAAGAAATCGTGGACGCACACCCGGGCGAGGTCTGGATTGTCACCACCGGCGCCGCCACCGACCTGGCGAGTTTCATAAAAAACTATCCGGAAAGCGCCTCGCGGGCCGCCGGGATGCTGGTGATGGCCGGGGTCGTTTATGGAACCGAGGGATACCTGGCCGCCGATATCATTAATGTCCAGAAGGACACCGAATCCGCCGACTATGTCTTGAAAAACGCCACCAACCTGGTGGTCGCGCCCCTCGATCTTACCGAAGACGTGGTTTTCCCTTACGAGCTCTGGCTGGAGGCAATGAAAACCGCGAAAAGTCCTTATACCAAATACCTGTTGAGCCAGACGGAGGAATGGATAACCCTGCAAAAACCCATTACCGGCGGTTTCTATCCCTTCGACGCGGTCGGGCTCTCCGGGCTTTTATATCCCGAGATCATCACCCGGACAGAATTCCTGCGCCTGGAGGAAGACCTCGACCGCGGCTCGCCGACCTGGTCGCGTTTTTTACCCTCGACGGATACCGCCCGGCCCGTGGCCGAGGTCTGGTTCGATTTAAATGAAGAAAAATTCATGCGGACGCTGAGAAAAGCGCTGGGAATTTAGCAGAGAGCAAAGAGTAGAAAGACCAACAGTCCAACAGTCCAACAGTAGGCCGGGCATCCTGCCCGGTGAGGGCAGAGAGCAAAGGGCAAAGAGCCAATTGACGATTGAAGATTGACGAATGACGAATGAAAAAGAAATGCGGATTTCGGATTGCGGCCTCTGGCCCACGCTTCCAGCCCGTAAGGGCTTACAGGCCGGAGGGTAGGGCTTACGGCCCGGAGGGATTGCGGAATGAAAGCCAAATAAATTTACAAATCACGAGACGTTAGGTTGTTCGGTGGTTAGGCCTGCCTGCCGAAGCCTCGGCGCAGGCAGGTGGTTAGAAATAAATCAGGTAGCCAGTGACCAGTAACCAGAGACTAGAAACTGGAGACTAGAAACTAAAAAGCAGTAACCGGCTACCGGTTACTGCTTTTTTACCCACGTTCCCCCCGACTCGATCCGTTTCTTGATGTTGGTAACGATCGGGGGTAGATCCCGGGCGGACAGATGCGTGTACGCATAAGTCCTGATAAATCCGGGGACTTTGAGCCCGATTTCCAACCGGGTCATTTCATAGAACAGGAGCGAGGTCTTCGCATCCACCTTCACAAAGCGGAAAAATCCGGCGCTGAGTTTGAAGCTGTTCTCCCCCTTTGGGTCGGTAATGAAATCCACCTGGAAATCTTCCGGAACGATGGTGATAAAGTGCGTGTACTTAGCGGTGACAATAGTGAAATCGAGTTCCTTGTACATCCGGACCCGGTTGCCCTCCCGCCCGAGCACCCGGCTCACCGTCATTCTCGGGAAATACTTGTATTGCTGATCCAGATCGAGGAAGACCCGGAAACATTCCTCCACCGGACGATTGATGAGCACCGCGCCCCTCCCGTGCCCCTCGTCCTTCCCGTCCTGATCTTTGGCGATCACGTATTCAAAGATGGCCTCCCCGGCCAGAAGCTTTTTCTGATTTTCCGGGGAAAACTGCGAGAGGACCGGCGCGGTAACCGGGCCGGGGGCGGAATCCTCCGCCCGGGCGAGCTCCGCCCCGGAAAAGAGAATCAATCCGATAAGAAGGTATAAATAGGTATAGGATTTCATCTGAATCAATATAAGCTTATAACAATTTTCGGAAAAAGCACGGGGAATTTTTCCGCATTTTATTGCTCCATGATAGCTATGATAAGATAAAAGGGAAGGTTTTTTTAACCGAAGAAGCCGGGAGGGAAGACAAATGAAGATCGAACCTGGGATGAAGGTTTTTATCACCGGCGCCGCCTCCGGGATCGGCCGGGCCACGGCCATCGCCATGGGCAGACGGGGCTCCCGGCTGTTCCTGACCGACCGGAACGAGGCCGGGTTGAAGGAAACCGTCAAGTTCATTTCCCCGCCCGGGGAGGTCTCCCGGTTCAAGTCCTTCGATATCTCCAGCTACGAGGCGGTCAAGGCTTTCGCCGACGAGATCCACGCCGAATTCGGGCCGATGGACATTATCGTCAACAACGCCGGGATCGCCCTCTACGCCCTGGTCGAGGACATGACCCACGCCCACTGGCAGAAGGTGATCAACGTGAACCTTTGGGGCCCGATCCACGGGATCGAGTGCTTCCTCCCCGAAATGATCCGGGCCAAAAAAGGCCATGTGGTTACCGTCTCCTCCGCCTCCGGGCTGATCGGCGCCCCCCTGCACGCCGCCTACGCCAGCGCCAAGTTCGGTCTCGTCGGGCTTTCCGAGGTCCTGCGCTACGACCTGATGATGCACAACATCGGCGTGACCGTGATCTGTCCCGGGGCGGTGGATACCCCCCTGAAAAACACCGTGGAAATCCTGGGCGCGGACCCGAAAGATCCCCGGGTCAAGGAGCTCAAGGAAAAATTCTCCCGGCACGCCGTCCCCCCGGAGAAGGTGGCCGGGCTGATCGTCAGGGCGGTGGAGAAAAACCGGTTCCTGGTTATTACCTCTTTTGACATCAAGCTCGTCTATTTCCTCAAACGCTGTTTTTTCCCCCTTTATCATTTCATCATGATCCGGATCACTAATCTGCTAACCGGAATTAAGAAATAAAGGTAGATGGTAGACGGTAGATGGGGAAAAGCAAAGGATCAGAATACCCATTGATCAGTTAGCCAAATAAACTAAAGAAACCAGAATCGAGAAAGGAGAGAATAACAATGAAGAAGATCCTGATGGCACTGGCGATCCTGGCGGTCACCGCGGGCCCGGCCCTGGCGGCGGAACAGGAAACATTGATCAAGGGCGATCACGAGCACGGCGGCTTCGGCGGCCCGGTGGTGAAATTCACCACCTTCGACTTTGAGCCCGGCGTAGTCGTGGGCGGCCGGGGCGGCTGGATCATCGATCACAAGCTTGTCATCGGCGGCGGGGGCTATGGCCTGACTAAAAATCTCAACAAAGATGATGGGAACTATTCGGACGAATCCCAGCTAAGTTTCGGCTACGGGGGGTTCGAGCTGGAATACATCTTCGGGTCGGACAAACTGGTCCACGGCAGTATATACACCTTAATTGGAGGCGGCTCGCTCACCCTGATGGGGAATGAAAATGATAACCACATGGTTGAAAGCAACGAGTACTTTGTTTTCGAGCCGGACCTGAACCTGGAATTGAACGTCGCCAAATTCTTCCGGATCGGCCTTGGCCTGGGCTACCGGGTTGTCGCCGGCGATGAATTTCATGGATACGACTACCTGGGCCTGAGCGGGGTAACCGGCACGCTGACGTTTAAGTTCGGGAAGTTCTAGGAGATTGTCGATTTACGATTGACGATTGACGAATGTAAATCGTTTAAGCAATGGGCTAAAGATCGCAGACAAGGAAATAAATTCTGGATATAGATCGGAGGCCGGATCATCTGATTCGGCCTCCGTTTTATTAGGTTGTCATTCTGAGTCCCGCCAAAGGCAGGACGAAGAATCTATTCTTCAACCAATCCCGTCATTCTGAGGCGTAGCCGAAGAATCTCTCTTTTACCAATCCCGTCATTCTGAGGCGCAGCCGAAGAATCTAGCCTTTGTTAGGAAAATTTAAAAATCAGATCCTTCGCGAACAGATTCACTTCGCTCACTGCATGGTTTATCCTGAGCGCCTTGAGATTCTTCACGGAGTTTACCCTGAACGCATTGAGATTCTTCACGGAGTTTACCCTGAACGCATTGAGATTCTTCACTTCGTTCAGAATGACAGGGAGTGAAGGGTTCAGAATGACAGGGAGTGAAGGGTTCGGGATGACAAAGAGCGAAGAACTCAGGATGACAAAGAATGAAGGGATCAGGCGCCGTCCTGAATGAAATGAAGGAATGACAAAGTATGTAATTTCTTTTTCACACAGGCTGAAGCCTGCGGCTACCGAGCTCTGCGAGCCCGACGTAGCCTTTGGCGAAGTCTGGGCCAGTCACCTTCTTTTTCTATCCTTTGACCTTTGACCTTTCACCTGTTTCCTGTTACTGGCTCCCAGCTACCCGATTTTTTCCCAAACCAGTCTTCCCACCGCCTCGGTCTTTCCCACCCGGACCGGAGGGGTCCGGAAGACCACCTGGGTATCCGAGACCTCCGCGTAGCGGAACTGCTCTCCCCCCACCCAGTCCGGGATCACGGCGCCTTCCACGCGGGTGCTGAAGGTTCCATCTTTCTCGTTGACCTGGTAGGGGCCGAAATATGCGGTATATCCCTGGAAGGCGGCCTTGATTGCTTCCGGGGCCGGAGACTTGCCGGCGAGAAGCGGGCGGTCGCGGCGCATGATCTGGACGGACATGTAGCCGCTCTTGTCAATAATGGCGAGCCCGATGGGGTCCTTTCCCCACTGTTGAAAAACCTGCCCGTCCGCGCTTTTGAATTCGTAGGACACCAATCTCCAACAACCAAGAATTTTTTCGCTTAAGGTCGCCATTTTTTCTCCTGGTCTCGTTCATATTCAATTTTTCTTGTTTTCATGCTTGTCATTCCCACGAAACTTGTCCTCGAGTGACTTAATCGGGGAGTGGGAATCCAGAAGAAAACAAAACTAGATTCCGCATCAAGTGCGGAATGACGGAAAAGATTGAGATTTCTTCGCTCAGGGCTCAGAATGACACCGGCAACTTAATTATTTTTTCTTCACGTAACCCTTTAGGATTCCGCCTTCTTTTTTCATTTCCAAAAACTGCTCCCCGGTCATCCCGCACCAGGAAGGAAGGTCCTTCTCAAACCCGGGGTCGTCGGCAATCACCTCCAGGACCTCCCCGGATTTCATCACTTCCATCTCTTCCTTGGTTTTCACGATCGGCATCGGGCAGAAGAGACCGATGCAGTCGAGAGATTTATCTGATTTCATCTATTAAGAGAGGGTTTATGTAGTATGCCGATTCATCGGCGGTTTTTAAATCGCCCGATAAATCGGGCAGCTACAAGATATTCGGAAATATTAAATGCATTTTTCCGGTTTAAATGAAAAGGTTTATTTTCGATTCCCGGGCGATGGCCAGATAAGTGGCCGCCCCGGTAAAATCGTCCACGGTGTCGGCCAGCTGTTCCCGGCCCAGGCCCATCACCCCGCAGCTGGTGGTGCAGGCGATGTATTTAACCTTGAGCGCCCGGGCGGTTTTCATCAGGTCCTCGAGCGATGCCATCTTGGTTTTCTTCATCAGTTTTCTCATCATCCAGGGCCCCAGGCCCAGCATGTTCAGGCGGGAGAGCGGCAGGCCCCGGTTCATGAAATTCAGCATCTTCTGCATCAGGAGCTGGGTTTTGGAAAGGGAAAACTCGGATTTCTTCAGGAGGTTCAATCCCCAGAAAGTAAAAAAAATGGTCACGTCCATTCCGCTGGCGGCCGCGGTGGTGGCGAGCGTAAAAGCGGCCAAGGCCTTGTCGAACTCGCCGGAAAACAGGATGATGGTCATCTTTTCGCTCATCGGCAGGTCTCACAGGTCGGACAACTTTTCAAACCGCTCTGGTAAAGCCTCCCGCACTTTGGGCACTGTTTCAACTTGATCTCACAGGGCTGGCAAACCAATGTTTCCCGGCACTGCGAAACCAGTTCCTGCTCGCACATCGGGCACTTGCAGCTGATTTTCCCGCTGGTTTTGGTCTTTCTGGAGGTTTTTTTCGTTTTTTTCACTGTCTTCCTCCTTCTTTAATGATCAACTTAGCGACCGCGGACCACCGACCGCTGACCGCCGTAAAAACAGGTAATAGGTGATGGGTCATAGGTTAAGAAATTAAGCGCAACCTAAAGGTTGCGGCTACCTGCCTTTTATTTTGAAATTTGAGCTTTGACATTTGGATTTTTTTTAAGATAGTCCTCAATCGCCTTGTGGAGCGCGTCCGCGCCCAGGTTGGAACAGTGCATTTTGTTCTTGGGCAGCCCCCCGAGCTGTTCCGCCACCATCTCCTTGGTCATTTTCATGGCCTCATCGATCGTTTTGCCCTTGGCCATCTCCGAAACCATCGAGGAAACCGCGATCGCCGCCCCGCATCCGAAGGTCTGGAATTTAACATCCTCGATCACGTTATCCTTGACCTTGATATAAAAGGTCATCATATCCCCGCAAACCGGGTTGCCTATTTCTCCCACCCCGTCGGCATCCGGGATCTCTCCGACATTGCGCGGGTTCTGGAAGTGGTCCATCACTTTTTCGGAATAGATCGGCATCTTTATCCCTCCAGGTTAAACCCCATAGTTTCGGGTTTCAAGTTTCGGGTTTCTAGTTTGGAATTTGTGATTTGTGATTTGGTTATTGGTCATCATGTTCATGCTCATGCTCGTAATCCGTGCCCGGGCCGGCGGGCTTTCTCTCCCCGGTCTTTAAGAAATAGGCATAAAGGGGCGACATCTCCCGCAACTTTTTCACAATGGGGGGAAATTCGGAAAGGATGTAATCGATATCGGCATCGGTGTTGTTCCGGGACAGGGCGAAAAGGATGGAACCCTGCCCCACCGCCGGGTCAACCTGGATCGCGGTCAGGACATGCGACATTTTCAGGGCCTTGGAAGCGCAGGCCGAGCCGCTGGAAATACTAATCGCCTTCTGGTCCAGGAACAGGAGCATGGCCTCGCCCTCGATGAATTCCACCGAAAAATTCACGTTGCTGGGAAGGCGCCGGGTCGGGTGTCCGTTCAGATACACATACTCAATTTTCGCGGGGAGCTCGGCAATCAGGCGGCGGCTCAAACCGGACAGCTTCCGGTAATTATCCTCGCGCTCGCTTTTGGCTATCTCGCAGGCCTTGCCGAAGCCGACTATGCCCGGAAGATTCTCGGTCCCGGCCCGCCTCCCGTTTTCCTGGATGCCGCCGTCGATCTGGGGGATTACCCTTACTCCCTTTTTTAAATATAGGGCGGCCGCCCCCGGAGGTCCGTAAATCGGCGTTCCGGAAAATGTTAAAAGGTCGACCCCCAGCGCCCCGACCTCCACCGGCAGTAATCCCGCCGTGCACACGGCATCGGTGTGAAAAAGAGCCCCCTTCGCGCGGGCGATCCGGGCGAATTCCTCGATGGGCTGGATGGTCCCGATCTCGGGATTGGCCTGCTGGATGGAAACCAGGACCGTGTCATCCCGGACGGATTTTTTCACTTCCTCCGGGGAGATCAACCCGGAACCATCAACGGGAAGATGGGTAACCTCGAAACCCGCCTGGGCCAGCCGGCGGGCGGAATAAAGCACGGAAAAGTGCTCGATCCCGGAAACCACGATGTGTTTTCCTTTCTGACGGTAGGCTTCCGCCGTCCCTTTCACCGCCAGGTTGTTCGCTTCGGAACCGCAGGAAGTGAAATAAATCTCTTCCGCCCCGGCCCCGATCAGGCCCGCCGCCCGCTCCCGGGCCTGGTCCAGGGCCTCCCGGGACCTGGACCCTAGGGTATGCATACTCTGCGCGTTCCCGTAATTCTCCCCCAGGTAGGGTAGCATCTCCTCCAAGACCCGGGGATCGATCCGCGTATTCGATAGATTATCCAGATATACTTCTCTCATTACAGTCTGCTCCGGAAAACACCTGCTTTAAGCCGGGGTGATAAGTGTATATATAAGGATAGAAACCAGGGAGGTCCAAGTCAAGGAAAAAAGACCTTATCTTTTTTCCCTTTCGTAAAAATTGAGACTGTTTTCAGGGAGGAAATAAACAGGGTTGAGAAAATTATTCTTGCCTTTATGGACATTTCATTATATCCTCATAAAATGAATTAGAGTGGTAAAAACAGGGTAGGGAATATTAATCCAAATTCCTCAATTTGAGGAATTTGCCCAAAGGGCCGCCACCGCCTTGGCGGGGCGGGATTAACCCCGCCCACAATTCTGTAGGCGGTCTTACAGACGAAAATTGCCAATCTTGTGCAATTTTCGGGTTAAAAGGGGGATAAAATGAACGAAAAGCAAAAGAAAACATTAATGATCGCCGGGATTGCCGCGGGTGCCCTGATTCTCATTCTGATCCTGCTTCTGGTCCTCTGGCCGAAAAAAGCCCCGGTCCGCCCCGCTCCCGCCCCGGTGGCGGCCGCGCCCAAGCCGGTTACCGCCCCGGTCGTTCCCGTGGCCCCGATCCAGGTAACCAAAACCATCAACTACGCGCATGACAACTACCGGACCAAGCCGGGAGACACCCTCTGGGACATCGCGAAAAGGCCGGAGGTTTACGGCAATCCCGAACTCTGGTGGTACCTGGTCGAACCCAACGAGGAAATAATTTCCTATATCTACCAGAAACCCAGCGGACGCTGGATCGCCTACGTCCTCCCGGACAAAGACCTGATCATCCCGCGGGAAAAATACACCCCCCAGGAAAAAATCTCCCAGTACCAGAGAAACCTGGTTACCTACGCGGTTGACCTGGGAACCTATTCCAGCCAGGCGGAGGCCAATGCGCTCCAGATTAAACTCCGCAACGACGTTTACAGCGCCTACATTGCCCCGGCGGCCAACGGGGTTTCGCTGCGGATCGGTTTCTTCACCAACCGGAAACTGGCCGATTTCGTCGGCAACGAGGTGACCAAGAAATACCCGGAACTTAAGAGTTTCCAGGTGGCCCAGCCCGGCCAGGAAGAAATCCAAAAATGCCGTGACGAGCTGAGAAAATTCTTCGCCAACAAGATGAAGCTTTAAGCCGGAACCGGCGTTTCGGGTTTCGGGTTTCGGGTCTCGAGTTTCGGGTTCTAATCCGACCAAGCTATAAGGGTGGGGGATTCTTAACGCGTAAAGCATGCCTGCGCCCATCCTATTTCTTCTCATCCTATTAAGTCTTCCGATTGAAACCCGGCATTTTGTGTTCTCTTACTCGGCCGAGGATCAAAAGCTGGCCCGGGAGCTGTCCGGAAATATTGAAAATATTCGGGAAGAAATCGTCTCTACCATCGGCTACGACCCCCCTGGAAAAATCGAGATCCTCCTGGCGGGCCCGGAAAGGATCGCCGCGGAGGAATCCACCCTGGAAAACTGGATCCCGCCGTGGAGCTCGGCCGTGGCCATCCCCGAAAAGCGGCTGGTCATCCTGAAAACCAGGGGCCAGAGGGCCGGCCTGCCTTTCGAACCGGAAAAAATCCTGACCCACGAACTGGTCCACATGGTCCTGGGTCCGGCCACTGGCCACCACCCGATTCCTCCCTGGCTGAACGAGGGCCTGGCCATGTTCCTGGCCCGGGAGTGGAAATTCCAGCACACCTTCATCCTCTTCAAGGCCTCGATCAGCGGTCCCCTTCCCCGCCTCTCCGAGCTCGACCGGGATTTTTCCGGAACCGAGGATGAGGTCCGGCTGGCCTACGGCCTGAGCTTCAGTTTCATCTCCTTTCTCCTGGAATCCTTCGGGAAAGACCGCCTGCGGGAATGGATCGGAAGAATCGGCAACGGCCAGGACTGGGAAGAAGCCTTTTCGGAATCTTTCCCGAAAAACTTTTTCCAGGCGGAAAACGAATGGCGGAAAAAGCTCAAGCTCCGTTACGCCTGGGCGCCGTTTATTTTCAGCGGGACCGGGATCTGGTTTTTGCTCACGCTCCTCTTCATTCTTGGCTATCTGGCCAAGCGCCGCCGGGCCGAGCAAACCCTAAATCGCTGGCGGCAGGAAGAGGGATATTATTTTCCGGAAGAGGAGGATGACGATCCGATCGATCCGACGGTGCACTAATTAAAAAAAGGTTCAAGGGTCAAAGTTCAAATGACAAATGAAACCCCAAGCTTCAAGGCCCAAGGTTTCGACATTTGGTGTTGATCCTTATTTGAAATTTGGATTTTGGAATTTGAACTTCGGGCTCCCGGGAGCCCGGCTTATTTCAGCCGGAAGAGATACAGCTCCGGATCCCCCCGGCTTTTCGCCACCATCGAGTAGTTCTCGGCCAAATAACCTACCACGATTCCGTAGGGATCGCTGTCCCAGCTGTGGGCCTGCAAAAGCCAGATTCTCTTATACTTATAATGGAGCTGCTCCATCTCCGCTTTTAACTTGGGCAGATCGCTTTCTCCCGACTTGAAATAGGGAAAACGATACAGCTCCATGTACCTGCCCCGGAAGTTGAGGTCGATATAATACTGGAAAATCCGGCTGATGTACCCGGCATTAAATCCCACCACATCCCCATCCTGGTAATTCAACGCCACCAGGCGGTTGGCCTCCCGCCAGGTGGTTCCCCGGACGAGGGAGTAGTGCAGGTAGAGCGGATAGGCAAATGATAAAAGCAAAAGTCCGGCCAGGATGATTTTCATCCATTTCCGCCGGAAGAAAAATATCCCTCCGGAGACCAGGAACAGGTAAAAGGGATACAAACCGATAAGATACTTGACCTGGTAGGCAGGTTTGAACAAGGAGGCCAGGAAAACCACGAATAAAGGCAGGAAAAGGGAAAGGCCCAGAAACAACCCCGGGTGGAACGGCGAGACCTGCCCCCGGAAAAACAAACCCAACAGGGCCAGGGCCAGGAATAAAAGCGAAAAGGCCTCAAGCCAGGTCCCCGGCAGGGCCGGCCCGGTCCCGAAGACCCGGATGGTTTCCAGAATATTCCTGACGCCGGGATAGCCAAAGTAACGGATCATCCATTCCCCTTTCCCGGACCGGTACTGGGCGAGCAAAACCGGCAACCAGGGGGCGAAAACCAGCAGGATAATCCCCTGGCTGGCCAGCCAGCGGAGCAGGAAACCCTTCTGAAAATCTTTCCGGATCCAGTAAATCAGGACATAGAGGTTCTGGGCGAGCAGGATAAAAACCGTGAAATAGTGGGTATAAAGCGAGAAGGCCGTGGCCAGGGCGTACCCGATCCAGAATTTCCATTGCCCGCCGCGCAAGGCCAGGATCAGGAGATAGGTGGAGAGGCAGACCCAGAAGAAAAAAAGCGGGTACATCCTGGCTTCCTGCGAATAAAAAATATGGAAGGGAGAAAAAGCCAGCAGCAAAGCGGCGATCAACCCCTGCGGCTTCCCGTATAATTCCCGGCCGATGAGGTAAACCAGCGGGATCGCCAGACTGCCGAAGAGAAAGGACGGAAGGCGTAAAATCTCCTCCCGGATCCCCAGGGACAGGAAGGGATGAAGGATCAGGTAGTAAAGGGGGGGATGGACATCGGCCGCGGTCCGGCGAACGATTTCCACGATCGAGCTCCGGGCGAATTCGTAGCTTAAGACCTCGTCCAGCCAGACGCTTTCGTGACCCAGGTGGAAGAAACGCAAAATAAGCCCGGCCAGGAAAAGGGCGGAAACCGCGTAAAGCTCCCATCCGCTCCCGACTGGGGAAGATGAAGTTGACTGTTTTTCCGGATCTTCCATTATTCTCTTTCCAGTCATTTTCCTCGCCCCGAGAGAAAACGGGGAATTGGTTTATTCCCACCTTCTCCCTCCCCCCTCCGGGAGGAGGGAAATATTAAGAAATGACTCTCCTAAACAATATCTCCCCTCCCTCAGCTTGCCCCGTCAAGGGCGGGGAGGGGAGGGGATTGAGGGGAGGGTGATTATTTTCCCCCGGGTTTTTGCAGCACCGCCACCAGGGAAACCCCCAGGGGCAGGCGGGATTTAAGCACAACCCACGTTTCCAGTATAAGCAGCTTATATAAGCAGGCGTTTAAACCTGCCGGGAACGGGAAAAGATCGCTCCCCGATTCCTTCCGGGATTTCCGGCGCCAGGCCCGAAACAGGAAAATCGGAAAAAAAAGAAGAAAATTAAAATAGCTGATTTTCAACATTTCCAGGCCGCCGCCGTTGAAAATCCGGAGCAGGTCTTTCTTCCGGTAACGGCGGAAATGCCCGTGGGCCCGGTCATGACCGCTGAAAAGAAAAGGAAAGGCCGGAACCGTAACGAGCAAAAATCCTCCCGGCCGGAGCACCCGGGCGGCCTCGGCGATGACCCGCTGATCATCCCGGACATGCTCAACCAGATCCAGCGCCAGGACCGCGTCGAAGGCCTGGCTCTTCAACGCCAGGTCCTGCGCGTCGGACCTGGCCAGCCGGGTAATCCCCCGCGACCGGCAGAATTTCAGGGCCGGGTCAACGCTATCCACCCCCACCGCGAAGCCCGAATCCGGGAGAGCCTTGAGCGTAATCCCGGTGCCGCAGCCCAGATCCAGGATCCGGGGCGCGGGCTTTCCGGGCAGATACCGGTCCAGGAGTTTCAGCAGCAAATGCCGTCTGCCCCGGAACCAGAAGTGGGAGGCTTCCAGGGAAAACATCTTCTCGTATTCGCGGAGGTCCATGGAAAGGAAATTCAAAGTTCAAAATCCAAATGCCAAACAAATGTCAAAAACCCAAATCATTTGAACTTAGACATTCATTGGGACTTTGGGCTTTGACATTTGGCATTTAATTTTTCCGTATACTCGCCCCGGAGGTCGAACCAGCGAATCCGGAAAAGATCCCAGATCATCCGGAAGGAATCCCGAAAAATCCGGACCCGGCTCTTCGGTGAATTGATCCAGTGGATCGGAATCTCGCAAATCGAGTAGCCGAACTTCCTGGCTAGGTAGAGGATCTCGACGTCGAAGCCGAACCTCTCGACCCTTTGCCGGGGAATGATCCGCTGGATGGCCTCCCGCGTAAAAGCCTTGAACCCGCACTGGGTATCCTTCAATCCGGAGATGACCAGGGACTGCACCAGGAGGTTGAAAGATTTTCCCATCGTTTCCCGAACCCAGTTTTGATGAACCTCGATCCGGGAGTCGGCCAGGGCCCGGGAACCGATCACCACGGAAATCCCCTCTTCCAGCAGGGGGAGAAAACGGTCGAATTCCCCGATCGGGGTGGAATGATCGGCGTCGGAAAACAGGATGTAGCGGCCCCGGGCTTTCTCGATCCCGGCCCGGACCGCGAATCCCTTGCCCCGGTTTTCCCCGAGCTCAATCAGGGCCAGCTCCGGGATCTCCCGGGCCTTTTCCCGGACCACCTCCGGGGTCCGGTCGCGGGACCCGTCTGAAACCACGATGATCTCGGACCGGAGCTTCCGCTCGCGCAGGTATTTCGCCACCTCGGAAAGGGTCAGGCCGATCCGGTCCTGCTCGTTGAAGGCCGGGATCACCACGGACAGATCCAGGTCATCTGACCGCGGGACCGGTTTTTTTTCCTGAGTCTTATTCATCATTCACGACACCAGGGAATCATAAAGCTCGGAATATTTCCGGGCGACCTCCGCCAGGGAAAATTTTTCCACCGCCCGCTTTCGATTTTCGCCCCCCGCCTCCGGCCAGCGCCCCGGGACGGATAGCATCTCCTCCAACCCCCGGGTCAATTCCTGAACCTCTCCGGGGGCGACCAGGACGGCTCCCTCGCTTCCGCCCAGGGCTTCCACCGTTCCCGGAAGCCTGGTCGCCACCACCGGGAGACCGGCCGCCATCGCCTCGAGCAGGGCGTTGGAAAGGCCTTCCTGAACGGAAGGGAGGACAAACAGATCCGCCGCCTTCAGGTAGGGAGCCAGGTCCGGGATTTCACCTCTCCGGAAAACCCGCTCCCGAAAAACCCGGGCCGCGGGCTCGGACAGGAGTTGATCCATCCTGGGCTCGACATTCTGTCCCTGGAATTGGCCGGACCCGATTATAACCAGGAACAGGTCGGGAAACCCGCCCGCCAGCCGGAGCCAGGCTTCCAGCAGGAGATGAGGGCCTTTTTCCGCCGAGATCCTCCCGGCATAAAGGATGATTTTCCCCTCCTCCGGGAGGTTGAGAGCCCGGCGTTGTTTTTTTTTCTCGGGGCCGGCGAGCGGGGAAAAATGCCCGGTATCGACGCCGTTGGGGATCCGGTGAATCCGGCGGGGATCGAAACCCGTCCCCTGGAACTCGCGGGCAATCTCATCGGTAGTGGCCAGGAAACCGTCCATCCGCCGGAGGATGAAATTCCGGATGAGCCGAACCGATGGATTTCCCCGGCTCAAAACCCCCGCCCCGGCGATTTTTACCAGCACCCTTTTGCCCAGGAGTTTCATCGCCAGAGCGACCAGGGAATTGGGAAAAGAAACCAGGAGGAAATGCAGGATTTGAAAATCTTTCCGCTTCCGCCAGAGAAAAATTATCGAGGAAAGCGCGAAGGAGAATTCGGCCCGCTTTCCCAGGCCGGCGGGGGGAATCCGGTAGATCGAGAGGCCGGCCACTTCTTCGGATTCCGGCCGGGAAAGGTCGTGCCGGCGGGTGACCACCATGAAGCTGACCCGGCCCGCTTCCGCCAGTTTCCCGGCCATCCGGAACGCCTGGAGCTCGGTGCCCCCGACGATCGGAAAGAAACGATCCGAGTAAAGGCAAACCTTAATCATTCCATACCGGTGAAAGGTGAGAGGTGAAAGGTGAAAGGTTAATGGATAAAAGACCCGTTACTGGTTATCGGTAAACGGTTTTGCTTTCCCGCTTTCCCGCCTTCCAGCTTTCTCGCGCCTTCTCACTTTTCACTCTTCTTCGGGACGGGAGGCGGCGGAGCCGGGGTTGCCGGAAACTGGGGAGGCTCCACCACCTTCGCCCCCTTCGGGGGGGTAAAGGTAAAAACCTTTTCCGCCAGGGAAGGGTTGGTTTTCACCTTGGTGAACTTGATCTCGTTCTGGTTGAGAAAAAAATCATAAATCTTGATGCCGCGGACCAGGAAATCACCCCGGCCCGCCTGGAGAACGATTTTTTTGACATCCGCCAGGTTTTCCTTGGGGGTCATTTCCAGTTCGAAGTAATTCCCCTCCTTTTCGCCCTTCACGGACAGGAGCTGGAGGTTGAAATCCTCCTGGATTTGGCCGATCCCCATCAGGAAATTCACCGGGGTCTTGCCGCTGAAGGCCCGGTTGACCTTGTCCACCAATACCTGGCCATCCTTCGGCCGGTAAAACCAGATTTTTTCCCCGTCACAGACCACGTATTGTTTGTCCGGGATTTTGTACTCCCAGCGCATTTTCCCCGGTTTCTGGAAGAAAACCCGGCCCCGGCCCGAGAAGCTGCCCTGCACATTCGCCACCCGGGAAACCTGCTCGAAATCCGCCACCATCGTTTTCACGCCTTCGTAGCGTTCCTGCAGTTTCTGAACCAGGTCCTTGAGCTTGGGCGCTTCGCCCGCCGCCGCCGGCTGGAACCAGAGAAAAGCCGCAGCCAGCGCCACCCCGCCGATCCAGAAAATTTGTTTACCTTTTTCTTTCCTCATCTGCTCCTCCCCCGTTTCCTGCTATTTTTCCCGGTTTTATATCTTTACCTGATAATCTGATATAAGGTTTCAGGTTCAACGTTCAAGGTTCAGGGTTTTGAAGATTAACTTCGCAAGGCTAAAGCCTTGCCCTCTCCGAGCCGTAGGCTCTTCCGAGCCGGAGGCTACGTTCCGGTTCATTTACTTTTCATTCGTCAATCGTCATTCCCTCCGGGCCGTAGGCCCTACAGGGCCGGAGGCGTAAATCGTCAATTGGTTTGACCTTATTATCCGTTATTATCCCGAAAAATGCGATTGGGAGTAAATAACGATTTTTAGGCAGTTCATCGCTTCCAAAACATTCCTTCCCGCAAGTAAAGCCGGGCGGCCCTTCGGCTTCCCTCGTTTTAACTCGGGATAAATCGCTCAGGACAAGCCGCCCCGCCAGGTCTGGCCTTGGAATGTTTTCGGTATCGGTCCGATCTGTCGAACCCTGATTTACGAAGAGCTTTGGTTCGCTCCGACCTGCCCAAAAATCTCTCGCTTACTTTTAATTTCATTTTCGACTGCTTTAATGATTCTCCAGGATCATTTCCGGGATTTCCCCTCCGGGGTCACCAGGACCTCCCGGGGCCGGGCCCCGTCCGCCGGACCGATAATCCCTTCCCGCTCCATCCTTTCCACCAGCCGGGCGGCCCGGTTGTACCCGATCCGGAACTTTCTCTGGATCATGGAAATCGAAACCTGACCGATCTCCTTCACGAACTCCAGCACCTCCGCGTACTTTTTGTCCAGATCCGGGTCAAAATCATCAGGACGATTCTCGGACTTGACCACCACCTGGGCGTACTCCGGCTTGCCCTGCTTCTTCCAGAATTCCACCACCCGCTTGATCTCTTCCTCGGAAACAAAGGCGCCGTGGACCCTTTCGATCTGCTTGGTGATCGGGGGGATGAAAAGCATGTCGCCCTTCCCGAGCAGACTTGCCGCCCCGTCATCGTCCAGGATCGTGCGGGAATCCACCCGGCTGGAAACCTGGAAGGAAATCCGGGAGGGGAAATTGGCTTTGATCACTCCGGTGATGATATCCACCGAGGGCCTCTGGGTGGCCACGATCAGGTGGATTCCCGCCTGCCGGGCTTTCTGGGCCAGGCGCTGGAGCGAAACCTCCACGTCGTTGGCCGCCACCGCCATCAGGTCGGCCAGCTCGTCGATTATCACCACGATGTAGGGCAGGCGCCCCGGGGGGATCTCCTCGCCGGGGCTTTCTCCCCCGGGTTCCCCCGCCGGCCCCTTTTCCTTGAGCGGCAGGGAGGAGCGCAGGCGCCGGTCTTTTTCGATTTTGTTGTTCAGGCTCTCGATGGATTTGATCGCCATCCGGTTCATCAACCGGTACCGCTCCTCCATTTTTTCCACTATCCATTTCAGGGACTGGGCCGCCGACTTGGAATCGGTGATCACCGGGACCAGGAGATGGGGGAGCCCTTCATAGGCGGTCAGTTCGAGCATCTTGGGATCGATCAGGAGCAGGCGGACATCCTCGGGGGTGGCCTTGAAAAGAATGGAGAGGATCATCGCGTTCAGGGAGACGCTCTTCCCCGAGCCGGTGGTGCCGGCCACCAGGAGGTGGGGGAGGGTGTTGCCCAGGCTGACCACCACGGGGTCGCCGAAAATCCCCTTGCCCAGCGCCAGGGTGAGCGGGGAGCGGCTCCCGCGAAAGCTCTCGCTCTCCAGGACGGACCGGAGAACGATCTGATCCCGGGCGGGATTGGGCACCTCGATCCCGACCACGCTCTTGCCCGGGGGCCGGATCACCCGGACGCTCTGGGCCCCGATGGCCATCGCGATATCGTCGGACAGGCTTTCCACCCGGCTGAGCCGGATGCCGGGGGCGAGCTCAAATTCATAGAGGGAAACCACCGGCCCGGTCCGGATCTCGGTCACCCGCCCCTCCACCCCGAAGTTGGAAAGCTTCTGGACCAGGGTCCGGGAATTGAATTCCAGGCTCTTCTGGTCCAGCTGCCGCTCCTCCTTCGGGACCGGATCCAGGAGGTTGAGCGAAGGCAGTTTGAACTGCCCGGACCGGTCCATGAAGGAAAATATCTCCTGCGCCGTCACCCGGACCGGCGGGGGGGGAGGCGCGTTCTCCACTACCACCGGGGGACGGTGGACCTCTCCCGGGGTCTGCGGCTCCTCTTTTGGCTCCGGGCTCCGGCGAACCACCCGGCGCTGGCGACGCATCCAGGCGACCATGATGCGCTGGTGCAGGTAAAGAAAAGGCCAGGAAAGAACCTTGAGGACCTGGGCCAGGGCCCGGACCAGGGACACCCGGAAAAAAATGGTGATACAGACGAACCAGCCCACCAGGAGAACGACCCCCGCTCCGAGACGGCCGAGATAATGGATGAAAAAATGGGCGAGAATGATCCCGGCCGAGCCGCCCAGGGGGAACGGCAGTCTTCCCCCGATTTTCCACTCCCCGGCCAGCCCGAAGAGGGAGGAAAGAAAAATCAGGGAACTGCCCGTCCCCAGGAGGACCCGGACCGAAGGCGGATTGAACCAGTTGGGAAAGAGGAGGAGAACCCCGATCCCGAGCAGGATCGGGATGAGGAGCCAGGCCAGAAGCCCCAGGGTCTGGAAGGAAAGATCCGCGAGGTGGGAGCCGACGATTCCCCCCCAGTTCTGAACGGGAATCTCGAACTTGCCCTGGACCACGTTGAAGGAGGAATCTTCCGGGTGGGAGGAAAAAAGGACCAGGAAAAGGAAAACCGCCAGGGCCACGAGCACCACCCCGAAAATTTCCCGGTAGATTTTTATCTCCCCCCGGCCCTTCTTGGACTTGGCGTTGGCTTTCATTCTCCCACCCGCGCGGATTCCACGATTTTCCTCATCTCCGCCTTTAAATCCTCCATCCCCTCCCCGGTCAGGGCGGAAAGGCAGACCACCGGGGGATCAAAACCCTGGGAAAGGCGCGAGAGCTCCAGGGGATTTTCAACCAGGTCGCACTTGTTCAAAACCATGATCGTCGCCTTCCGACCGATCTCCACCTCTTCCATCACCCGGAAAACCGTTTCGGCCTGGACCCCGGCCCGGGAATTACTGGCGTCCAAAACCACGATGAGGCCCAGGGCTTCCCGCACCTCCTCAAAGGTGGCCCGGAAGGCCGCCACCAGGGAATGGGGAATCCCCTGGATCAGTCCCACGGTGTCGATCACCGCGGCCCCCAGACCATCCGCCAGCCAGACCCGGCGGATGGTGGGATCCAGAGTGCAAAAAAGCCGGTCGGCGGTCTCAACCTGGGCCTTGCCCAGCCGGTTCAAAAGGGTGGATTTTCCCGTGTTGGTGTAACCGACCAGGGCAAAAGTGGGCAGGGCCCGGGAGACCCGTCCCCGCCGCTGCACCTCCCGGTGCCGGGTGATTTTCTCCAGCTCCCGCTCGAGATGGGCGATCCGCTTTCTGACCCGCTGGCGGTCCACCTCCAGCTTGGTTTCCCCCGGTCCCCGGGTGCCGATCCCCCCGCCCAGCCGGGAAAGGGTTTTGCCCTTTCCCGAGAGCCGGGGCAGGAGGTAGGCCAGCTGGGCCGCTTCGACCTGGATCTTGCCCTCGCGGGTCCGGGCCCGCTGGGCGAAAATATCCAGGATCAAACCGGTCCGGTCCACCACCTTGACCCCGAGAAAATCCTCGAGATTGCGATACTGCACCGGGCTTAAATCCCGGTTGAAAATCACCAGGTCCAGTTCCCGGACCTTTTCCCGGATTTCCTCGAGCTTGCCCCGCCCGACCAGGAAAGCCGGGTGGAAATTTTCCAGCTGCTGTTCCAGCCGTTCGACCACGATGGCCCCGGCGCTTTCCGCCAGCCGCTCCAGCTCGCGCCCGGAATCGGGGGAACGATCCTGGCCTTTCCTGTGCACCTCAACCAGTGCCGATCTTTCCATAAAATTTGCGCGGGCTAAAAGCCCGCGGCTACCTTGGAACCCTTGAACCCTCTTTGCAAGGCTAAAGCCTTGCCCTACGCTCTAGTCTGTTTGCTTTCTTTAGTTTATTTGTTTTCCAAATCTACAATCGTCATTCGTCAATCTACAATTGAGCCGTTCCGCAATCCGCATTCTACATTCAAGTTCCTTGGGACTGACCCTCGGGCGGCTTTCCGGAGAACCGGGGTTGATTGTGGAAACCCTCCTTTTCGGGGGGGGCCAGCGAGAGCCGGAGCCGGAGCCCGGGGGCCGGCCGGATCGAGGCCACCGCGTGCTTGTAAACCAGGACCTGGGTGTTTTCCGGTTCCGGCTTGTCCAGGAGCAGGCAGAAATTGTCAAAGGAAATCACCCTGACCCCCTCGAGGCGGTTGCCGGACAAAAGCTCCACGGTCACCTTGAGCTTGTCCCTCCGCACCTGGTTCAAAAACTGGTCCTGAATATTGATCCGGTTCATGGCTCTCCTTATTGTAAGGTTATCGATGCCCCTCCGAAAATCTCCCGGAACCGGGCGAATAACTTCTCGCTCGGATCCGCCCGCAGGCTTTCCGGCAGGGTGATTACCGCCTCGGTTTGGTTGGGAAAATTAAGATGCAAAATCGTCTGGCATTTCCCGGGATGTTCCTGGATCAGGCGCTTGAGCTCATGGAAAACCTCCCCGTTGGTCCCGGGCGCGGAAATCTGGAAGTGGATCCGCTGGCAGAATTTCTGCCCGGCCAGCCGCAGGGGATAGATCTCCCCGTCCAGAATTTTCACCCGCTCTTCATTCCGCTCGAGCTTGCCCGCGACCACGATCGGCTCATCCTCCCGGACCTCCCGGATAAACCGCGCGTAGCTCTTGGCGAAAACCACCACCTCGACAAAACCGTCCAGGCCCTCCAGGGTGATAAAACCCATGCGCTCCCCCTGCCGGGTGGTGACCTCCCGCTTCCCGGAAATCATCCCCCCCACCCGCACGGGCTTGCCGTCGGGAGCCTCGGCCAGCTCGGAGATCTGGTGGGTGACATAGCGGTTCATCTCCTCGGAATAATCGAGCAGGGGATGCCCGGTGATGTAAAATCCCAGGGCCTCCTTTTCGTTCCGCAGGAGTTCGGTCCGCGGCCATTCGGGAAGCCCGGCCCCGCCGCCCGCCTGCCTCGACCGCGGGGGACCCAGGCGCCCGAAGAGGCTCTCCTGGCCCTGTTCCCTTTCCCGCTGGAACAGGTTTCCCGCTTCCAGAGCGGGGTCGAGCGCGTCCTGGGTCGTGGCCCGGTTCATCCCCAGGCCTTCAAAAGCCCCACATTTGATCAGGTTTTCCACCACCCGGTGGTTGACCTTGCGGAGGTCCACCCGCTCGCAGAAGTCATAAATCGAGGTGAATTTCCCCTTTTCCCTCCGGGCCTCGATCACCGCTTCCACCGCCGCTTCCCCCACGTTCTTGACCGCGGAAAGCCCGAACCGGACGGTATCTTCCCCCACCACCATGAAATCCTTCTCGCTCTCGTTCACCTCCGGCGGCAAAACCTTCATTCCCATCGCCTTGCACTCGTTCAGGTTTTTCAGGACCTTGTCGGAATCATCCATGTCGGCCGAAAGCAGGGCCGCCAGGAAGAAAACCGGGTAATTGGCCTTGAGGTAGGCGGACTGATAGGCGATCAGGGCATAAGCGGCGCTGTGGGACTTGTTAAAAGCGTATTCCGCGAACTTGGAGATCTCCTCAAAAAGCTTTTCCGCTTCCTCGCGGGGCACCTTGTTCTGGACCGCTCCCTCGATAAAGCGAGGCCGGGCCACCTCCATCTCCTCCCGCTTCTTCTTGGCCATCGCCTTCCGGAGCCGGTCCGACTCGGTCAGGCTGAATCCCCCGATCCGGTTGGCGATCTTCATCACCTGCTCCTGGTACACGATCACGCCGTAGGTTTCCTCCAGGATTTCCTTCAGCTGGGGGATCTGGTACTGGGTCTTGATCCGCTTGGATTTCTTCCGCTTGATGAATTCGTCGATCTTGCCGCCCCCGAGGGGGCCCGGGCGGTAAAGCGCGTTTACGGAAACCAGGTCCCGGAACTCGGTCGGCCGGATCCGGGTCAGGAGCTCGACCATCCCCGAGCTTTCCAGCTGGAAGATCCCCACGGTTTTTCCGGCGGAGAGGAGCTCGTAGGACTTCTCGTCATCCAGCGGGATGGTGGAGAGATCGAGTCTGGTCCCCTTCACCTGTTCCACCATCCGGATGGTATGGGCGAAGATGGAAAGGGTCTTCAACCCGAGCAGATCAAACTTGATCAGTCCCGAGGCCTCGACATCCTCCATGGCGTACTGGGTCACCACCTCGTCGTTCTGGCCCCGGTAAAGGGGGAGGCAATCCGAGAGGGGACGGTCGGCGATCACCACGCCGGCCGCGTGGGTGGAGGCGTGCCGGACCATCCCTTCAATGGACTGGGCGGTGTCGATCAGGTCCCGGATCCGCGGCTCTTTCTGGTACATTTCGCGCAGGCGGGATTCCTGCTCCAGGGCCAGCTTAATCGTTACCCCCGGACCGAGCGGGATGAGCTTGGCCACCTGGTCCACCTCGCTGTAGGGCATTTCCAGGGCCCGGCCGACATCCCGGATCGCGGCCTTGGCCTGCATCACGCTGAAGGTGATGATATGCCCGACGTTATCCTTCCCGTATTTCTCGGTGAGGTACTGGTAAACCTCCTCCCGCCGCTCCGGGCCGAAATCCACGTCGATATCCGGGAGGCTGGCCCGGCCCTCGTTCAGGAAGCGCTCGAAGAGGAGTCCCTCCGCGATCGGGTCAATCTCGGTGATCCCCAGGGAGAAAGCCACCAGGCTCCCGGGCGCCGACCCCCGGCCGGGTCCCACCGGGATGCCTTGCCGGCGGGCATGCCGGACAAAATCCGCCACGATCAGGAAGTAGCCGGCAAAGCCGGTTTTCCTGATCACCCGGAGCTCGTCCGCCAGACGCGCCTCGTAGGCCTCCCGGCTCTCCGGCTTGGCCCTCCCCATCGCCACCAGTCGCTGGAAATTCTCCGCCAGGCCCGCCCGGGCGTCCTTTTCTAGATACTCGTCCGCGCCGGTTCCCTCCGGGAGGGGAAAGGCCGGGTAATGCCTCTCCCCCAGGTTGAGCTCCAGGTTGCAATCCCCCGCGATCCGGACGGTGTTTTCAATCGCCTCCGGGAGATCCCGGAAAAGTTCCTCCATCTCCTGGGGCGAGCGGAAGTAAAAGGTATCCGACCGGAAAGCCATCCGATCCTTGTCGCTCATGGTCTTGCCGGTCTGGATGGCCAGGAGAATGTCGTGGGCCCGGGCATCCTTCTTTTCCAGGTAATGACAATCATTGGTCGCCACCAGCGGCAGGGAAAGTTCCCGGGCGAGTTCGATCAGCAGGGGATTAACCTTCTCCTGGTCGGGAAGACCGTTGCGCTGGATTTCCACGAAAAACCGTCCGGGGCCGAAGATCTCGGAAAGCTCCCGGGCGGCCCGCCGGGCCTCGTCCCCCCGGCCCTGCAGCAGGTACCAGGGGATCTCCCCTTTCAGACAGGAGGAAAGCCCGATCAAGCCCTCCCGGTGCTGGTCTAAAATCTCCCGGTCGATCCGGGGACGGTAATAAAAACCTTCAAAATACGCCCGGGTGATCAGCCGCGAGAGATTGCGGTAACCCTCGAGGTTCCGGGCCAAGAGGACCAGGTGAAAGGCCGTCTCATCCGCCCCGCCCCGTTTCTTGTCCAGGCGGCTCCCGGGCGCCATGTAACACTCGCAGCCCAGGATGGGCTTGATCCCGTGGCGGTAAGCCAGCTGGTAAAACTCGATCGCCCCGAAAAGATTGCCGTGATCGGTCAGGGCCAGGGCCGGAAGCCCGTACTCCTCCGCCCGCTTGATCAGTTGTTCGGGACGGATGGCCCCGTCGAGCAGACTGTAATGGGAATGGACGTGCAGGTGGGTAAAATTACTATGGGTGGAAGAATGACTCAAAGCTGATTTTTATTCCCGCGGGAAAGACCCTTCCCTATTTCAAGCGGTAGTTCGGGGCTTCCTTGGTCACGATTACGTTATGAACGTGGCTTTCCTTCAAACCGGCAGGGGTAACCCGGATGAACCGGGCCTTCTTCCGGAGATCCGAGAGGGTCCGGCAACCCAGGTAACCCATCCCGGATTTCACCCCGCCTATGAGCTGGAAGATATTTTCCGAAAGCAAGCCCCGGTAAGGCACCCTGCCCTCGATCCCCTCGGGGACAAGTTTTTTATCCCGTTCCGGCTCGCGGAAGTAACGGTCCTGGCATTCCCCTTCCTCCATCGCCCCCAGCGAACCCATCCCCCGGTAAACCTTGTAGGCCCGGCCCTGGAGTAGCACCATGTCCCCGGGGCTTTCCTCGGTCCCGGCGAAAAGGTTGCCGATCATCACCGTATCCGCACCCGCGGCCAGGGCCTTGGTGACATCGCCGGAGAACTTGATCCCCCCGTCGGCAATCAATGGAACTCCCCGCGGGCGGCTCTCCGCCACGCAGGCGAAAATCGCGGTGATCTGGGGCACGCCCACCCCAGCCACGATCCGGGTGGTGCAGATGGATCCCGGGCCGATCCCCACCTTGATCGCGTCGGCCCCCGCCTCCACCAGGGCCCGGGCGCCTTCCGCGGTGGCCACGTTCCCCACCACCACCTCCAGCCCGGGGATTTTTTTCTTGATTTTCTTCACCGTGTCGATCACCCGGAGGGAGTGACCGTGCGCGGTATCCACCACGACCAGATCCGCCTCCACCTCGGCCAGGGCCTGGGCCCGCTCGAGTCCCTCGCCGCCCACCCCCACGGCCGCCCCGACCCGGAGCCGACCCATCTCGTCCTTGGTGGCGTGGGGATATCTCCCCGTCTTTTCGATATCCTTGACCGTGATCATTCCCTTCAGGTGGCCGGCCTTGTCCACGACCAGGAGTTTCTCAATCTTGTGGCGCTGGAGGATTTCCTTCGAACCCTCGAGCGAGGTCCCCTCCGGCACGGTGATCAGTTTCCCCTTGGTCATGACCTGGGAAATCTTCCGGTTATGATCTTTCAGGAAACGCAGGTCGCGGTTGGTGAGAATCCCCACCAGGCGGCTGCCTTTCTTGCCGTCTTCGGTGATCGGGAGCCCGGAGATATTCCGCTGGCGCATGACCTCGACCGCCTCGGAAACCCGCTGGCTCGGTCTCATCGTGATCGGGTCCACGATCATCCCGCTCTCGAATTTCTTCACCCTCCGGACCTCCTCGATCTGGCGCGGGATGGAGAGATTCCGGTGCACAATCCCGATCCCGCCCTCCTGGGCCATGGCCACCGCGGTCCGGGACTCGGTGACCGTATCCATGGCGGCGCTCACCAGGGGGATCTGGAGCTTGATCCGGCGGGTAAACTGGGTTTCCAGGCTGACTTCGGAAGGCAAAACATCAGAATAAATCGGAAGCAGGATGACATCGTCAAAAGTGAGACCCTCAAGAACTGAATTCAGCAAAAATTTTCTCCTTAAGTTGGCTTTTAAAAAGGATATTTAGGAAATCCCCATCCGTCAACCTCTATCTTACCCAACAAATTCCAATGACCAAGCACCAATAACCAATCAAATTCCAATCACCAAATTCCAATCATCAAACAATTACCAAACATCAATGACCAAATAAAACAAATATAAATCTTTAAAAAACATATCTATATATTTCTCCCGGATTTGATTATTGGTCATTGGTTATTTTGTTTAAATAGGCGGCGCCGGGACAAGAATGGTGATCCCCTCCGGCAGCTTGTTCGGATTGGGGAGAACCTTGCGGTTGGCTTCATAAATTAGTCTCCAGAGCCGGGCGTTCCCGTAATAATAAGCCGCGATCAGGTGCAGGTCTTCCCCGGCCAGGATTTTATGCTGGGCGGGGGTGACATGGGTAACCACGCCCAAAACCACGCCCCTTCCCCAGGGAACCTGCGGGAGAGGAGTCGCCGCGGCCGGGGCGGGGGCTTCACTCGGGGCCGGAGCCGGGGGAGCGTTGAGATCTTCCCCGGGCGCGGGCGCTTCCGGGGAGGAAACCGCGGGTGGTCCCGGTTCCGCCAGGGGAGGAAAATCCGGACCCGGGGAGGCCGGCTCGATCACGGCCCCGGAATCCGGAGCCGGGGAAACCGCCTCGGGTCCCACCTCGGTCTGGGCCCATACCCAGCCGGTCCAGATCCCGCCCAGGATCAGGCTCGAAGCCAATATTCCGATTCTGCCTTTTCTTTTTGAATTCATTGGTTACCTCCCCTTATTACTATTTACTTAGACCGAAACCTCAGCTCTAAATTCACCGGCTCAGCCGGGGGTAGATTCTTCTGAAACTTCAAGCTGAATTCATGCGCTTTCTTCAGTCCCCCCCGGAAAAACACCATCCCCTGGGCGAAAGCCCGGGGTTCAATGGGTTGCGTACTCAAAGCCTTTAGAAATATCTCCGCGGGACATCGATCGGACCGGGAGATGGTATTATACCCGAGCGGAAAACCCGCCCCCAGGGCTTCCCTTCCGCCTTCGTACCCGTAAGCCAGGCCGAAGGTAAAAAAGGCGGAACGCCCCCCCTCACCTCTGGGTTCGAGGGCCGAAAGCTCCCGGGCGTCAACCGCCTGGTATTGCCGGCCGCTTTCATCCTGCAAAATAAAATCCTCCGGCTGGATCGAAATCCTGCCCTCCGTCCTGTTCTCGATCCTCACCTCCAGGGGGATGAGGAGCTTATCCCAGTCCGGGGAGCAGTGTTCGAGCTCGCCCTGGCGGGCGGAGAAACCGAGAACCGGGCTCTCCGCCCTCGCGAAGCCCGCGCTGGCCGGGTTCCCCGGCCCGGCCGGGGTCAGGGGCAGAAGTTTCGGGGCGCACCCCCACCCACTTAAACCGAAAAGCAGAATCCCGCAAGCAACTACGAATTTTCCTGACCGGATTTCCATGCCAGATACTCGTCAATCTGGGCGAGTCCGCCCCGGGTCTTCTCACTCAAGTTTAGGGAAAGGGCCATAACCAGTCGAAGAGCCACCAGTGCGTCCGTCTTCAGGAATTCCTGAAAATCCTCCCGATCGATCGTCAAGAAATCGGTTTCCTCAACCGTCCGGGCCGAAACTTCCCGGGGTCCCTCAGACAGCAAAGCCATTTCCCCGAAATATTCTCCGCTTTGAATCGTAGCCAGCGACGTTTCCCCCACCCCGGGAATGTTCCGCGAGGTCTGCACCGAACCCTTTTTGACAATAAAAAGGGTCTCTCCAATCATTCCTTCGATGAAGAGGGGGGTCCCGGCCGGGATTTTTTTCTCGGACACGATCTTGGAGATTACCGCAATTTCCTTGTCGCTGAAGTTCCGGAACAGCGGGCATTCTTTCAGGGGCTTGATCTTCGCCATGAATAATCCCTTGGTCTAGCTCTCAACGTTAATTTATATAACTAGACCCTATTCTAGCAGATTTCATTCCAGAGGAAATACTATTTAACCCCGCCTTTGAGGATGGTTTTTCACTCAGGTAAAAGCTCAAGGGGTGTTATGATCGCGGGGGTATTTAAACCCAAACGTCGATTGACGACACGGATATGCTCCTGTTTTCTGATATTGGCAAGATGTTCGCAATTCCAGGTCAACAAGTAATCAGTTAAATGCTTTGAGTTTTCGCAATTGTTGTTATCTTCGAGGAAGAATATCTACTGGATGGGAAAATCGATATTCTCGGAAGTGATGGTCGAAGGTTAAAACCTTTTCTATCTTGAATTTTTCGATTAGGGCAAAACTGGTGCAATCCACGAAGCTGAATCGTTTATCGGAATATTTAAGGAAGATGCCTTTTGCTTTATCTTCGATTTCTTCTGTTATCCTGATGATTTCGATTTTCGATTGGGGAAAACGCTTCATAAATTCAGCCGCTAATCGGTGCGCTGTTCGAATCATGATTAAAGTATATGTTTCGGAGAGGACATAATCGGACGTACAAAAAGCCGCGCCGGATTCGGTCAGCTCCTTAATAACCTGGTTGGCGGCGGTATTTCCAGCGTCGCCCCGGTTAGCCAGGGCGCAAAAAAAGCCGGTATCGATGAAAGCTCTCAATGATTAGGATTGGGATTTGGAATAAAGATGGTCGTCGTGTGATTGGGACAAATCCGAAACCTTGCTTTGAAAAATATTGGCAATGGCGAGAATCGGATGGGCCGACTTTTTCGGTTTGCCTTTGACTTCTTTTTTGGCCGGTTTTTCCGTCACAACGGTGATCTGGCAGGGCTGGTGCTCCTGCAAATGGAGCCTGCCCAAGGGTTTGAAGACCCCGCCTTCATAAATGGCCTTGGTTTTAATCGTCATTTTTCTTCTCCTCCCCAGAATATTTTATCTTATCTTCCCGCTTTCCTCAAACCGTTTTTAGACTAAATAGGCCAGACAGATTTATCCTCCGAAGCCCATGTCCTTCGAAGCTCTTGTCCTTCGAAGCTTTAGCGAAGGAGGATCAGCGTAGGAGGATTGGCGTAGGAGGACCAAATAGACCAGATTGGCGGGCGAGAAAGAGTCGGGGAAGCCGAAGGGTTAATTATGTCCCCCAAATTTCACGCTTGTTTGAGTGTTCAAACCCAGATTATTTCAATAAACGAAGACACTTTCTCAAAATCCGGATCGGAAGTGATCACCGCCGCGGAATGCTCCAAGGCCGAAGCCATGGTAAAAGCATCGGCATAGGAAATGGGATAATCCCCCTTTATCTCGGCCGCCCGAAAAACCAGGTCATCTTTAGCCGGTAAAATTTCAAACCCCAAACGATGAATATTGCCGAGGATTCCCAGCTTTTTCTCATTACCGAAATGCTTTTTGGTAATGTAAATAATTTCTCCCAGGTTAATAATATTCAATAATTTACGGAGATTTTCTTCCTGGGCGATACGAAGAATCCTGATTACCTTCTCAAAACCTGGTTCTTTTTGGAATAACTTGAGCAAAGCTGAGCTGTCAAAAATCAGGGAGGCCTTCATCGGGGAAAATCTTGCTTCCTCTGTTTCAACAGTTCTTTGCTCAAGGAAGGCTTGGCGGGGAGATAACCGCAGGCCGCTTTAATCGGGTCTTTGACTTTGGGGATGAGATGGATTACCCCCCCGGAATCGAAAATCTTCAGCTCGGTTCCCGGACGAATGCTGTACTTCTCTCTTAATTCCTTGGGAATCACGATCTGGCCTTTGGCGTAAGCTTTGACTTTTTCGACCATAAAACCCGCCTCCTTAATTTACGGTATAACGAAAATTGATTTTAGTATAACCTAATGAGGGAGAAATTATCAAGAAAAATCCGATCTTCCCGCTTTCCTCAAACCGGTTTTTAGATCAAATAGACGAGATAGACTAGATAGACTAGATAGACTAGATAGACAAAATAGACCAGACAGGCCAAAGGAACCAAACATTTTATTCTTTGCTCTTGGCTCCCTGCTCTATGCCCTTTGCCCTATGCGATTGATAGCGGGCGGGGAAGTATTTAGGAAGTCAATTTGATAATTATGTTCAATTCGTCATATTGCCCCGGTTCGTCACTAGTGGTACACTGAACAAGAAAAGGAGGAAACATTAATATGCCTGCCAAAAACCCCAGGATCCACGTTGTTCTCGAAAAGCCGCTTTATCAAGCGGTTCAATCGCTGGCTCGGAAAGAACAAATATCCCTTTCTATGAAAATCCGGGATTTGGTCCGGGAGGCCCTCGAAATCGAAGAGGATCTGGCCCTGGCGGAGATCGCCCAGGAACGAGACAAAACTTTTAAAAGAGTTCAGGTGCTATCTCACAAGCAGGTTTGGGGCTCTTAGTCTTCCCGACCTTTCAATGGCTTACACCCTCATATACCATCCGGCGGTGCGTGAGACGGATCTGCCGCAGATTAATCCGGATGTCAAAGCTCGGATCGCGCGGGCGATCGAATCACGACTTGCCACAGAACCCCAAAAATATGGCCGGCCATTGCGAAAAACTCTAAAGGGCTATTGGAAACTTCGGGTTGGTGATTACCGGGTGATTTATAAAATTATTGGAGATGACGTATGGATTCTGGGGATCATTCACCGAAGAATTGTCTATGAAAAAGCCGGGAAACGACTTAAAACGAATTAGAAACCATGATTTTTTTCATTTTAAATCCTTTAAATTTTCTTCTGTTACATCGATTTTCTCAAACCGTTTTTTAGACGAAATAGACCAGACAGACTAAATGGACTAAATGGACTAGATGGGCGGGGAAGAGTATGGGAAGTTAATTTTTCAATTCTGTCCCACAAATTGTATGAATTTGTTTCATTTCCCTGCGGCTTTTGCAGCTTCATCAATCCAATCGCCCATATTTTTATAACCATCATCATCAACCCAATCATAAACAGGATAAGTGACTACGTTGCCACCTTTCTTGAAAAAAATTCCAGGGTCAAGTCTTTACTTTGACGTTTGGGGGTTCATAACTTCCTTGATAATCGCCTTCGTTTTGAGAAGCTAAACGTTATATGCCGGGCTTTTGTAGGATTCGAGGTTTTTATCGAAGCGTTCGACCAGGTCGAGGATTTGTTTAGGGGCGGAGGACATGATTGTTGTTAATGAACCATCAAAATCTCTAAACCACCCTTAATTCCAAAATCGGAACTTGAATTTTTTCCTCCACCTTTTCAGAAGAAATTGCCGTCTGTTCCATCTTCTTGACTACCTCAGCCTTAAAATACTTTTCTCCGCATACCTGACAGACGCCTGCCGGTACTCCTTTTAACACAACATCCCCTCCACAAAAATGGCATTTGTGATAAATTCTGCCCATTTTCCTCACCTCCTTCGGCGATAATTATCCATCCACCTCCACGAATGGCGGGAAGGATCATATACCGTTATCAAAAAAAGTTCCTCGGGATCCGATTTGATCGAACAGACTGCATGAATAGGCCTCGACCCGGCGAACCCCACAACCAGACAGCTCGCGCCGCGACGATCTTGCGGATAGTCCTCAATAACCTCGCAATTCTTCAAAGCCGCCTCAAGTTCTTCGACTTTAATTTGATCCTCTTCCCGCTCCTTCTCTGCGTGCTGGGAAAATTCATACTTTCCCGCCCGAACTAAATCACGAACCTTACTTTGATCCATAAATATTATTTCCTTAAAGGATAATTATATAACTTTTTCCAACCAGTAACCCGCGGAATTCGATATTTTTATCGAATCGTTCGACCAGGTCGAGGATTTGCTTGGGGGCGGAGGACATGATCAATTAAAAATATTCACGGATTTTATTTTCCGACGAAAATTACGTCGGGGAGATTTTTAAAGTGAGGATCGGAGGAGGCCAACTGGCACCCCTCATTGACGGCCGTGGAATAAACAATCGCGTCCGCCATCGGCAGCCCAAATTGCAGACTCAAATCCGCCGCGCTCAGCGTAATCCTCTCGTCGAAAGAAATAATCCGGGTATTTTGCATCTGCGCCACCGCTTCCAGGGCATCCCTTTCCCCCCGCTCACGCTTGATTTTCTTGTAAACCTCGCAAATGACGACCGTCGGGGTGATAACCTGGGAAGGTTTTTCCAGGTACTCCGCGTATCGTTCGGCCAAAGGCCCGTCCAGAAAATACTCAATCCATCCGAAGGAGTCGACCAGGATCACAACCGTTCCTCCTCCTCCCGGATTCCTCTGGCATCCATTCCCTTTATAAATCCCCGCAATTCCGGGATCTCCCGATTAGGAATCAAATGGATAATCCCGTCTTTGGCGATCGCGACCATTTTTTGGCCAGGCTTCAGATTAAGAGATTTTCGAACCTCTTTTGGAATAACCACTTGATATTTCGGAGATATTTTTACTTCATTCATAATCATCCTCCATAAAACATAATAATGATCGATCTATATATTGTTTTACATTTTCAAATAATAATCCCTATTTGTCAACATCGATCAAAATAATGGGGAGCTCTGGTTTATATCCTGGTTGTTGGCGGGCAGGGAACATTATAGTTTTCAATATATCATAAATAGGGTGGCATCATAAATATGAGATTCTGGGGAGGGGAATTTTAAACCCTGGATTCCCGTTTCCCTCCGGGCCGTAGACCCTACAGGCCGGAGGCCACGGGAATGACGGGTTGGAGGGGAAGTGAAATTGATTGGGAAAAAACACAAAAAAGGAAGCCTATAGAAAGGCTCCCTACAAAAAAAGCAAACAACGCATCAGTCCCTCCCCTGTCGGGATAAACAAGCTGATGCAGTCCAAAAAATCCGAGCTTTAAAATAAAGGGAGGCCGTGGAAGGCCTCCCCTACGATAATCATTACCAGAAGTTTCGGGTTTCGGGTTTCAACTTTGAACCTTGAACCCCTGTCCTCCGTAGCCTATGGCGTAGGAGGATTGAACTTTAAACTTTTTGTTAGTCTCCTTCTCCCGTGCCGGCCCCGATCGCGGCCCGGGCGGCGGAAAGCCGGGCGATCGGAACCCGGAAGGGAGAACAGCTGACGTAATTGAGACCGACCTGGTGACAGAAGATGATCGAAGCCGGGTCCCCGCCGTGCTCCCCGCAGATCCCGACCTTGAGCTTCGGGCGGGTCTTCCGGCCCTTCTCCACCCCCATCCGGATGAGTTGCCCCACCCCTTGCTGATCCAGGGAGGCGAAGGGATCGATCGGGAAGATGCCGGCCTTAATATAAGCCCCGAGGAATTTCCCGGCGTCGTCCCGGGATAAGCCCCAGGTGGTCTGGGTCAAATCGTTGGTCCCGAAGGAGAAAAACTCCGCGTACTCGGCGATCTGGTCGGCGGTGAGGGCGGCCCGGGGCAGCTCGATCATCGTGCCGATCAGGTAGTCGTACTTGATTCCCATTTCCTCCTGGACCTTCTCCACCGTCTGCTTGGTCAGGTCCCGCAGGATCTTGAGCTCTTTCCAGTCTCCGACCAGGGGGATCATGATCTCGGGGTGAATCTTCCGCTTCTCGTCCCGGATCAGCTCCCCGGCCGCGAGGGCGATCGCCCGGACCTGCATCTCGTAAATGTCCGGGAAGGTGATCCCCAGCCGGCAGCCCCGGTGGCCGAGCATGGGATTGGCCTCCTGCAGGGCGATGAGCTTGGCCTTGAGCCGGTCGGCCGGGATCCCCGAGGTCTGGACCAGTTCCTGGATCTCCGCCTCGGTGTGGGGGAGGAATTCGTGCAGGGGCGGATCCAGGAGCCGGATCGTGACCGGCAAGCCTTCCATCACCCGGAAGATCTCCACGAAATCGCCCCGCTGCATCGGCAGGATCTTGTTGAGCGCCACCCGGCGGCCGGCCTCGTCGTCGGCCATGATCATCTCCCGGACCGCGGGAATCCGGTCGGGCGCGAAGAACATGTGCTCGGTCCGGCAGAGCCCGATGCCCTCGGCCCCGAGCTCCCTGGCCTTCCGGCAGTCGCGGGGGGTGTCGGCGTTGGTCCGGACCCCGAGGGTGCGGACCTTGTCCACGATCTGCATGAACCGGGCGAAGGCCGGGCTGGAAAGGTCGGGATCGCTCTTCTTCAATTGGCCGAGAATTATTTCACCGGTGGAGCCGTTCAGGCTGATATAGTCGCCCTGCTTGATTACCCGGTCCCCCACCCGGAAGAGGCCCTTTTCGTAATCGATCTCCAGCGCGCCGCAGCCGACCACCGCGCATTTCCCCATCCCCCGGGCCACCACCGCCGCGTGCGAGGTCATCCCCCCGCGGGCGGTCAGGATTCCCTGGGCCGCGTTCATCCCGTGGATATCGTCGGGAGAGGTTTCGACCCGGACCAGGATGACATCCTTTTTATCCTTGGCCCACTGCTCGGCATCCTCGGCGTTGAAGACCACCATCCCCACCGCCGCCCCCGGGGAAGCCGGCAGTCCCTTGGCGATGACCTCCTTCTTCTCCTGGGGATCGAAGGCGGGATGGAGGAAGTGCGAGAGCTGGTCCGGGGTCACCCGGGCCACCGCTTCCTCCGGCTTGATCAGGCCCTCGTCCACCATCTCCACGGCGATCCGCACCGCCGCCTGGGCGGTGCGCTTGCCCCGGCGGGTCTGGAGCATCCAGAGCCGTCCGTCCTCGATCGTGAACTCGATATCCTGCATGTCGCGGTAATGCTTTTCGAGATTCTGGTAAACCGCCTCCAGCTCCTTAAAGGGTTTCGGCATCAGCTCGTCGAGGGATTCGGCGTCCCCCGGCTGCTTCTGGGCCCGGGTGATCGGCTGGGGAGTGCGGATCCCGGCCACCACGTCCTCGCCCTGGGCGTTGGGGAGGAACTCCCCGTAGAACAATTTTTCCCCGGTGGAGGGATTGCGGATGAAGGCCACCCCGGTGGCGCTGGAATCGCCCAGGTTGCCGAAGACCATCGCCTGGACGTTCACCGCCGTCCCCCAGTCGTCCGGGATCCTGTTCAGGGAGCGGTAGGTGATGGCCCGGGGGTTGTTCCAGGAGCCGAACACCGCCCCGATCGCCCCCCAGAGCTGGTCATCGGGGTTGTCCGGAAAGGAGCGGCCCGATTCCTTTTCCGCCGTCGTCCGGAGCCGGTCGATCAGGATCTCCAGGTCCTCCGCGGTCAGATCGGTATCCTTGGCCTTGCCCTTCTCCTTTTTCAAATTTGCGAGGACCTCTTCCAGGGCATCACCCTTTACCCCCATCACCACGTCCCCGTACATCTGGATGAAGCGCCGGTTGCTGTCCAGGGCGAAGCGCCGGTTGCCGCTCTTCTTGGCCAGGCCCTTGACCGAGAGGCGGTTCAGCCCCAGGTTCAGGATCGTGTCCATCATCCCCGGCATGGAAGCCCGGGCCCCGGAACGGACCGAGACCAGGAGGGGATTGTCGGGGTCGGCGAACCTCCGCCCCAGGAGCTCCTCCATCCGCCGGAGCGCTTTTTCCACCTCGCCCCGCAACCCGGGGGGGTAGGTGTTTTTATTCTGGGAATAATAAGTGCAGACCTCGGTCGAGATGGTGAACCCGGGCGGCACCGGGATCCCGAGGTTGGTCATCTCCGCGAGGTTGGCTCCCTTGCCGCCCAGGATATCCTTCATCTGGGACTTGCCCTCCGCCTTGCCGCCGCCGAAGAAGTAAACGTATTTGGTCTTGTTTGCCATCTCCGTCCTCCTTAAAAATTGTTTGCTGTTCTGAAATCTCTCTTGCGCTTATTTGTCATTCCGGGCTTGACTAAGCCTGCCCCGGACTTGATCCGGGGGAATTCAGTCTGGTAGATCTGGATTCCCGCTTTCGCGGGAATGACGATAAAAAACTAAATTCCTCCGCCGCTATAATGACGGGAATGACGTAATCATGTTGATATACACTGAATGTATTACTTTATCACCAGCTTGGAAAAATCCGCGACCCGGCGAAAGATCCGGGAAATCCGGAAGAGCAGCGCCAGCCGGTTTTCCCTCAGCTCGCGTTCTTCGCACATAACCATAACCTTATCAAAGAAGCTATCCACCGGATCCTTTAAAACCAAAAGCTGGGATAAGACCCCGGTGTAATCTCTTTGCTTAAAAAAATAATCCACTTCAATTTCAAGTCTTTCGATAATCTTACTGAGTTCTTTTTCCTCCGGTTCGGTTAGAAGCGCATGGTTGACCGCCGTCTTTTGAAAATCCCCAAGGATATTGGCCGCCCGCTTGCAGGCGATGGCAAGCTTTTCGAACTCGGGGCGGGCGCGGAACTGGGAGAGCGCCGCGAGCCGGAGTTTGGCGTCGCAAGGATCATCCGACCCGGCCGTAAGGACCGCGTCCACCGAATCGTAAACCGCCCCCGAGGCCAGGAATATCCCCCGGAGCCGGGTCTGGAAATAATTGAGAATCTCCGTCTTCACTTCGGTTTCGGAAAAGCGCGCCACCCCGGAGAGATTTTTCAGGGCCTCGCCAAAGAGCTCCGACAACGAGAGGAAAATTTCCCGGCCTAAAAGAATATTCAAGATCGCCAGGGTGTGCCGGCGGGTCCCGAAGGGATCGGCCTCGCCCGAGGGCTTGATCCCGACCGCCAGGAACCCGGCGATCGTGTCCGCCCGGTCGGCCAGGCCCACCAGGATCCCCGTCCGGGATTCGGGCAGGCGGTCTTCGGCTTGGCGCGGGAGGTAATGTTCTAAGATCGCCCGGGCCACCTCGGGATCTTCCCCCTGCTTCCGGGCGTATTCCGAACCCATCACCCCCTGAAGCTCGGGGAATTCCCCTACCATCTCGCTCGCCAGGTCCGCCTTGGCCAGGAAGGCCGCCCGCTGGACCCGGACTTCCTCTTCCGGCCAGAGCTTGCGGGTCAAAAAAAGCGCCAACCGGGTAAATCTTTCTACCTTTTCATAGGCTGTCCCCAACCGTGAATGAAATACTACGCCTTTTAAGCGTTGGACCCTGTCCGCCAGGGAAATTTCGAGATCCTTCTTGTAGAAGAAAATAGCGTCGTTCAAGCGCGCCCGCATCACCCGTTCGTATCCCCGGATCGCCGGTCCCGGATCCCGGGGAACGTTGTTCATCACCGCGACGAAACGCGGGAGCAGGGCCCCGTCCGCCCCTTCCACCGCGAAACAGCGCTCGTGGTTCTCCAGGGCGGCTATGACCACCTCGCGAGGAAGTCGGCCAACTTCATCGGCTAATCGACCCAGGACCCCCTGTGGGTACTCGACCAGGTTTGCAACTTCGCGCAAAAGCTTCGGTCGGGAAAAAGGCAATCCACCGACCTCTTTAGCCAGTCGTTCCAGTTCCCGCTCGACTAGTTGTATCCTATCTTCCGGATCCAAAATTACGAAAGCTTTAGGAAGCCAAGAGAGGTATTCATCGAGATTCTGGACATCTCTCTCTCCGGGAGAAAGAAAACGGTGTCCCCGGGTCTTTCGACCTGCCTTGATTTGTCCCACCTTAATTTCAAGTATTTCATCCCCAAAAAGGGCGAGGATCCAGTGAATGGGACGGACAAAGCCGATCTTTTCCTCGGCCCAGCGCATTGTCTTGGGGAAAGGAATTTCGAGAATCAGACGGGAAAGCATCTCCGCAATGAGGGGAGCCGCGGGCTTTCCCTCTTCTTTCTTCACCGCGGCGAGATATTTGCCTTTTTCGGTTTCCCGTACCGCCAGGTCTTTTACCTCCAAACCCTGGGAGCGGGCGAAGCCCTGGGCCGTCTTGGTCGGGGTTCCCTGGGCGTCAAAGGCGGAGGCCCAGGCCGGCCCCAGCTTTTCCGTCACCAGCGGGGCCTGCAGTTCCTCCACCTTCCGGCCGAAAAGCACGATCCGGCGGGGGGTGCCCAGAGCCTGGAGTTCTCCGGAGCCGATCCGGGCCTTCTTGAATTCTTCCCGGGCCATCCGGGCCAGGGCTTCCAGGGCCGGGGGTAGATATCCCGCCGGGATTTCCTCGGTTCCAATCTCCAAGATGAGATCTCTGGTCTTCATGGTGGCTAATCAAGTATAC
>JAPLJI010000051.1 GCA_026388655.1 Pseudomonadota bacterium
CTGAAGCTTGCGGCTCCCTTTTTTTCTTTTTGCTGCCTACTGCTTACTCCCTACTTTTCCCCCCACCTACCACCCATGACCTATCACCTGCCTTTGAATAGAAACAAGGGGGCCGGCCCCAATTACAAAGGAGACGGAAAAGAGATGAGGCAGTCAGAAACTCTTTAAATTAACCTCGGAACGAAAGCCCGTTCTTCCGGATATAGGCCGGAATATCGTATTCGTCCTCTTCGAAAGCCCGGGAGCCGTAGCTCTCGTTGATCGTGACCGGGTCGGGCACGTTCAGCTTCTTTTCCTTCCGCAAGAAAGTCGGGAGATCGTATTTGCTGGAGGTGGACTCCACGAAAGGACCCGGCTCTTTCCTCGGGCTGTTTCGGACCTCGGTAACCTTCTGCTTCCCGTTCCCGAAGCCGGTAGCGATCACCGTCACCCGGATCTCGCCGTTCATGTTGTCATTGAACACCGTCCCCCAGATGACATGCAGGTCGTCCGCGACTTTACCGCCCTCCATCGCCTTCTGGTTGATGATGCCCGCGACGGTCTCCACTTCCTGGATGGAAAGGTCCGAGCCCCCGGTGATGTTGAGCAAAATCCCCTTGGCCCCGCTGATGGAAAGGTCGTCGAGCAGGGGGCTGGAGATGGCGGTTTCCGCCGCCTGCTTGGTCCGCTCCTCCCCGACCCCGGTCCCGGTCCCCATCACCGCCATTCCCATCCCGGTCATGATCGCGCGCACGTCGGCGAAATCCAGGTTAACGAGCCCCGGGACCATGATCAGATCGGTGATGCCCCGGACCGCCTGGAGCAGGACCTCGTCCGCCTTCCGGAAGCTTTCCTTGAGCGTGGTGTTCTTGCTCGCCAGGGCCAGGAGCTTCTGGTTGGGGATCACGATCAGGGTGTCCACGCAGGCGGCCAGGGCCTTGATCCCATCCTCGGCCTGTTTCTTCCGCTTGGGACCCTCGAAGTCGAACGGCCGTGTGACCACCCCCACCGAAAGCGCCCCCAGCTCCTTGACCAGCTCGCCGATCACGGGGGCCGCGCCGGTCCCGGTCCCGCCGCCCATCCCGGCGGTGATAAAGACCATATCCGCCCCGGAAAGGATGTCCTTCATCCTTTCATAATCCTCCCGGGCGGCGTTCCGGCCCATCTCGGGATTGCCCCCGCACCCGAGGCCCCGGGTCAGCTCCTTGCCGAGCTGCATCCGGATTGCGGCGCGGGAAGCGTCCAGGGCCTGCGCGTCCGTATTAGCGGCGATAAACTCGGCCCCCGCCAGGCTGGCTTCCACCATCGTGCTGATGGCGTTTCCGCCGCCGCCCCCGACCCCGATTACTTTGATCTTGGCCCTGTGCCCAAAATTTTCCTCCAATGCGATCATCTCCGCCTCCTTTTTAATGAAAAGTTCCTGTTGCTTCATCTTCATGCCCGTTTAAAGAAAAACTCCGAAAACCATTCCCGCATCCGGTTCCGGACCTTCCCGAAGATGTTTTCATCCCGGATCCGGAAACGGGAGTTCACCCGGTTCCTGGCCCCGTAGAGAATCAGGCCCACCCCGGTGGAATACATGGGGCTGTTGACCACGTCGGAAAGCCCCCCGATCCCGGTGGGGTAGCCGATCCGGACCGGGAGGTTGAAAAAACTCTCCCCCAGGTCCTCGATCCCGTCCAGGGCCGCCGAGCCGCCGGTGATCACCACCCCCGCGGCCAGCGGCGAATCGTTGCCGGTCTTCATCATCTCCCGCTGGACCAGGGAGAAAATCTCTTCCACCCGGGCCTCGATGATCTCGGCGATCACCTTGCGGGAAATGTTCTTGGGCTCCCGGCCCCCTACCCCGGGCACCTTGATGGTTTCGTCTTCCTTGACCATCTTGGCCCGGGCGCAGCCGTATTTCTTTTTCAGCCGCTCCGCCTCCGGGAGAGGGGTGCGCAGGCCCACCGCCAGGTCATTGGTGATGTGGTTGCCGCCCAGGGTCACGACCGCGGTGTGCCGCAGGCTTCCCCCGCCGAAAAGAGCGATGTCGGTGGTCCCGCCCCCGATATCCACCAGGATCACCCCCAGCTCCTTCTCATCGACTGTCAGGCAGGCCTCGGCGGAGGCGAGTTGTTGGAGAACGATGTCGGACACGTTCAGGCCGGTCTGGTTGGCGCACTTGATGATGTTCTGGGCCGAGGCCACCGCCCCGGTCACGATGTGCACCTTGGCCTCGAGCCGGACCCCCGACATCCCCAGGGGCTCCTTGATCCCGTCCTGGTCGTCCACGATAAATTCCTGGGGCACGATGTGAATGAGCTCACGGTCCATCGGAATCGCGACCGCGGCGGCGGCGTCCACCACCCGCCGGATGTCGCTTTCCCGCACCTCCTTGTCCTTGATCGCGATCACCCCGTGGCTGTTGAAACCCCGGATATGGCCCCCGGCGATCCCGGTGTAGACCTCCGTGATCTCGCAACCGGCCATGAGCTCGGCCTCTTCCACCGCCTTGCGGATCGAGCCCACCGTGCTCTCGATATTGACCACCACCCCCCGGCGCAAACCCTTGCTGCCGCTGGTGCCGATGCCGATGATGTCGATGTTATCCTCGTGCACCTCCCCCACGATGGCGCAGACCTTGGTGGTGCCGATATCCAAACCCACTACCAGGTTTTCCTCCTTTTTCATCCCTCTCCTCCCCCGCTGGTTTCGTCCAAAATCAGCCGGGGCCGGGCCAGCGCCCGGTCCGGGTAATCAAGGTCAATTTCCTCCCAGACCCGCGGGTCCGGCCGGAAAGTATTCAGGATCCTCTTCAGGCGGACGAGCTTCAGGGGATAATCATCGAAGCCGACTCTCACCCAGAGCGGAGTCTCGAACCCGAGGGTAAACCAGAATCCCATCCCCGGGCGGAACAGAATCCCGTTGATCGCGGGCAGGAGCTTCGGATCGGTCTGCAGGGTGTGGATCAGGGCCACCGCGCTCTGCAGGGCCTCGAGCGGGGGCAGTGACCCCTCGTAGTGGATCTCGAAAAGCCCCGGGGCTTCCCGGGCAAATTCCTCCGGGGAAACCGGGATGACTTTCCCCCCCTCCTCGACCAGGCCCCAGACGCCGTCTCCCAGCTGGATCCGGGCCGACGGGCGATATTCCACGATCTTGATCACCACCCGGTCGGGGAAGACCCGGGAGAGGGAGACATCCTTGATCCAGGCCAGGTCCAGGAGCCTTTTGGCCGACTGGTCCAGGGAGAGGGTTAAAAGATTGTTCCCCTTCCTGATCTCGGCCCGGGCCAGGATCTCCTCGGTTTGGACCCGCTGGTTGCCCTGAACCTGGATCTGCGAAACCGGCAGGGAGATCTGCGGCCGGCCGTAACCGGTGGTGGTAAACCAGAGCGCCGCGGCGATCCCGCCCACGGAAATGAGGTAAAGCAAACTTTTCAATTTATGACCTCCTTCATTAATTTAATTGGCATGGTCACCCTCTCCTCCGCCCTCTCCCCTCGAGGGAGAGGGTTGGGTGAGGGGGAACTCTTTAAACTGGCGGTCTTTAAAATGACCTTGACCAGGCCGGGGTAATCCAGGCCGGAAGCCCGGGCTATTTTCGGGATCAGGCTGGTTTCGGTCAGTCCCGGGATGGTGTTGACCTCGAGGATGAAGGGTTTCCCGCGGCTGAAGATGCAATCCACGCGGGCGACCCCGGAACAACCCAGGGCCTGGTAGGCCGTCCGGGCCGCGGCGGAGATGGCCCGCCGGGCGCCGGCTCCGACCCGGGCCGGGATGATATATTCCGTCATCCCGGGGGTATACTTGGCGCGGTAATCGTAAAAACCCTCGCGGGGCGCCACCTCGACCTCTCCCATCACCTTCCCGGCCAGGATTCCGACATGCACTTCGATCCCGGAAATATATTCTTCAATCAGCAGGTCTCCCCCGTAGGCCCGGGCGGCGCGGATTCGATCCCGGAGCTCTCGCTCGTTCCGGGCCAGCCCCACTCCCAGGCTGGAGCCCTCGGCCCGCGGTTTGACCATTACCGGGAAACCCCCGAGCGTGGTTTTAATTTCCTGCGGGGAAACCCGGGGCGCGGCTTGATGCACCCAGAGATAGCGGGGGACAACAATCCCCCGCGCCTGGAAGATTATCCGGGAGAGCAGCTTGTCCATCCCCAGGGCGCTCGCCAGGACCCCGGAACCCGTATAGGGAATCTCCAGGGTTTCCAGGAGGCCCTGGATCGAGCCATCTTCGCCCAAGCCGCCGTGGAGAGCCAGGAAAACCACCTCAATTTTTTCTTTTTTCAGCCGGAGGGCGAGATCGGACCCGGCGTCGATCCCCGCCGGCTGATAACCCTTCTCCCGGAGAGCGGCGAGCACCGCCCGCCCGGAGCGCAGGGAAATCTCACGCTCCGCGGAAAGTCCCCCGTAAAGCACCCCGATCCGGCTTTTCTTGGTGATCCTGATCATTCCTTTCCTCTTCATCTCTGATCTCTTGGTTTCTCTGGTTTCTTTAGTTTCTTAAGTTTCTTTGGGTTCTCTGGTTTTTCTAACCACCTAGCAACCAAACCACCTTATTTTTCTTCTTTTCCTTAATCTTCCCCGACCACTTTCAGCTCCATTTCCAGGAGAACCCCGAACTTTTCCTTGACCCGGTCCCGGATCATCCCGGCCAGGGAAAGGATGTCCCTGGCCGTGGCCCCGCCCACGTTCACGATAAAATTGGCGTGAACCGGGGAAACCTGCGCCCCCCGGATCCGCACCCCTTTTAAACCCGCTTCCTCGATCATCTCGCCGGCCTTGCCCCGCTCCGGGTTCTTGAAGATCGATCCGGCGTTGGGCAAATCCCAGGGCTGGCTGGATTTCTTCTTTTCCCGGATGGCTTCCATTTCCTTTCGGATCTTCTCCGGCGCGCCCGGCTTGAGTTCCAGGATGGCCTCCAGGACGAAATCCCGTTCCCGGAGGGAACTCGTCCGGTAACCGAACTTGAGATCTTCCCGGTCCCAGGTCGTTACCCGGCCCGTACTCTCGAGAATCAGGGCCGATTTCACGCTCTCCCCGACCTGGCCCTTGGTTCCGGCGGGGCCGGCGTTCATCCGGAGCGCCCCGCCCACGGTCCCGGGTATCCCGGTGAGGGGAGCCAGCCCGGCCCCTCCCTTTTCCGCGGCGAGCTCGACCACCCGGGACAGCGGCGCGCCCCCTTCGGCCCGGATCCGGAGGTGTCCGCTCCCCTCTTCACGCTCGTGCTCGACCCGGCTGAAACCTTCGGCCAGGGAGATAAAAACTCCCGGGTAACCCCCGTCCTTGACCAGGAGGTTGGTACCCCGGCCGAACGGGAGATAGGGAACCCGTTTGCCCCGGAGGAAGGAAACCAGTACTTCCAGTTCATCCCGGCCCGGCGGAAAAGCGACGGCCGCGGCCCGGCCCCCGGCTTTCAGCGAGCAGTACTCGGCCATGTCCGCTCCCGGGTTGACCTGGCCCCGGCAGATGTCCTTGATCGCGTCGATAATCTCTGGTGCCAGCATTTAGCCTTCCTTTAACTCCTCGGCGAGTTTTTGGGCCACCCGGTAAATGCTCCCCGCCCCCAGCGTGAGCAGAAAGTCGCCCGGTTTTAAAATCTTTTTCAGGCGGGGAACCAGCTGTTCCACCTCCCGGACGTAAATCACCCGGGGCTGGCCCGCCTTTTTGATCTCCCCGGCCAGCCATTTTCCGGTCACTCCGGGAATGGGCTTTTCCGAGGCGGGATAAATATCGGTCACGACGACCAGTTCCGCGTCGAAAAACGCGGTGGCGAACTCCCGGTAAAGATCCCGGGTGCGGGTATAACGGTGGGGCTGGAAGGCCACCACCAGCCGCCGGTCGAACCCTTCCCGGGCGGCCCGGAGGGTGGCCCGGATCTCGGTGGGGTGATGTCCGTAATCATCCACGATCAGGATCCCCCGGGACTCCCCGTAAACCTGGAAACGGCGCTGGACCCCGGTGAAATCCGCGAGGCCCTGGGCGGTCCGGGGAAGAGGAATTCGGAATTCCTCGGCCACGGCCAGGACCGCCAGCGAGTTTAAAACGTTGTGCCGGCCGGGCGTGCCGACCCGCACCCGGTCCTGGAATTTCCCTTCCCGGTAGACGTCAAACTCCATGCCCATCCCGCGCGCCTCGATGTTCCTCGCCGACCAGTCCGCCTCCGGCCGGAAGCCGTAGGTCCTGACCCGTTTGCCCCCGCGCTTGATCTGGCGGACGAGGCGCATCAGGCGGGGATCCTCCTTGAAGGCCACCACCAGCCCTTCCTGATCCACCTGCTTCAGAAACTGGACGAAGGCCGCTTCCAGGTTGGCCATGGACCCGTAGTGGTTCAGATGTTCAAAATCGATATTGGTCACCACCGCCACCGACGGGAAAAAGCGGAGAAAGGAACCGTCGCTCTCGTCCGACTCGGCCACGATGATCCCACCCTTCCCCAGGCGCGCCCCGGTGCCCAGGCTGTTCAGCTTGCCCCCGACTACTACGGTGGGATCGAGCCCGGCCGCGGAGAAAACCGTCCCGATCAGGGAGGTGGTGGTGGTTTTTCCGTGCGCCCCCGCTACGATGACGGAGCGCCCCACCTTCCGGATGATCTCGGCCAGCATCTCCGCCCGGGGAATGATCGGCACCGCCCGTTCCCGGGCGGCCCCGAGTTCCGGGTTGTCCGGGGAAACCGCGGAGGAATAAACCACGAGCTCGGCCCCGTTCACGTTTTTCCGGTGATGCCCGAGTGAGAAAACCGCGCCCAGCTTCTCGAGTTCCCGGGTGGTCTCGGAGGCCATGAGGTCCGACCCGCTGACCTGGAACCCGAGGGAAAGGGAGATCTGGGCGATCCCGCTCATCCCCGAGCCCCCGATCCCGATGAAATGGATCCGACGGTGCTTTTTCATGAATCCCGGAGGCAGTTTTCCCCGGCTCTCCGGTTTCCCGGTCGCGGTCAATTTCTGATCAGTTCCACGCATTGATTTACGATCTCCTCCCGGGCCTCGGGGTGAGCGAGTTCCCGGGCTATTTGCCCCATTTTCTCCCGCCGCTTTTCATCCCGGTAAAGCTCCAGCACGGCCCGGGCCAGTTTTGGCCCGGAGAGCTCCCTGTCCTCGAAAATCAAGGCCGCCCCCTTTTCCACCAGCTCCCGGGAATTTTCCCGCTGGTGCTGATCGGCGGCAAAGGGATAGGGGACCAGAATCGCGGGCTTTCCCCAGGCCAGGAGCTCCGCCAGGGTGGTGGCCCCCGCCCGGGCGATGACCAGGTCCGCCTGGGAGTAAACCCGGCCCATATCCTCGATAAAATCCAGGACCACGGCCGGCACCCCGGTTTCCCGGTAGGCCTGCTCCACGCCGGCCCGGTCGGCGGCCCCGGTCTGATGAATCACCCGGAAATGCGGGATCTCCCGGGCGACCTCGGACATTCCCGCGAGCACGCCGGCGTTGATGGTTTTCGAACCCTGGCTCCCACCCAGGACCAGGAGGGTGAAACCGTTCCGGGCCGGGGTAGGGACCGGGGAAGACCCGGGGATCACTTCCGGGCGCAGGGGATTGCCGGTCAGCCGGACCGACTTTTCCGGGAAAAAATCCCGGGTGCGGGAGAAGGCGATGAAAATCCTCTTCGCCACGTGGCCCAGGAGGCGGTTGGACAGGCCCGGAATGGAATTCGGCTCCACCAGCACGGTCGGGATCCGCAGAAAGTAGGCCGCCAGGAGGACCGGACCGGAGGAATACCCGCCCAGGCCTACCACCAGCTGGGGGCGCAGAGCCCGGAGTTTCCTCAGGGATGAAACAATCGCCCCCGGGAGCTTGGCCAGGGAGCGGAGGATGCCTTTCATCCCCCGCCCCTTCAGGGCCTCCACCTCGATCAGGTGGAGCTGGTAACCATGGCCCGGGATTAATTTCGTATCCAGCCCCCGCCGGGTCCCGAAAAAAACAATCTCGGCCCGGGGATCGTGCCGCTCGAACTCGCGGGCCAGGGCCAGGGCCGGGAAGATGTGTCCCCCGGTCCCGCCGCCGGCGAAAGCAATCCGCAGATGATCACCCGGTTTCCGCACCTGTCTCTGCCCTTCAATTCCGGGAGGGATGGGGATGAAGCGCGATGGAAAGCAGGACCCCCACCGCCATCAGGTTGACCACCAGGGAAGTCCCGCCGTAGCTGATGAAAGGCAGGGTCAATCCCTTGGTGGGCAGAACCCCCAGGACCACTCCCATGTTCAACAAAGCCTGGAAAGACACCATCACGACTATCCCGAAAGCCAGCAGGCTCCCGAAGAGATCCGGCGCCTTCAGGGCGATCCGGATCCCCCGCTGGGTGAAAACCAGATAAAGGAAGAGAACCCCGGCCACCCCCAGGAAGCCGAGTTCCTCGCCGATGACGGAAAAAATGAAATCGGTATGGGCCTCCGGGAGGAAAAAGAGCTTCTGGCTCCCTTCCCCGAGCCCCTGGCCGGCGAAGCCCCCGTGGGCGAAAGCCACGAAAGACTGGATAATCTGGAACCCGCTGCCCTCGGGATCGCTCCAGGGGTTGAGAAAAATCATCACCCGGCGCAGGCGGTAACCGTGCCCGAAGACCACCAGGCCGGCCAGGACAGGGACGGCCAGAAGCCCGAGCCCCACGATGTATTTGAGTCTGACCCCGGCGACCATCCAGAGGAGTAAAAGCAAAATCCCAATCAGGACCGCGCTCCCGAAGTCCGGCTGGAGCAGGACCAGGAATGCCACCAGCCCCGCGACCGCAAGGGGGAACAGAATCCGGACCTTGCCGTCCTGGTTCGCCTCGTTCCGGGCGAGGAAATCCGCGAGCACGATCACGATCGCGAGCTTGGCCAGCTCGGTGGGCTGGAAACTGTATCCAAAGGCTCGGAGCCAGCGCGAGCTCCCTCCCACCCGGGTCCCCACGCCGGGGATTAAAACCAGGATGAGGAGAAAGACCACCCCGATCAGGATGAAAGCGGAGTAACGGGAAAGCAGGCGGTAATCGAAGAAGGCCAGGCCCAGGCAGAAAATGAAACCCAGGCCGACGAAGAGAAGCTGGCGCCGCAGGAAATACAGGCCGTCCCCCAGCTGTTTCAGGGCGGGAATATAACTGGTGCTGTAGATCATGATCACTCCGACCCCGACGGTAATCATCACGATCGAGAGCAGGAAGTAATCAAACCCCTCGCGCTGGATCTTCCCGATCCCGGTGGATACGGCCGAGCGGAAACCGGACTCAATCATGAATGAACTTCCCCGCTTCCCGGCGGAAAACCTCGCCTCTTTCCTCGTAATTCTTGAACTGGTCGAAACTTGAACAGGCGGGGGAAAGGAGGATGACATTGCCCGGCCGGGCCGCCGCGACTGCGGCCTGGACCGCCTCCGGCAGGGTTCCCATCTTCCGGCATTCGGTCAGGTTCCCCCAGGCCGCGGCGATCTTCTCGGTCGCCTCCCCGATCAGGAGGAGCAGGATCACCCGCTCCCGGACCAGGTCCGAAATGACCCGGTAATCCCCGCCCTTGTCCTTGCCCCCGGCGATCAGGATGACCGACCGGGACGGGTAGCTCTGCAGGGCCCGCTCCACCGCCCCGACGTTGGTGGCCTTGGAATCGTCCACGAACTGGATTCCCCTCCAGGTGGCGAAAAGCTCCATCCGGTGGTGCAGGCCCTGGAATCCGGCCATCCGGGCGAGGGCGGCCTCCCCGGGGAGATCCAGAATCTGGCTGGCGGTGAAAGTCGCGAGCACGTTCTCGCGGAAATGCACCCCGGCGACGGTGAGGGGCGGAAGCGGGAAAACCTTTTCCCGCTTTTCGTCCCGGAAAACCACCTCCTCCTTCCCTCCTGGAAGCTTTCGGATGAAGGATCCCCTTTCCACCTCCCGGTGGTAACTGAAAAAATATTTCTGCCCCCGGGCTTTTTCGATGGTCTGCAGCACGACCGGGTCCTCCCGGTTGGCCACCACGAAATCCTCGGGGGTTTGAAAGGCGAAGAGCCGGCCCTTGGCCCAGGCGTAATCCGAGAAGGAGGCGTAGCGGTCGAGATGGTCCTCGGTGATATTCATGAGAATCCCGACCCGGGGCCGGAAACTGGTGACCCATTCCAGTTGGAAGCTCGATACCTCCACGACCAGGCAGTCAAAATCTTCTTCGGTCAAAAGGGCCTCGATCAGCGGCTTCCCGATGTTGCCCCCGACGAACACCTTCCGGCCCGGCCCGGACATGATCTGTCCCAGGAGGGTGGTCACCGTGGTTTTCCCGTTGGCCCCGGTAACCGCCAGGATCGGGGCCCGGGAGCCCCGCTCGGTCAAGGCCCGGTAGGCCAGCTCGATCTCGGCGATGATTTCCTTTCCCTCCCCGCGGGCGGCCACGAGCTCCGGGAGATCCATCGGGACTCCGGGGCTGACCACGATCAGGTCCGACTCCCGGAAATCCTCCCGCCGGTGGCCGCCGAGATGAAAGGCCACCGGGAGGCCGGCCGTCTCGCGGAAAACCGTTTCCAGCTCGCCCGCCGGCTTGGTATCGGTCGCCACCACCCGCGCCCCCCGGGCCCCGAGAAACTTCACCACGGCCACCCCGGTCCGGGCCAACCCGACTACCAAAGCCTGTTTTCCCTTGAGTTCCATTTTTCTTCTACCGGAGTTTGAGCGTGCTCAAGGCCAGGAGCGCCAGGGCGATCGAGATGATCCAGAACCGGACGATAATTTTCGGCTCGGCCCAGCCCTTCATCTCGAAATGGTGGTGAATGGGGGCCATCCGGAAGACCCTCCGGCCGTAGAGCTTGAAACTTAAAACCTGGAAGATCACCGAGACCGTTTCCAGGACGAAAACCCCCCCCACCAGAACCAGGACGATTTCCTGCTTGGCCACCACCGCCACCGCCCCCAGGCCGCCGCCCAGGGCCAGGGACCCGAGGTCACCCATGAAAATCTCGGCCGGGTAGGCGTTGAACCAGAGAAAGGCCAGGCTCGCCCCCACCATGCCTCCGCAGAAGATCGCCAGTTCCCCCGCCCCCGGCACCCCGGGGATCTGCAGGTAATTGCTCATCACGGCGTTCCCGGCAGCATAGGCGAAGGCGAGATAAACCAGCATGCTCGTGAGCATCGGGCCGATCGCGAGGCCATCCAGGCCGTCGGTCAGGTTGACCGCGTTGGCGCACCCCACGATTACGAAAACCGCGAAGGGCAGGTACCAGAGACCGATATCGGGATGAAGCTTCTTCAGGAAGGGGAAATAAAGCACGCTCGAATAGGAAGGCTGGGAAAGGATGAGCCAGGCCGCGGCCCCGGCAATGACCGCCTCGATCAGAATCCGGGTCCAGCCCTTCAAGCCCTGGCCCGTCCCCTGCCGGATCTTGTACCGGTCGTCCAGGAAACCCACCAGGCCGAAGCCCATCACCACCAGGAAAACCGCCTGGAGATAGGGGTTAAACCAGTCGCTCCATAAAAGAATGGCGGCCAAAAGCCCCCCGAGGATCAGGATCCCTCCCATGGTGGGCGTGCCCGTCTTTTTCTTGTGATTGGGCGGGGTATCGTCGCGGACCACCTGGCGGATCTGCCAGCTCTGCAGCCGCTGGATCAGGGGTTTGCCCAGGACGAGGCCCAGGAGGAGCGCGGTCAGGATGGCCAGGCCGGTGCGGAAGGTAATGTAATGGAAGACGTTAAAGCCGCTGAAATAAACCTTGAACGAATAGAGGAGTTTATAAAGCATGGTTCTCCAGCAGGGTTTTAACCACCTGGTCCATCCGGGTGGCCCGGGAGCCTTTAACCAGCACCAGATCCTCCGGAGCGATCAGTTGCTTAATCCCTTCGGCTAATTGACCCTGGTTCGGAAAGACCCGGATCATTTCCGCGGCCATCCCGGCGGCGCGGGCCCCTTCGGAAAGGGCCTGGATCGCCCCGTCGGGAGAATCGAGCAAAACCAGGCGGTCGATCCCGAGCCGGGCCGCCTTTTCGCCGATCCGGAAATGGGCGTCCCGGGTCTCAGCCCCGAGCTCCAGCATCTCGGCGAGAACCGCCCAGGCCCGGGCCCCGGTCAGGGCCCGTCTCTCGCTCAGGACCTGGAGGGCTTCCTCGGTGGAGTTGGGATTGGCGTTATAGGTATCATCGATCACCCAGTAACCCCGCCCGCTCCGGGCCGGGCAAAGCCGGCCGGGGAAAGGCCCGAGCCCCTCCCAGGCCGAAATGATTTCTTCCGGCGGGAGGCCCAGCGTGAAGGCCGCCGCCCCGGCGGCCAGGACATTTCGGACCCCGGAAACCCCGGGGAACTTAAGCTCGACCGGGAACCGCCGGTCCGGAAAATCCACCTCGAGCTCCAGGCTCCAGTTCTTCGCCCTGATCCCGCTCGCCCGGACCGTTGCCCCCGGCTCCAGCCCGAATGAAACCACCCGCCCGCCGCGCTCCCGGTAACGGGAAGCCATGGCCATCACCCGCGGGTCATCGGCGTTCAGGACCGCCCGGCCCTCTCCCCGGGGCAGGGAGAACAGCAGGCTCTCCTTTTCCCGGGCCACCCCCTCGATCCCGCCCAGGCCGGCCAGGTGGGAGCTGCCCACGTTGGTGATCACCCCGACGGTGGGAGCCGCGATTTCCCCCAGGCGGGCGATTTCCCCGGCCTGGTTGGTACCCAGCTCGAGGACCGCGGCGCGCTGGTTTCGGCGCAGGGTGAAGAGGGTCAGCGGCACCCCCACCTGGTTGTTGAAATTTCCGGAGGAACCCAGGACCCGGTCCTCCCCCCAGGCCTTCCGCAGGATCGAGACCAGGATTTCCTTGGTGCTGGTTTTCCCGTTGCTCCCGGTGACCGCCACCAGCGGGAGGGTGAATTTGTCACGGTAATGGCGGGCCAGGTCGCCCAGGGCTCTCAGGGTGTCGGTGACATATACCGCCGCCGGTTCGGCCCCGCCGGTAATTTTTCCGTTCCGGTTTTTCTCGCTCAAGATCGCCTTCGCCCCGCGCTTTAAAGCCTCGGGAATATATTCATGTCCGTCGAATTTCTGGCCGCGGAGGGCCACAAACAGCTCGCCCGCTTCAATCTTCCGGGAATCGGTGGAAATCCCCGGCACCGGCAGGTCTTTCCGTCCCTGAAGCTTTCCCCGCACGGCTTCCGCCACCTCCTGGAGCGAAAGGACCAGATCTAGGCGCACGGTGCTCTCCTCTCCGCCAGGGCCCGGGCCGCCACCACCCGGTCGTCGAAAGGGATCCGTTCCTTCCCGATAATCTGCTCGGTTTCATGACCCTTGCCGGCCAGGAGGACCAGGTCGCCCTTCCGGGCCTTTCCGATCGCCAGCCGGATGGCCTCTTCCCGGTCGGGTACGATCCAGAAATTCTGCCCTTCCCGCATCCGCCCGGTCTCTTCCACCCCCGCCCGGATCGCCGCGATGATCGCCTGGGGATCCTCGCTCCTGGGGTTATCCGAGGTCAGGACCAGGAGATCGGTGAGTGCGGCCGCCTTTTTTCCCATCACGGGCCGCTTGCTTTTATCCCGGTCCCCGCCGCAGCCGAAGACCGTGATCAGCCTGCCCCCGGACTTGATCCCGGCCAGCATGGCCAGAACCTTTTCCAGCGCGTCCGGGGTGTGGGCGTAGTCCACCAGAACCTGAAAGTCGAAAGGACCGGATCCCGCGGGTTCCACCCTTTCCAGGCGCCCGGGAACCGCCCTCACCTCAGAGATCCCCCGGGCGATCGTCTCGGTGGGGATCGAGAGACCCACCCCCGCTCCCACCGCGCCCAGAATATTCTCGAGATTGAAATGGCCGAGAAGTGCCGAATCGACCCGGACCGCCCCGGCCGGGGTTTCCACCGTGGCCCGGATTCCGTCCCATCTCTCGGTAACCTCCCGGGGCCGGATGACCGCTCCGGGCTTCCCCTTTCCGGAAAAGCCCAGGACCCGGACCCCGTCCCGGCCGGATTTTTTCTCCTCCACTTCCGCCGCGAGCCTTTCCCCGAATGAATCATCCCGGTTAATCACTGCGAAAGCCCCCGCCCGGGTTTTTCCATCCAATTCCATCTCGAACAGTTTCCTTTTGGCCTGGAAGTAGTCTTCCAGATCGCGGTGAAAATCCAGGTGCTCGGGCGAGAGATTGGTGAAAACCGCCCCGTGAAAGGCGAGGCCCCGGACCCGGCCGAGGACCAGGGCGTGGGAGGAGACCTCCATCACCGCCGACTTGGCCCCGGCTTTTCGCATCTCCGCGAAAAGATTCTGGAGATCCCAGGATTCCGGAGTGGTACGGGGCGCGGCGCGCCTCTCCCCGGCGAACCGGTACTCCACCGTCCCGATCAGGCCGGGGGCGAGCCCCGCGGCCCGGAGGATGGACTCGATCAGATAGGTGGTGGTGGTTTTGCCGTTGGTTCCGGTCACCGCGACGAGGATCAGCCCCCGGGAAGGGTTCTGTAAAAACGCCGCCGATAAAAGCGCCAGGGCCGCCCGGGAATCCGCCACCCGGAGGTAAGGAACCCGGACCGGGCGGGAGCCCGGATCGCTTTCGCCCAGGACCGCCGCGGCCCCCTGCTCGGCCGCGGAGGTAATAAAACGATGGCCGTCATCCTTTTCCCCGCGGATGGCGACGAACAGATTCCCGGGTTGGACCCGGCGGGAATCGTAGGCAATCCCGTTGATTTCGATTTGCCCCGGCAGTTTCGCCCCTCCTTCATCCCGGAGCTGCAAACCGGCCTCGCGGATGAGCTCGGCCAGTTTCATGTGCCCCTCCCGGCGAGATGGAGAACCGCGCCGCCGGTTTTCACCAGTTCCCCGAAGACCGGGGCGGCCACGTCCCCGCCCCAGCCCGGACCGTGCGGCTCGTCGATCACGACCAGCACCACCAGGTCTTCCTCCGGCGACCCGGAAATCCCGTTCAGGGCGGTTCTCGGAATCACCCCCAGGAAGGAACTGATCAGTTTTTCCGAGGAATACTGGCGCAAAGAAAAATCGAATTTCTGCGAAGTCCCGGTCTTCCCGGCCAGGGTGATCCCCGGCACCTGGGCCTTCTGCCCGGTTCCCCCCGCCACCACGCCCTCCAGCATCTTGCGGATAATCCTGGAGTTGGAGGGCGAGATCACCGTCCGGACCAGGGTGGGCCCGTTCCGCAATAAGACCTTGCCCCGGCTGTTCACCACCCTTTCGACGAGATAGGGGCGGTAAAGCTTCCCGCCGTTGATCGCCGCGGCGAAAGCGGAAGCGAGCTGGATCGGGGTCACCGCCACCCCCTGCCCGAAGCTGGCCGCGGCCAGGTCCACCGGGCGCCAGCGGTTGGCGGGCCGGAGTTCGACCGGCACCTCCCCGGGCAGGTCCACCCCGGTAGGCTGCCCGAATCCGAATTTCCGGAGATACTGGTAAAAGGTTTTCCGTCCCAGTTGCTGTCCGATCTTGGCCGCCCCGATGTTGCTGGAATATTTGATGATCTCCCCCACTGTCAGGGTCCCGTATTTTTTATGGTCATGAATTACTTCCGGGCCCACCGCGTAGGACCCCTGCTCGCAGTAAAAACGCGAGTCCGGCCGCACGATCTTTTCTTCCAGGGCCGCGGCCGCGAGGAAAACCTTGAGCGTGGAGCCGGGCTCATACGCGTCCGTGATCAGCCGGTTCCGCCACTGCAAAGGCGAAGAGAGAAAAAAAGCGTTGGGGTTGAAGCTCAGCCCGTCCTCTCCCGGGGCGTCAAAACCGGCGGGGGTTCCCTCAAAACCCGGATGGGGCGAGATGGCGACGGCCATGGCCCGGATCCGCCCGCTCTCCGATCCCAGGACCAGGGCCATTCCACTCCGGGCCCGGTTCTCCAGCAGACCCCGGTGCAGGGCCCGTTCCAGCAGGTATTGCAGGGAAAGATCCAGGGTCAGAAAAAGATCCGCTCCATCCCTCGGCCCCTCCTGCTGCTGGTCCAGGATCGGACGGAAGCGGGATTTGATCCCCCGGCCGAAACCGTCCCGCTCCATCCAGTAAAAGTTCGGCTGCCCCTGGAGAAACTGGTCGTATTTGAATTCCACCCCCTCGAGCCCGATCTGGTCCAGCCCGACAAAACCCAGGACCTGCCCGGCCAGCTCGCTCTGGGGATAAAAGCGCCGCCACTCCGGAATCAGCATCACCCCGGGCAGATCCGCCTTGGTGATCTGTTCGGCCAGGTTGGGGTTAACTCCCCGCAGCACCCAGGCAAACCCGCCCCCGTTTTTCATTCGGGCCGCGATCTTGTCCTCGCCGGTTCCGAGGAGCCGGGCCAGCCGCAAGATCTCCCCCGGGGACCGGAACTTCTGGGGATCCACCGCCAGGGACTCTTCTTCCAGGCTCTTCGCGAGTTCCCGGCCCTTCCAGTCGTAAATCGACCCGCGTTTTTCCAGGACCTTGATCAACCGCTGGTGCTGCGAGCTGGCCTGGGCCACGAGTCTCCGATTTTCCAGCACCTGCAATTCGAAAGCCCGGAATAGGAGCAGGGCCGCGAAGAAAAACAGGCCCAGTTCCACCAGCCGGAACCGGAAGAACCTCTGCTGGTTTTCGGATTTCTGTTTCGCTCGGCCGCGAATCTTCATCGTCTTCTCAATGCGGGGCCAGAAGCCGGATCCGGGAGGGATCGGGCCAGGCCAGGCCCAGGCTCTGCCCGGCCAGCGCCCCGATCCGCTCCGGCGATTTCAGCACCGCCGTCTCGAGGCGCAGGCGCTCGTTCTCCCGCGTGACCGCTTTCAACCGTTTTTCGGCCTCGGCGATCTGGTAGCCGATCTCCAGCGCCTGCAGCCTGGCCTTCACGTAAAAAAATCCCACCGCCACCGGGACCGAGATCGTCCCGGCAAAAATGCTCAAGGTCAACAAATACGAAATGACTCGGGGGGCTTTTAGGCTTCGGATCTCTTTCCGATTTCGGCTGGCCGTCCGTCTGACCCTCATGCTTCCTCGTCGGCCTTTTCCAGGGCCCGGAGTCTGGCGCTCCGGGTACGGTAACGACTCTGAGATACTTCTTCCGCGTCCGGGCGGAGGGGGGTGCGGGTGAGAATTTTCGCCTGCCCGGGGGAAAGGGATTTGAAAAAATTTTTCACCAGGCGGTCCTCGAGCGAATGATAGGAAATGAGCACCATCCGTCCCCGCGGACTTAAAAACTGGATCGACAAAGGCAGAAAAGTCTCGAGATTTTCCAGTTCCCGGTTGACCGCCAGGCGCAGGGCCTGGAAGGTCAGAGTGGCCGGATGCCGGGACCGTCCCGGCCGGCGGGTAGCCCCTCCCCGGGCCACGATCGCAGCAAGTTCGCCGGTCGTCTCAATTCTTTTTTTCCGGCGCGCCTCCCCGATGGCCCCGGCAATCCGGCGGGCCCGGGGCTCCTCCCCCAGCGTGCCGATGATTTTTTCCAGCACCGGCAGGGGGGCCCGGTTAACCAGGTCGGAGGCGGTCTCCCCCCCTTCCTGATCCATCCGCATATCCAGGGGACCGGAACGCATGAAGCTGAAGCCCCGCTCCGGGTCATCCAGCTGCCGGGAGGAAACCCCGAGATCAAGCAGGATCCCGTTTACCTCTTTCACCCCGGCCGAGGCCAGGACCTCCCGGATCTCCCGGTAATTGGCCTGGGCCAGGGTGACCCGGTTCTGAAATACTTCCAGTCTCCGCCGCGCGGAATCAATCGCCTGGGGATCCACATCCGTTCCGATCAGGCGTCCATCGGGACCGCTTCTTTTCAGGATGGCCTCCGCGTGGCCGCCTTCACCCACCGTTCCATCGAAATATATGCCCCCGGATTTTGGTTCGAGAAACTCGACCACTGCGTCTGCCAGTGCGGGCCAGTGTTCCATTCAGGCCTTGGCCTTTTGCATTCTTTCGCGGGCCAGCTGGAGGGCGGTTTCCCACTTGGTCTTATTCCAGATCTCAAACTTATTGGTCGCTCCCACGAAAACCACTTCGCGCTCCAGCCGGGCGAACTCCCGGAGGACCGGCGCGATCAGGATCCGGCCCTGCCGGTCCACCTGGCATTCCATCGCCCCGCCGACCACGAAGCGCTGAAAGTCCTCGCGCTCCTGCTCGGTCTTGAAGCTCCCCGGGGCGTTACCCAGAAGTTTCTTCCACTCCTCGAGCGGATAGGCGGACAGCGACTCGTCGGTGTTGTTGGTGATAATGAGGCGATCGTCGTAGTGTTCGCTCAGGGTGGTGCGAAACTTGGACGGGATCGAGATCCTGCCCTTTTGGTCTATCGTATGTTCGTATCTGCCAAAAAACACCGCGCTAACCCACTTCCCTTGGTTATCAAACCACTTTATGGGATTTTTACACCACTTTATACCACTCTGTCAAGTATAAACTTCTCTTACATATTAAAATAATTAGCAAAATTACTATTTATTGTTGTTTAGGAATGTTGCAATACTATATATTGTGGCCTGCTATTACTGGCTGAAAACGTGGATTTTCTAATTTTTTCCCAAAAAAATGGGGCAAGGTCTTTTTTCCTTGCCCCATGATTTCCGAAAGTATTTTATTAAATTATTACTTCTTACCTTTCACCTTTTACCTTTTTACCTTTCACCCTTGATTTTAAGAAAACCAGCCCGGCAACGAAAAAGCCCAGGATCAATCCCAGCCCGGAGAGACCCAGGCCCATCCCCAGTCGCGGATGCTCAAGACAAACAGTCGCGAAGCTTACCGACATGAAAAAGAGGGGCTGAAACAGCGAAAGGAAGATATCGCTCTCGGAAAACGATTTTAACCATCCGTCGGAAAAGGCGGAGCTGGCCCGGTAATAAAGTCCGACCGCTCCGCGCCCGGCCGCATTTTGACTCAGGTATTCATCCCGGAATACCCTCAGGATATTCAGGTAGGCCGAAAACTCCCCCGGGGTTCGGTCGGTGATTTCTCCCCTCGGCATGGTGGCGCAGGCGCCCGCCAGGAAGCATCCGCCCCCGCCTTTCGCAGGGGGAGGATTGGGAGCGGCGAAGGCCTGCTCGACGGGGGTGTAATCGATCGCCATGCTGACCTTGGTGCAAGCGGCTCCGCCCACGGTAAGCTCGACCCCGGCCTCCAGATCTTTGAGCTCGCTCCACTGCCAGGCACTCCGGGTGAACGGATTTCTGTCCCAGAGGTATGACCATTCCGAATAAGCCGGCTGAAGAGAGAATTCCTCCGTGGAGGAAAAAAGCTGCCCTCCAATTCGCAAGGCGCCCCGCAGTCGGGCGGGAGCGGCGTCTCCCCCGGCGCGGCAAACCAGCTTGAGCCGGATGGAATTGACTTCTCCGCCGGCGGTCGTGACGCTGAAGCCCACCAGCTGGACCGGGTTACTTCCCGGTGTTGCCGGAGCGGAAAGCACGGCCGCGGAACCGTCACCGTCGTTGGTCCTCACGCACCGGAAATTCTGATCTTTCCCCTGATACCTCCCATCCTGGATCGACCCGTCCCGCATGGGGTAGTAATAAATCTGCCGGGCCCAGGAAGCCTGGGAAAAAAGCATTATCGCCAGAAAGACGAAGAGGAAAAACGCCAAGACCGATCGGCTCCCCCCGTCGACTAAACACCAATCTTTGAGCTTCATATCCTACCCCCTTTTTGTTTTATTCTATTTTCTTTCTTTTCCGCGGGGAAGTCAAAAGAAAAAATCCCGAGTCCGGACCCGGGATAAAATAATGGCGTCCCCGACGGGATTTGAACCCGTGCTGCAGGCTTGAAAGGCCTGTGTCCTGGACCTGGCTAGACGACGGGGACGAAAAATTACGGGTAATTATTAGCTGAAATCCGGGGTGTTGGCAACCCTAAAAGAAGCTCGGGGCAAAGAGCAACGGGCAGTTTAAAGTTTTTTCGCAAAACCTCGCGACCCGTAGGCTGCGGCTACCAATTACAAACCAGAACTTCGAGATTCTTCGGTCGCAGAGTTTTCACTGAACGAAGTGACTGTGCTCCCTCAGAATGACAACTCCTCCCAGCGAGGCTAAAGCCTTGCCCTACTTCGCCCGATAAATCGGGCAACTACATTTCCGTTAAAATCGTCAATCGTCAATCTACAATCGTCACTTCTTCTCGCCCCCTTGGCCCCTGGAACCCTATTTCTTCCATTCCGCATTTCTTAAGCCAGGCTACTCAGGTCCCGCACCGCCTTCTTGTGCTCCTTCGAGCCCAGAATTTTCTTGCGCTCCTTCGGATCCAGCGGCAGAAACACCTGGTGGGATTTTTTCTGCCGGGAGATCCGCTGCAGGGAAACCCTCAGGCGCTCCTCCTCGATCTCGCCCTGTTCCACCGCTTTTATCACCGCTTCGAAAGCCTCCTCCTGTTCGTCCGGCTTCTTGGCCACCATCAGGATATCCACCCCGGCCTGGAAGGCCAGGCAGGCCGCGGGGCCGACCCCGAAATCCTTTTTAATCGCGTTCATGCCCAGGTCATCGGTGATGACCAGACCGTTAAACCCGAAAGCCTTTCGCAGCATTCCCCCGATGATCCGGGGCGAAAGCGTGGCGGGCGCGCTGGAATCCAGCCCGGGATAGATCACGTGGGCCGGCATCAGGGTTTTTAAACCGTTGGAGATGGTTCGGACGAAGGGCCGGAGGTGATCCCGGAGCACCGTTTCCGCCGGCAGTTTTACCCGGGGCAGGCAGTAATGGCTGTCCTCGGCGGTAGCCCCATGCCCGGGAAAGTGCTTGCCGCAGGCCAGCACCCCGTTGTCCTGCAAACCAGCGATAAAGGCGAGCCCGATCTCGCTGACCCACTCGGAGGTTTTTCCGAAGCAGCGCCCCTCCAAAACTTTGCTCTGGGCATTTTTCAAATCCAGGACCGGGGACAGGTTCCAGCCCACCCCTACCGCCCGGAGTTCCCGGGCCTGCACCTCGCCCTGGAGATAGGCGAGTTTCACCGCCTTCCGCACCATCCGGTCATACTCGGTGAAATCGGGGATTGAGCGGGCGGTGATCTCCGCTTCGCGCCGGGGCTTGGCTTTCTTCTTTCCGCCCGGAGTCTCGGGAGAAGCTTCTTTCAGCGGCCGGGGCTCCAGCAACCCGAAAACCCCGTTCCCCGGAAAATGGGAAAAAGGCCGGGACAGGCGGTTCACCGCCCCGCCCTCCTGATCCACCAGGAAAAAAAGGGGAAATTCTTTCCGGCCCTGATTGACCTCGGCAACCAGTTCCGACAGCTGTTCGGGGTTCTCGTAGTTTTCCGAAAACAGGATTAAGCCGCCGGGATGAAAATTCCGGAGCGTGCGCTTGAGCTCGGGAGAAAATTTGCTTCCGGAAAAACCGAAAACGAAGAGCTGCCCCACCATCTCCCGGATCTTCATGCCCCGTTTCTCCCCGACCCGCGCTGGAGAAATAGATCGCCTTTTTTCATGAGCAAACCTTGAACGCCATCTCCCAGGATATTGAATGATAGTACAGAAATCATTATCGCTAATCCTGGGAATATCGCAATATGGGGGGCCACCCGCATGAGTTCGGCTCCCTCGGAAAGAACCCTGCCCCAGCTCGGGGTGTTCGGCGAACCCAGGCCCAGGAAACTCAGGCTGGATTCCGCCAGGATCACCCCTCCCATCCCGAAGCTGGCCTGGATCAGGACCGGCGCCAGGCAGTGAGGGAGAATATGCCGCAGGCCGATCCGGAGTCGCCCGATTCCCAGGGCCCGGGCGGCCTCCACGAATCCCCGCTCCCGCACCGAGAGAAACTGGCCGCGGATGATCCGGGCGTAACCGACCCAGCCCAGGCAGGAGAGGGCAATCACCAGGTTTTTCAGGCTGGGCCCCAGAACGGCGGCCAGGGCGATGGCCAGGAGAATTCCGGGAAAAGCCAGGAACACATCCACCACCCGCATGAAAATCTCGTCCAGGATCCCGCCGAAAAATCCCGCGGCCCCACCCACGATCATCCCCAGCACGAAGGAAATCCCGATCACCACGATTCCCACCATCATCGAAACCCGGGCCCCGTAAATGACCTGGCTCAGGATATCCCGTCCCAGCCGGTCGTGGCCAAACCAGTGCCCCGGCCCGGGGGCGACTAAAGATGATTCCAGGTGAATGGCCCCCGGGTCGGAGGGCGCCAGCCAGGGGGCGAAAAGGGCGACCAGGAGCAGGACCGCCACCACCATCCCCCCGGCGATTAGCAGGCGCCGGTAACCGGCTCCGCGGGATATTTTCGGTTTTTCGTTTGTTAATTGAAAAGCCACGTTACTAAAAATGACTAATGACTAATTTCTAATTCCTAATCAATTTCCAATTCCCAATGACCAATAAATATTCTGAAATCGACCTTAGACATTTGAATTTTTAGACATTAATTAGAAATTCGTCATTAGAAATTAGAAATTCAATATGCCAATATTTTTTTCCGGCTCAGGCTGAGCTTTTGCCATAATGAATCCTCGGATCGGCCCAGGCATACAGGAGATCGGCCAGGAGCCCGACCCCCAGGTAGGTAAAGGCAATCACCAGGATGCAGCCCTGGACCAACGGGTAATCGCGGCTGGAGATGGCCGAGAGAAGAAGCTGGCCCACCCCCGGCCAGGAGAATATGGCTTCGGTGATGATCGCCCCGGAAAGGAGCGCCCCGAATTGCAGGCCCAGGAGGCTGATCACCGGGATCAGGGCGTTCTTGAGCGCGTGCCGGAGCCAGACGACTGACTCCGGGAGCCCCCGCGACCGGGCGGCGGTAATATATTCCTCGCCCATCACCTCGAGCAGGGAGCCCCGGATCATCCGGGAGAGAATTCCCGCCATTCCGGTTCCGAGGGTCAAAGCCGGCAGGATCACGCTCGCGAATCCCTCCCGCCCGGAAACCGGGAGCCAGGAGAGCTTGAGCGCGAAGACCAGGATCAGCAGCGGCCCCAGCCAGAAATTGGGCAGGCTGACCCCCAGGAGGGAAAAAAACACCGCCCCGTTATCCCAGAGGGTATAGGGGCGCGCCGCCGCCAGGATTCCCACCGGCAGGGCGATTAAAAGCGCCACGATCAGGGCCAGGACCGCGAGTTCGACAGTGGCCGGGTAACGCTCGATTATGACCCGGGACACTGGTTCCCGGTAAAAAAAAGATTCCCCCAGGTCACCGTGAAAAAGACCGGACATGAACCGCCCATACTGCCGGGGCAGGGATTGATCAAGCCCGAGAGCGTGACGGAGATCTTCCCGGTCGGCCACGCTGGCCGACTCGCCCAGCATCAGGTCCACCGGGTCCCCGGGAACCAGGTGCACCAGGAAAAAAACCAGGGTCAGAACCCCCAGGGCCGCCGGAACCAGCAGGAGCAGGCGCCGGAGTACGAACCATCTCATGGTGAAGAACCGATCCGCACCTGTTGCAGGGAAATCAGGTCCCCCCCGGGATAAACCTGAAAGCCCCGGATCTCCCGGGAGAGAACCGCCACCTCTTCGTTATGCCAGAGACTGATATAGGGCAGATCCCCGGCCACGATCTCCTGGACCCGGGCGTAAACCTCCCGGCGTTTTTCGGAATCGGTTTCCCTCCGCCCCTGCTCCAGGAGCCGGTCGAGTCCGGGATTGGCGTACCCTCCCCGGTTGGCTCCGTCGGGAGGAAGGCTCCGGGAGTGAAAGACATAATGATAAATATCCGGCTCGGTCACCCCGACCCAGGTCAGGGAGAAAAGCTGAAAATTGCCGTTCCGGATGTCCGCGAAAAAAGTTCCCCATTCATAACTCCGGATTTCCACCCCGATCCCCACCGCTTCCAGGTACTTTCCAATCACCTCGGCGATCCGGATCCGGAGCCGGTCCTGGGAGGTTTTATAACTTAGGACGAAGCGCTTTTCCGGACCGTCCCCGTCGGGATCGGGATAACCGGCTTCATCGAGCAGGCGGCGCGCCCGGGCCGGGTCGAACGCGTATTGAGCGACCTGGCCATGGTAAGCCCAGTGGCTGGGAGCCAGCACCCCGCTGGCCGGCCGGGCCAGGCCCCGGAGCAGGTCGCGGATGATCGCCTGGCGATCAATCGCCAGGGCGAGCGCCTTTCTCACCTGGAGATTGGAGAGCACCGGGTCCCGGAGATTCAATCCCAGGTAGGAATAGCTGGTCCCTTCCGCGCGGACAATCTGCAGCTTCTGGTCCGCCTCCAGCAGGGGCAGCAGATCCGGCGGGACCGCGTTGTAAAGCAGGTTGACCCCCCCCTTTTCGATCTCCATTACCCGGGTGGTATCGTTGGGGATCACCCGAAAAACCACCTGTTTAATCTCCGGAGGGCCGGCGAAATAATCCGGGTTGGCCTCCAGCACCACCTTCTCGCCGCGCCGGAACTCCCGCAACCGGAAGGGCCCGGTTCCGGGAGGAGGCCCGGTTTTTCCCCGGCCATCGGGGACCGGGACAATACCCGTGGTCAAGGCATTAAGCAGCGCCGCGTAGGGTTCTTTCAATTTGAAAATCACGGTATCTTCATCGGGAGCCTCGATGGCCTGGATAACCCGGAAAGTCGAGGCCCGGGTCGATCCCAGCTTGGGATCCAATATTGATTGCAAGGTGTACTGGACATCCCGGGCGTTAAACCCTTTCCCTTGGTGAAACCGGACTCCTTTCCGCAGGTGGAAAACATAGGTCAGCGGATCCTTGATTTCGTACCCCTGGGCCAGGTCGGGCAGAATTTCCGCCTTCGGACCCAGGCGAATCAGTCCGTTGTAAACCAGGGAATCGATGCGATTGGAATAAGCGTCGGTCGCGGTCCGGGGGTCCAGGTCGGTGGGGTTTCCCTCGATCCCGACGACCAGGATCCCCTGCTGCAACGGATTCGGGGAGGAACAGGCCGCCAGCCCCAAAAGAACCGGAAATAAGAATAGCCCAAAAGTATTTTTTTTAGCTAGAAATTTTTTCAAATCAGAGGGATGGAAAATAATCCGAAAATATCGGCCCTGAGGTAGCCGCAGGCTTTAGCCTGCGTTTTTAATCAATAAACTTTCTGCCTTGATATTAATTCGCAACCTGAAGGTTGCGGCTACCATTCTCTGAAGACTGGGGACGGCGGTTTTACCGCTCCCGTTTGCCCTGGATGAATTCCTCCACCATCCGGCGGGCCACCTGGTCATTGATCTGCCGGGGCGGATGCTTCATCGCGTAGGCCGAAATCGAAAGCAGCGGCCCCCCGATCCCCCGGTCCCGCGCGATCCGG
>JAPLJI010000073.1 GCA_026388655.1 Pseudomonadota bacterium
TCTGGTTTTCTCCTGTGGCTGGGGATTTTCTTCGCTTTCTCAGGATGCGGGAAGCCCGCTTCCGAGCCGCCCCCGCCGGGCAAGGAAAAATGGCCGGTGGTTATCATCGGGGCCGGGGCGGGGGGGCTTTCGGCCGGAGCCACGTTAACCAAGGCCGGGATAAAAACCCTGATTCTGGAGCAACAGGATAAACCGGGCGGATATATGACCGGCTTCAACCGGGGCGATTTTCGCTTCGAGGTTTCCCTGCACATGATGGATGGTCTCGACGAAGGGGGGATGACCCGGGATCTTTTCCAGAAATTGGGTATCCTGGACAGGGTGAAATTGATCAAGTTCGATCCTCTCTACCGTTCGATCTACCCCGATCTCACCATCGACGTTCCGGCGGATATAAACGCTTACCAGAAATTACTGATCGAGAAATTTCCCCAAGAGTCGAAGGGAATAGTCGAGTTGTTCCGCGCGCTCTCGGATATCGGGCAGGATATCGAGGAGCTAAGCCGTCTCCAGGAAAAGCCCCTATTCTTCCGCCTGCTGGGTTTCCCGATGGTGCCGTTCCGGAACTGGGATTTTGTCAGGAACTTCAACCTGACGCTGGATAAATTCATGGACCGCTACATCCAGGATAAAAAAGCCAAGGCGGTTATCCTGGAACTTGCTACTTTTATGGGGATTCCCCCGTCCCGCACCCCCGCAGTGATCGTGGCGGCTCTCTTCGCGAGCTATTACCGCAAGGGAGGGTACCAGTTCGAGGGTGGATCGCAGGCGGTTTCCAACGCGCTCGCCCAGGTGATCAGGGAAAAAGGCGGGGAGGTCAGGCTGAACACCCGGGTGGTGAAGATTCTCATAAAAAACGGAAAGGCCGTGGGGGTCCGGACCGGGTTGGGGGAGGAGATTTATGCCGATTACGTGATTTCCAACGCCGATGGTTATTCGACCTATCTCAAGCTGGTGGGGGAGGAGCATTTAAAACCCGAATTTGTTAAGTATGTTAAAGGCCTGGTGCCGGGGGCTTCAACGACGGTGGTGTTCCTGGGGCTTAACCAGGATATGCAAAAGCTGGGCCTGGGGGGGATCGGGGAAATTTTTTATAACCCGAGCTATGAGATCGAAGATCTCTGGAAAAATATCCAGACCATGAACATTGAGAACAGCCTGATGACGGTTTCCCTTTATTCGAATTCCGATCCCACCAGCGCGCCCCCGGGAAAATCGGTGGTCACGATCACCATCGGCAGCCCGTATGATTGGAAAAATATGTGGCGGTTTGGCCAGGGGTATGAAGCCTACCGCGCCCTGAAGGAGGAAGTGGGGAACCGGATTTTAAACGTGGCGGAAAAGATGGTGCCCGGGCTCCGCGGATCGATCGAGGTGATGGAGATTGGGACGCCCCTGACCAACGAGCGCTATACCTCGAATTACATGGGCTCGATAGTCGGCTGGGCCTACACCCCCGAACAGAGCCTGCTCAAGCGGATGAAACAGAAAAGCCCGATCCCGGGGTTATACCTGGCAGGGGCTTGGACGTTTCCCGGCGGCGGCCAGTCCGCCTGCCTGTTTTCGGGCCACCTGACCGCCAACATGATTTTAGGGGAGATCAAGTAGGGTGTTTATATTTCAAATTGAGAGAAAGAGGATTCTTAATTATGTCATTCCTGCGAAAGCAGGAATCCAGATTAAATGACTGGATTCCGGGTCAAGCCCGGAATGACGGAAAAAACAACAGGAAACTTACCCGCGGCCTCGCCCGGATGGCCTTTTATTCACCCGGTTCAATCATGAAAAAGCGGGACTCCGCCATCGAAATCAAGGATGACCTGGTGCGGATGTGCGGGATGATGGATATCGTAATCAACGTTACCAAAGCCGATAAGGACAAATTCGAGTTTCTCGTGCCGGTCTGTCCCTATCTTTATCAGCGGCGCGACCAGGAGGGCGTGTGCGAGGCCGCCATGGACATGGACCGCACCCTGATCCGGCTCAGCGGGGGGGAGTTGATCATCGAGGAGTCCGTTCCCAGGGGAAATCCGGTCTGCCGGATCACGGTTCATAAAATCTAGTCTGTCATTTAAAAAATATTCTTATAATTTTTTCAGGACTTTGCCCGGGGGAAGGGTGAAATCGAGATTGCTCTTGAGGGCGAAGAGGGTCTGGATGGGATTGAACCTGTCCAGCGGGGCCTGGGCGAACCCTTTAAATTTCACCGCGTCCTTCCTCACGATCAACTTCTGATGGCGGTAAATGTTGTCAATCCGGAAGCGGGAAATCGTCAGTTCGTTCACCGACCAGACCGGTTTTCTAACGGTGGCGTTTACGGCCGGAATCTTTTTCCAATTGATGACCGGAACCCGGGGGCGCAGGAGAGTCCGCGGCAGGTACTTGTAGAAAAGACCCACCCATTCTTTCAGGGTATTGGTCACGAAACCGAAAGGGGAGGAAACACTTTTGACCAGCTCGCTCATGACCTCGGGCAGGCTGAGGTCCGGACCGGTTTTCCAGGAAGCCTGGATGATGGTGGTCTTTTCCTCGGTTACCGAACCGGTCCCGCCGGTTTTCGATTCCTTGATTTTAAATTCCGCCGGCTTCTTGGGAAAGCCATAAACCTCCCGTCCCGCGGCTATCCCGGGAACTGTATCAAGGTAAATGAAGGCGCAATAAAGAGCGGGGCCGGATTTCAAATGAAAAACGGGGATGAAAATGCAGGCTTCCTGGTATGTGATTATGTCATTCGGCCGGGCCTCGGCCCAGGCCTGAGGGTAATCAACCAGGGTCACCAGGAAAATCCCCTTGGGAAACAAGGGATTCCATAATCTCAAGCCCGGGGGAAGGAAGATTTTTAGATTTTCCGGTTTGGCGGTCCGGCAGAAGAAAGTGAACATGTTGAGATTTTTGAAATAACCGCCCAGAGGCATACCGTCGGGTTTATTCATAATTAAGCTCCATTTTTATCGGGTTGACTGATTTTAATCGTCTTTTAATATATGGTAAAAAGAGGGGACGGTCAAATAAGCCTCAAACCATAAACTCTCAACTTTTTTCGGGGGTGAACCATGAAAAAGGCATTGGTGACGGGGGCGGCGGGGTTTATCGGGTCGAATGTCGTCCGCGTTTTACTGGAAGAAGGGGTGGAGGTCAGGGGGATGATCCTGCCGGGAGAGGACCAGCGCAACCTGGCCGGACTGGAGATCGAAAAGGTGGAGGGCGACGTCCTGGACCCATCGAGCCTGGACCGGGCCCTGAAGAGCTGTGATACCCTTTTTCACCTGGCGGCGATTTATCAGATCTGGCTCAAGGACCGGAGCCGGTTCTACAAAGTCAACCTCCAGGGCTCACGGAACATGCTCTGGGCGGCCCGCCGCGCCGGGGTGGAAAAGGTGGTTTATACCAGTTCCATCGCGGCCATCGGGATCAAACCGGGCGGGGCCGTCTCCAACGAAGAGACGGAATTCAACCAGTATGACCTGGCGAACGATTATATCCTGACCAAGTATCTTTCCCAGGAGGAGGCCCTGACCTTTGCCCGGGAGGGCCTGCCCCTGGTGGTGGTCAACCCGGCCTTCCCATTTGGGGAGGGTGATGTGGCCCCCACCCCCACCGGCAAGCTGATCGTGGACGTGGCCAACGGGTCCAATCCGGTATTTTTTAAAGGTGGGATGAACATTGTTGATGTGAAGGATGTAGCCAGGGGGCATGTGCTCGCGGCCAGAAAAGGGGAAGTGGGAGAAAAATATATCCTCGGCAATCAGAATTATACGATCAAACAATTTTTCACGCTGGTGGCCCAGCTGGCCGGGGTGAAGCCTCCTTTTCTTTATATGCCGCTGGCAGTAGCGCCTCCGGTCGGTTACCTGATGGAGAAATGGGCGAATTATAAGGGGCAGCCGCCCCTGACCACCTCCAAGGAGATTCCCTACGCGGCGCAGTACCTTTTCTTCGATGTGACCAAGGCGAGGGAGAAACTCGGGCTGGTTTCCTCGCCGATTGAGGAGTCCCTCAGCCGCTCGATCGAGTGGTTCCGGAAGGGAGGGTATATAAAGAAGAATTGACGATTGCAGCCTCCGGCCCTGGAGGGCCTACGGCCCGGAGGGATTGACGATTGTCGAATGAGAACCAAACGAACCAAATTAACCAGAATGGTCGGGCAAGCAAAGCAGAAGATACTTTTTTGACTTTTTGAAAAGCGGGGTTTAAGGTAGTCGCTATCTTTTTACCCAAAGGCCGAGGGACCTCAACGAGGAGACAATTAATGGTTGAAAAAGTAGGGTTTGATAACGGGAAATACCTGAGGGAGCAAACCGCCGCGATCCAGGAAAGGGTCAAGATGTTCAACAACAAGCTCTACCTGGAATTTGGCGGCAAGCTCATTTTCGACATGCACGCCTCCCGGGTCCTGCCGGGTTTCGATCCCAACGTGAAAATGAAGCTCTTGCAGAGGCTCAAGGGCCAGGCGGATATCCTGCTCTGCATTTACGCCGGTGATATTGAGAGAAAAAAGGTCAGGGCGGATTTTGGAATCACTTACGATTCGGACGCCCTCAAGCTGATTGACGATCTCCGGGAGTGGGGCATAGAAGTGGCCGGGGTGGTAATCACCCGTTTCGAAGGCCAGCCCTCCACCCGGATTTTCAAGAACAAACTGGAACGCCGGGGGGTCAAGGTTTATACCCACCGCTTTACCAAGGGCTATCCCACCGATGTCAATATGATCGTGAGCGATGAAGGTTACGGGGCGAACGAATATATCGAAACGCAAAAGCCCCTGGTGGTGGTGACCGGGCCGGGACCGGGCAGCGGCAAGCTGGCCACCTGCCTCTCGCAACTCTACCACGATTACCGGCGGGGCGTGAAATCCGGCTATTCCAAGTTTGAAACCTTTCCGATCTGGAACCTGCCCCTGAAGCACCCGGTGAACGTGGCTTACGAATCAGCCACCGTGGACCTGAAGGATTTCAACCTGATCGACCCCTTTCACCTCGAGGCCTACCAGAAAACCGCGATCAACTATAACCGCGACGTGGAGATTTTCCCGGTCCTGAAGCGGATCCTCGAGAAGATCACCGGGACGGAATCGATCTATAAATCCCCCACCGACATGGGGGTGAACCGGGCCGGTTTCGGGATTGTTGACGATGAAATCGTGAGCCGGGCGGCCCGGCAGGAGATTGTCCGGAGGTATTTCCGCTACGCCTGCGAATACGCCCTGGGGTTCGTGGACCGGGAGGCGGAACAGAGGGCCGAGCTCCTGATGTCCGAGCTCAAGCTCAAGCCCGAAGACCGGAAGGCGGTAGTGCCGGCGAGAAAGGCCGCCGAGGAGGCCAGGCAGAAGGGCAAGGGAAACGAGGATATTTTCTGCGGCGCGGCGATTGAGCTGAAAGACGGCTCGATCGTTACCGGCGAGAATTCCCCACTCATGCATGCCGCCTCCAGCCTGATCCTGAACACGATTAAAAAGCTGGCGGAAATCCCGGACAAGATCCCCCTCCTTCCCGACAGCATCATCGAGTCCATCGGCAACCTTAAGAAAAACATTCTGAACAAGAAAAGCGTGAGCCTGGACCTGGAGGAAACCCTGATCGCCCTTTCCATCAGCGCCAACAGCAATCCCGCCGCCCAGATGGCGATGGAGAAACTGAAGGAACTCCAGGGCTGTGAGATTCACATGACCCACATCCCCACCCCCGGCGACGAGGCCGGTCTGCGCCGGCTGGGGGTGAACCTGACCACCGACCCCGATTTCTCGACCAAGAATCTTTTTATCGCTTAGGTATTTTTCCAGCATTGTTTCCCTGCCCCAGAGCCCCCAAGGACTTCTGGCTTTCGAAGAATTAATGCCGGGGCTTTGTTGACCGGATATTACCGGTGGTGAGATAATTATTCCAATCAATCCGGTTTTTCCGGGGAGGATGTATGAAAAGACACATTTACCCGTTTCCCCTTTATCTGATTTTCCTGGCGGCCATAGCGGGTTTTTCCTGTTCGGAGGGGTCGAAAAACCAGGGTGGGACGGAGGGCAATTTAGTCTGCCCGGAGCCGGTCCAGCTTCCTTTCCAACTTGATTCCTCGACATTCCAGAATCCGGCCCGGGCCGCCCAGGCGAAGGGCTATGGCCGCCCCCTGCACGTGTTTTTTGATTTTATCGGCCATGAAGGAGAAGCCCAGACCCTCGGCGGGATAACCAATTACGGCGGGACCTTAAGCATCCATGGCCTCTCGGAGGAATATGTATCCGTCTGGGCCCGGGACGATAACCAGCATTGGACCAAATTGACCCGGGTGAAGACGGATTTGGAAGGGAAATTCAGCGCGGAAATTCCCGCCGGCCGGGAATTCGGCGCGGGCGCGCGCCCGGTCTACGCGGTGGTGGAGGGCGACCAGACCTGCGCCCGCGGGGGAATTTTCGTGTTTCCTTCCGGAACCGGAGCTATTGTCACCGACATTGACGGCACCCTGACCGTGAACGACGCCGAGGTTTACAAGCAGATGGATGATCCCAACTATGTGGCCGTCGCCTATGGGGGCGCCATCGAGATGTTAAACCTCTATGCGGGGAAGGGATACCAGATCATGTACCTGACCGCCCGGCCCTATCACCTGCGTTCCCTCACCCGGGTGTGGCTGGACCAGATGGAGGCGCCCTTCGGTTACGTGGAAACCGCCGACTCGTTTGTCGGGGGGGAAACGGCCCGTGCTTACAAGCGGGGTTTCCTCGAACGGATCATGAATGATCTTGGCTATCAGGTGGCGGCCGCTTACGGAAACGCCTCGACCGACCAGGAAGCCTATGAAGACGTCGCCATCCCGGCGGCCCGGGTGTTTATCATCGGACCGGAGGCGGGTATATACGGCACCGTGATCCAGGGCGATTACGCCCAGCATATCACTTCCTTCGTCCAGAATTTTCCCGGACCCGGGGAATGACTGGCCAGCCGCCGGGCGTTCGAATCCGGATTTACCCGCGGAATTTTCTAATATTTTTAATCAATACCGGGATGAATTTGGAGAGATCGGTATTGACGCAGAAATGCGCGACCTGCAGGATGGGGGCCTTGCGGTCGGTGTTAACCGCCACGATCAAGCTGGAATTTTTCATTCCCATCGTGTGCTGAAGCGCCCCGGAGATGCCGCAGGCCAGATAAAGCTTCGGAGAAACCGTGGCCCCGGTCATTCCCACCTGGTGCTCCAGGGGAAGCCAGCCCTGGTCGCAGAGAGGGCGGGAGGCCCCCACCGCGCCCCGTTTAAATAAGGAGGCCAGCTCTCGAATTAATTCGATCCTTTCCGGAACCTTGAGGCCCCGGCCGGCGGCCACGATCACTTCGGCATCCTTTAAATTGACTGTGCCCGGTTTGGCTGGGAGGTAACGGATCGTCCGGGTTTTAACCGGCGGGGATTCGAACTCAAGTATTTTTACCGAACCGGGAGGCCGGGTGTTATCCGGTTCGGGGTTGGCCGAGCCGGGCATAACCGTGACCACGGCTGAGCATCCCGGGGGTGATTTTAATTCTTCCAGCAGCTTACCGTTCAATATCTGCCGGATGAAGGTCGAATTCTCCGGGTTGAAATCCGTGACGGCGGAGATGGAAGAATATCCCAGGTCAACCGCCAGGGCCGGGGCAAAGTCCCAGCCGAGGGGTGTGTGGGGAACAAGAAGATAACGAGGCTGATTCCGCTCGCATAATTTTTTAATCAGGTTTCGGTAAACCTCGGAGTTGTAAACAGCGGCCCCGGGCGAATCGATTCCGGTTACCTCGCAACCGGTTTTTTGGGCGACATCTTCGGCCAGAGGTTTTACGGGGTGACCCAGGATTACAGCTTTCACCTCACCGCCCATTTTCCGGGCGAATGCCACCAAATCGGAGGTGACCGGCCGGACCCGGTTTTCAAAATGCTCGGCGATAATCCAGATGTCCTTATTCAAATCTCAAATCCCAATTACCAAGCTCCAATTACCAAACAAATCCCCAACCAATCTAATCTTTAAACTCGAAACCCTAAACTGGATTCCCGCTTTCGCGGGAATGACGTATTTGTTTAAATGATGGTCATCTTTTTTTGAAAAAAATCGTCAATCGTCAATCTAAAATCGTCAATTCTTATAAAACGTCCGTTTTTTCCCGGATGATCCGGATCAGTTTTTCCGCCTGTTCCTCCAGGGCTCCCGTAATAAATGTTCCGGCCGGTGAAGGCGGGGGGAAGAAGGCCCGCAGGAGCTCAGCGCACCTGCCGGGCGGGAGAGGCTCCAGGCCGGTAATCACCTCGAGCTTCTGCGCCCGGGCCCTGAGCTTGTCGGTAAGCCGGGGGTAGCGGGGCCGGTTGATCCCCGATTGAATCGTGAGCACGGCCGGGAGGGGGAGCTCGACCACTTCACGGGCCCCGGCTTCGAGTTCCCTTTCCACGGTGATCAGCCCGAGATCGTCCGAAATGGTTTCCGAGACCACCGCCGTGGCGAAGGGCAGCTGGAGGAGGGCGGCTACCATCGGGCCGGTCTGGCCGCGCATGTAATCCTCCGAAATGATCCCGAAGAAAAGCAGGTCGAATCCTCTCTCCCGGGTGAACTTGACGATCTGTAAAGCGGTCTCCCCGGGCCCGAGGTAATAACTCTCCGGGGTCAAGATGTGGGCCCCGTGATCGGCACCGAGCTCAAGTGCGCGGCGGATGATCTTTTCCACCCGGGCGGGGCCGAGGGAAAGGGCGGTGATCTCGACTTGCCCGAGCCTTTCCCTTATTAACAAAGCTTCTTCCAGGGCGTATTCATCATAGGGGTTCAGGACGAAGTTGATCCCCTGGTCGGAATAGCCCTTGCCGGAGGGGTCCAGGCGGAAACGGCTTTCCCGCTCGGGGACCTGCTTGACGCAAACCAGGATTTTCATCTTTTCTGGCCGATTACCGGTTAACCTTTTAACTTATTTGTTTTATATTATACCTTCTTGGATAGGGAGAGGGGGCGGGGGAAAATAAAATCCTCGGTAAAAATCCGATCATGAGCACGTTGATTCTAATCCGGCACGGCCAGGCGAGTTTCGGCACCGATGATTACGACCGGCTTTCCGAACTCGGGCTTTCCCAATCCGCCATCCTCGGCCGGTACTGGGCCCGCCGGGGCCGGGGTTTTGACGCGGTTTTTTCCGGGGCCATGGAGAGGCAGAAACAGACGCTCAGGGCCGTGGGTGAGATCCTGCAAAAATCCGGACTGGGCTTTCCCGAAGGCGGGATAATCACGGGGTTCAACGAGTACGACGCGCGGGGGATTATGACCTACCTTTATCCCCGGCTTCTGGAGGAAGACCAGCGGATCAAGGAGGTGGCCAAGAGTTATCCCGGGATCGGGGACGGCTCCCCGGAGGGCCGCCGGGCCTTCCAGCAGGTTTTCGAGATCGTCCTCGACCGCTGGCTCGATGATCCCAATCCGGGCCCCGGGACCGAGTCTTACCGGCTTTTCCAGGACCGGGTGGTCGCGGGGATAGAAAGAATCAGGTCGGAATACGCCTCGGGGAAGACCGTGGCGGTTTTCACCTCGGGGGGAGCCATTTCGATTGCGCTCAAGCACGCCCTGGGCTTGTCCGGGCGGAAGGCCCTGAGCCTGCAGTGGATCATCAAGAACACGAGCATCACCGAGTTCACCTACAGCCGGGACCGGTTTACCCTGACCGGGTTCAACCAGACGCCGCATCTTGAGGACGAAGGAATGATCACATATAGGTAGATGGCAGACGGTAGACGGGGAGAAGTCCGAGAAGAGACAGTATACCGTCTCCTAATCTGCGGTCTGCAACCGAAAGGATAAGTAACCCAGGAGGTAGAGAAAATGGATTTCACGATTCCGGAAAAAATGCAGGCCATTCTCGAAATGATCCGCGAGTTCATGAAGAATGAGGTTTATCCGCTCGAGCCCTATTTCCTTT
>JAPLJI010000187.1 GCA_026388655.1 Pseudomonadota bacterium
TTCCCCCCGAACTTTTCGCCGTCTGCTTGAGGAGGTTGATGCCTCCCATGATGAAAAATACTGGCGGGGGGTGATCGTTTCACAGGTCCAGAGGAGGGTAAATCAGAAATGGGAGGGGAAAAGCGTCTGGACGGCCTGCCGGGGGAAAAATCCCGCGATGTTTGCGCTGAAACTTCTGAAAAATGACCGGTTCTACACCTCGATCCATATCCAGGCGATGAGCGAAAAAAACCTGGAGAAGATACTGACCAAACCCTGGGTGATGATTGGCTCCGACAGCGCGGTGAGGTCAATCCGGGGCCCGCTCCGGCAGGGGAAGCCTCATCCGCGGGCCTTTGGTACCTTTCCCCGGATTTTGGGAACCTACGCGCGGGAGAGAAAACTTCTATCGTTTCCCCAGGCGATTTACAAGATGACCGGCCTGCCGGCCCGGAAGCTGGGGTTTGCAGATCGAGGAGTTATAAAGGCGGGATACTTCGCCGACCTGGTGATTTTTTCGCCGGATATGATTTCCGACCGATCCACATATGCCGAGCCTTATCGGTATCCGGCCGGGATCGATTATGTCATCGTCAACGGTAAGATTACTATTGAGGAAGGCAGGCATACGGGAGTCCGGGCGGGACGCGTGATCCGGAGACAATAAAGGTAGCCGCAAGTGAAAAACAAAAAGGCCAAAAACGAAAAAAGAGGAAAGCCTTTAATCCTAATCGTCCCGGACCTGGAAAAATCAGAGATGGAGGAAGTCTTTTCGATCAAGCGTGATTACTTGCGCGCGGTGGAGGAGTGCGGAGGGGTGCCGGTTTTGTCTTCCTACCTGCGAAGCAGTTTGCGCCATTTCATCGATCGGGTTTCGGGGGTCCTGATCACCGGGGGGAATTTCGATATCCATCCCCGCTATTACGGGGAGAAACCCATCCCGGAACTGGGAAGGATTAAGCCGGAGAGAACGGAATGCGAAGCCGAGGTCATTAAATGGGCTTTGCGAAGGGATCTGCCGGTTTTGGGAATCTGCGGCGGGATGCAACTGATCAACGTGGTTTTTGGCGGGAGTCTATATCAGGATTTGCCCCGGCAGTTTCCGGGAGCTTATCACCACGGGAAAAAAGGGGGCGGGAAAAAGAGACACCCGGTATTGGTCAAAAAGGAGAGCCGGCTTTTTTGGATGGTGAAAAAGCCGGGGATGATGGTGAACAGTACACACCACCAGGCGGTGAAAAATTTGGGCCGGGGGCTTGCGGATTGCGCCCATTCCGACGATGGGGTTATCGAGGCGATTGAGTCGGGTTCCCATTCATTTGTGATCGGGGTCCAGTGGCATCCCGAAAGGTTGATGAATATTCCCGCCCAGAAGCGGATAATTTCCACTTTTATTCAGGCGGCCAAGAAGTCGGGTGTGGGGAGTTAGGTGTTGGGTGGAAAAAATGGTTGGAGGAGTACTGCTAATAAACTGGTGGAATGCGCTGGTTCTCGGGATAATCCAGGGCTTGACTGAATTTTTCCCGATTTCCAGCTCGGGACATCTGGTCCTTTTCCAGAACCTGATTCCGGGTTTTCAACAACCCGGGGTTTTCTTTGACGCCTGGCTTCACGCGGCCACTTTTTTGGCGGTGCTTCTTTACTTCTACCGGGACATTATCGCGATCGGCAAATCGTTGCTCCCGGGGAGCGCCAACCAGGAGGTTTTCGGGTGGTCCGTCTCGGAAGCGCGGTGGCTGGTGATTCTCATCGTCGGAGCCAGTATTCCCGCCGGGGTGGTGGGGATTGCCTTCCGGGAGAAGATTGAAGAAACTTTTCAAAGCGTTTTGATTATCGGGATCAACCTGGTAATTACCGGCTCATTTTTATTCCTGGCCGGCAAATTGGCAAAGGGGGAGAAAAAAATCAGGGATTTCCGAATTGGGGACGCACTTTTAGTCGGCCTGGCCCAGGCGGTGGCCCTGCTGCCCGGGATCTCCCGGTCCGGAGCCACGATTTCAATGGGCATGTTTCGAGAGCTAAAGGGCGAGGAGGCGGTTAAGTTTTCCTTTTTACTTTCGCTCCCGGCCGTGGCCGGAGCCGTTTTGCTGGAAGGAATAGTAAACGCGGGTCAGGTTCACCCCGGGGAATGGACATTATATGGGATAGGGTTTACCGCCAGCGTTTTAACGGGAATACTAACCATCAATTTAATTCTGCGGATCGTCAGAGCAAACCGGCTCAAGGGTTTTGCCTATTATTGCTGGGCAGTCGGGAGTTTAGCTGTACTCTCAAGCCTGGTTCTTTGACGCTTTCCTTGATCCTGAGCGTACCCCGGGCTTTAAATCGGGGAAGTCGAAGGGTTGATTGTGGCTCACATCACATAGTGGAATAATTTAATCGATTACACTATCATAATTCGCAAAGTAAGGAGGTGGGCATGAAAAGGCTTATATCCACGTTTTTTCTGTCTTTGGCTTTGGCGCTGGCGGCAATTCCGGCCGGGGCGGCGGAGCTTTTCCAGGATGAGGGGGTAATCGAGCCGATCGGTCACGGGGAGGTTAACTGGACCTCGAAACAGATCCGGGCCCGGGGGAGCGGAGCCCCCAATCTGGACGCCCAGAACGTGGCGGTGGTGCGCTTGGGGGCGGAGAGAGCGGCCAAGATGGACGCGCTCAGGAACATTCTCGAGGTTATTAAAGGGATCCGGATTACCAGCGACACCACCTTTGGCGACCAGATGCTGAAGAGCGACCTGATCCGGGCCAAGGTGGAAGGGATGGTCAAGGGTGCGAGGGTGCAGAATACCAAATATTTCTCGGATGGAGCAGTGGATATTATCGTGGAAATGCCCATTTCCGGAACCCTTTCCAATCTGGCCCTGCCCCCCACCGGGGAACACGAGGCCAACGGGGGAGGAAAAAGCGTCGGCAGCGGCCTGATCGTAGACGCACGGGGAACAGGCTTCGTGGCTTCCCTTTCCCCCCGGGTTACCGATGAAGCCGGAAATGAGGTCTATGGCTCAACCAAAATCAATAATGAATCCGCTTTAAGAGACGGGTTGGCCGGATATTTCAAGGGCCTGGAAGAAGCCAAGAAAAGCGGACGGGTCGGGGACAAGCCGATCGTGGTCAAAGCCGTTAAAATCAATCCGGCCAATTCCAGCCTGGTGATTTCCAAGGCCGACGCCGATCGCCTCCGGGAACCGGGGGTGGACCAATCTTTTCTTTTCAAGGGCCGGGTGGCAATCATAGTGGACTAAAAAATATTTTTCTGCCGTGAACGGGAAGTAACCCGAGGATAAATTCAGGAGGCGCTATGAAAACAAAAACGGGGATTTGGCTGTTAATAGTTTGGTTTGCCATCGTAGGAACGACAATCTTCGGGTCTCCCGGGGTCTGCCCGGCGGCGGATGACAGTAAGGAAGTGATCGCCGAAGGAGTGGGGGCGGTCACCGTGGGAAATCAAGCCAAAGCCCGGGACGAGGCGATGCGGGATGCCATGCGCAAGGCGATCGAACAGGCGGTGGGGACCATGATTTCGTCCGAAACCATCGTGGAGAACTTCCAGCTTCTCTCCGATAAAATTTACAGCCAGACCTCGGGTTACGTGCGCACCTACCAGGTGGTTTCCGAAGGGGCGGAAGGCGAGCTTTACCGGATCCGGATTAAAGCCGAGGTGTCCTTAACCCAGATAAAAAATGACCTAGCCGCCATCGGGTTGCTTCTGGAGGCAAAACACATGCCCCGGATGATGGTGATGATCGCGGAACAGAACGTGGGAGAGGTCATTTTGCATTACTGGTGGAATCCCCAGGCAGCTTCGGTGGATCTGGGAGTTACGGAAAACTCCTTGATCTCCGAATTCCAGGAAAAGGGATTTCACTTTGTCGATCCCGAAGCGGTCAAAAAGGAAATCAAGGTGAGCAAGGCTTTCCGGGCTGAGGATTTAACCGAACAGCAGGTGAAGACCCTGGGGGCCCAGGCGGACGCGGACGTGGTGATATTCGGGAAAGCCCTGGCCAAGCTTTCCGGCTCGGTGGCGGGAACCTCCATGAAAAGCGTCCAGGCCAATATTTCCCTGAAAGCGGTGGATGCCGATACCGGCCGGATCCTGGCCACCGCCCAGGAAAGCGCTTCCGGGGTGCATATTGACGAGGTTACCGCCGGGACCAATGCCCTGAAACAGGCCGCCAAGAAAACCGCCCAGGCCTTGATGGATAAAATCCTGAAGGGGTGGGGCAAGGAAGTGGCCGGGAGCGCGCAGGTCCGGCTGAGCATCAAGGGAGTAAAGAGCTACGCTGACCTGAGCGGGCTCTTCGCCTTGCTTCGGAAAGAGATCCGGGGCGTGGACGCGGTGCACCAGCGCTCGATCAGCAATGACGGGGTGGCCGAGGTGGATATCGAGTACCGGGGGGATGGCCAGAGCCTGGCCGATGAATTGCTGAGCAAAAGTCTGCCCGGGTTTACGATTAAAATAACGAACGTGACCGTGAACCGGGTGGAAATAACCCTGGAAAAAACCGAAGGAAAATAAATATTATCAGAGGGAAGATTGGCTTTAGTTGGGTTGGAAAGCCCCGTCCGGTGGACGGGGCTTTTTACTTAAGCGCTGACCACTTGGATCCGTGGCCCGATTTGCAGCTGGAGAGGTCCCCGGTGGGTGAAGAGTTCGCCGTCGAGCATGTACTTTATCTCTCCGTTTTCCGGTTCGATCCGGAGATCCCGGCCGATATCGTCGTGGGTGAGGTCATTCTTAATCGGGATCCCGAGGAAAAGCTTGTGCAGTCGCATCACGATTTGGCTGGCGCTCAGCCCGGTGGTGATGCTATGAAAATATCCTTCTTTTTCCTCGGCCCGGTAAAGCGGCTTGAAGCCGAGACCGATATCGCTGATGGTACAGGCTAACATAGCCGAGACTTCCGATACCGGGACCTGTTTGCCATCAAGGTAAACCTTGGCCTTGACCGGGGCGGTCATTTTCCGAGAAAAGTCTCCCCGGGTCGCCACCGAGCCGATGCAGCGCATAAGGACTTTGGCCGCCTTGCAGGGTCCGGTATCTCCCCCTTCGTAATAGGCATCAAGAAAATTGTAGGAAAGACCGATCCCGAACAGGGACCCGAATTCTTTCCGATCCGCCTTCATCAGGTCGATTTCCTTGACATCGAGGTGTTTCCGGTTCCGAATCCTTTCCATGATCCGGGAAATGATGCCTTCGGTTGAACCCTTAATCCGCATGGAATTGGCGATGGTATTCATCGTTCCACCCCGGATGGCGGCGATCTTGGGGAGATTTTTTTCCCCCCCGACCTCGATATATCGGGAGATGGTTTTCTGCATGGTTCCATCACCGCCGCTGATTCCCAGGATGTTTACCTTTTCCTGGATAAATTCCTCGGCAACTTTATAAACCTCCGGTATTTCCCGGGTTACCCGGACCAGTCCGTGGTCGCCGATGATTGCTTCCAGGCGCTCTTTCAAATCGTGCCGGCGGGAGTTGGCCTTGGCGTTGGGATTAATAATGATTCCAACCTTATGCATTGTGATTCCCTCCCGGGTTAATTCATCCTAACTTGGAATAAAAGATAAGGAAGTAAGGAGAAAAACAGGAGGATTCTTTCATCGATCGGTCAAAAAAATCATTAAACGGTTAAAAACTTTTAATTGACGGCGAGTAGCGGTAATAAGCGGATTTTGCGCTGAAAATGAAATGCAGGAAAGGGAAGATCGTTGCAATATTCCGGCTGGGCAGAAAGTCCCAAGCCGGCGGTACTTCGACTAAAGGCAAGATAAAACTCAGTTCTGAAGTCAGCAAAGAAGGAAATACAAAAATTTTTAATTATTTTTGAAAAGAGCGCAATTCAAGTTGGCCGGAAGCCCACCTCAGATAGCTCCGCGATCCCATCCAATCCCCCGGGTTGGCATAGAACCCGGACCGGTTCTTATCCGTGAGCGCCAGGATCTCGGCCTGATGGGAATGGGCCAGAATAATAAAATCAAACCCTTCCCGGATTTTCCCCCGGGCGAAGTCGATGAAGACCGGGCGGAGAGGATTTTCCTCGGGGAGATAATGGTGCTGGCGGCTTAACCCGGCCAGGCGGAAGGCGATTTTCCAGACCAGACCGGGGGGGAGATTGTTGGCCAGAAAAAGAATGAGCCGGTTGTGCAGGATAAAACGCAGCAGACGGCAACCCAGATCGGAGGGAGTAAGGGTGTCACCGTGGGCGAGAAAAAATTTTTTTTCGTCAAGGTGAATTTCGGCCGGGTTCGGATAAATCCTGAGGTTGGCTACCTGAGTTCGCAGGGAATCCAAAAAAAAATCATGATTTCCTTCAATGTAGTTTATTCTCCACCCCCGGGTGCTTAATTTCCGGAAGGCTTCAATTACCGGCCCGTATTCGTAAAGCGCGACCAAATTTTCCCCGATCCAGAATTCAAAAAGATCCCCGAGAATGAAAATGGATTCTGGTTCCGGGGTTCCCCGGCTCAGGGCCTGCAGGAATTCGACCAATTTGGATTGGTTGGGATCCTGTCTTCCGGTCAGGTGGGCATCGGCAATGAATAAGCTACTCATACTATATTCTCTTGATATTTGGAGAGTTATTTAGCACAACTCCCGCCAAATTGACAACTATAGGGTTTGGTGATAATTTAAATTTCAATAAATTTAAGGGGTTAAACATCAGTTCAGATCAGAATTTAGCTCATGTTTGAGATTGATAAGACCCAGCTTTTTATTCCGGTAAAGCCGGAAGAGATGGTTGAGGTTTGCTACTCGGTCAACACCATCCTGGTGGCTCCCGCGGATCACTCGGCGGAATCGACTAAAGCATATATTGTCTCAGCCCGCAAAGGTTCCGCCTTTATCTTTTACATTTTTCTTTTTCTCATCAATTCGGGCCGGGGGGTTATCTATCGCCGGGATGATGAAATGGTCGAGCAGAAGGATTACTCCAAGGTTTTGGACGAGGCCTTCATGTTTCTCGAAAGCATGGGTTTCATCATGGATCGGGTGGATCTTCGTTCCCTCTCCCTGGACGAACGGAAGGAATATGTCCAGCAGCAGCCATTTTTCCCTGCGCCGGTGGAAGAAACCCCGCAGGAATTGACCGAGGAGGTCCTGGAGGAGGAGGCCAAGGTCTCTTCCTCCCGGCCGGAAGAAAAACCCGGGGTGCGACCGGTCGCGGAGGCCCGGGGTTCGAATCGGGCCAGAGCGGTGGTTCCGGACCAGGGTAAAGTCTCCTCCGACTCCGGGGGAATTCCGGATTCGGAGAAGGGGAAACAAACCGCGCCGGCCCCGGCCCAGGATGCGGCTCCGGCCCTTAACCTCTGGGGGAGGATTCTTGCGTCTTTCTAGATGGGGGATAATCCTGGGGGCGATTCTCTGGGGCCTGGGGGGATGCGCGACCGACAAGGAAATCAAGAAAGGCGACCAGTCCCAGGTTCATTTTCAATTGGGGGTTTCCTACCTCAATGAGGGAGATGCGACCCGGGCTCTGGGCGAGCTTTTAAAAGCGCGGGAATTCGCGCCCGATGACGCGGAAATTTTAAACGCCCTCGGGCTGGCTTATTTTTCCAAGGGCAGCCGGGAAGAGGCGATTGCTTCGTTTCAGAAAGCGATTAAATGTAGGGCGGATTTCTCGGAAGCCTGCAATAACATGGGCGTGGTTTACCTGGACCAGGGCGAATGGGACAAGGCCATAACCTGTTTCGAGAAAGCCCTGAAAAATTTACTTTACCAAACCCCCGAACGGGCCCGGGTGAATCTGGGATGGGCTTTTTTCAAGAAGAAGGATTATTCCCAGGCGATCGGAGAATTCAAACAGGCCCTGGTGGAATCTCCCCGCTTTTGCCTGGCGCACAATTACCTGGGCCAGGCTTACATGGAAACCAGCAAATACGAGGATGCCATATTCGAGTTCCGGTTAACCAATAAATACTGCCCGCAGTATGTGGAGGTTTTCTTGAATTTAGGGCTTGCTTACATCAAAACCGGCCGGGCGCAGGAGGCCTGTATAAATTTCAATCGCGCTCAACAACTGGGGGGAGAGGGAGAAATCGCCCGAACCGCCGCTCGATATCTTAAATTGCTTAAGTGCAGCCCGAGCGATAAGTAGCTCGGATGTCTTCGGCCCCCGGGTGGGGGAGAGAAATAATGGCAGAAAAACCTGAGAGCTTTGGAGAATTTCTCCGCCGGGAAAGGGAAGCCCGGGGAATCAGCCGGGAAGAACTTTGCCGGGTGACCAGGATTTCCAAGTTCATCCTGGACGCTCTGGAAACCGATGATTACCGGTTCCTGCCCCAGGAAACTTTTGTCCGGGGATACCTCCGCAATTACGCCCGCGAATTAAACCTTCCCCTGGAAGAGATCATGCGCCGGTTTGAGCAATTCCGGTCGGGAATCAAGCCGCCCGAAAAGAAGGCGGCGGAGGATAAAAAAAAGCCCGAAGCGGCGGCCGGTTCCCTGTGGATCCGCCTGGGAATAGCCGGGTTGGTGCTGCTCCTGGGAGGGGGGGCTATTTTCTCCTGGCTTTCCGGGAGGGAAAAACCGGCGGCGGCGGTGAAAAGCGGGGGCGGGGTGGAGGAGATCACCGCGCCTCTGGCGGTGAGCTACCCGGCGGAAACGGAAACCTTCCCCCCCGGCTCGTCCGCCGCGGTAAACCCGGCCCCGGGTCCCGGGGTTCCGCCGTTGGACGGGGCGGAGGTACCATTGATTTTTTTATCCCGGGAAGAGGTCTGGGTTAAATTCAGCATTGACGGAGGAGAGGCCCAGGAAGTCCTGCTGCGACCGGGAGAAACCTACAAAATCAAAGGCCAACAAAATTTTGACTTGTTGATTGGAAATGCCGGAGGAATAGAACTGATCTTTAACGGAAAACCTCTCCCCGCCCTGGGTTCCTCCGGAAGGGTAGTCCATCTGCGGCTGCCCGTTCCCAATCCCGAAGGATAATCGGTGAATTTACGAACGCGCGTTAATCTTCTGGAAACCCTGATCGTTTCCACCGGTCTTTTCCTGGTTTTTTTACTGACCTACTACCTGATTTCGTTCTCCAAATCGGAGATTGAAATCTCGATTATCATCACCATTCTGACCATGGTGGTGTTTGTTTGGCCGGTGCGCCTGGTGCTCAAGCGCATCTGGCTCAAACCCTTGCTCGAGCGGGATTTCTCGGAAATGGGCCCGGAACAAAAACTTCAGGCGATTTCCGCCGCGCACCGGTTACCCTTCCTTTCGGCCCTGGCTTCGCTCCTGGGATGGTATGTTTCGGGAGCACTGGCGGCCTTCTTCATCTGGATTTTCTCCGGGATGGAACCAATCAAAATCGGAATATTTTACGGGGCCGTTATCACCGGGGGAACCACCGCGGCTCTTTATCAGTTTTACCTGACCAAGCGGGCGCTCCAACCTTTGCTGGAGAAATGGCTGGGTTCAGAAATCGAGATTACTGAAGCCGACCCGGATTTTATCCGGGCCGGGATCCGGTCCAAATTTTTATTTACTTTCTCTCTTTTTGTCGGGGTTTTTCTTTGTTTTTCGGCGGTCTGTCTTTTATATATTTCCCGAGATATCGCGAGAAAAAATTTTAATCAGCTGGCCAAGAAAGAACTTTATCGCCTCTCCACCCAGCTGGAGGAAATCAACACCCAGGGAGCGGGGGTGGAAGAGGAGCTGACAAAGTTTCTGGAGCAGGCGAAGCTCTCGGAATTGGCCCGGTTGCGGATCGTGGATGCGCAGGGCCTGGTCCGGGGAGGGACGGGGAAGAAATCTTTAACTCCTCCGCCCGATTTCCTGATCCTGAGGGTTCCCCTTTCCCATGGAAACTTTCTGCTCGAAGGGGCGTTCATTCCCAGATTCTCGGCGGGAGCCTCCGGAGGGGTTTTACCCCTGGTGGTTCTGGTCGGGGGGATTTTATTCATCACCATCATTTGCGCCTTTTTCGCAGCGCAGGACGTATCCCGGCCGATTTCCCGGCTGGGGAAGGTCATAAAATCCGCGGCCCGGGGTGATTTCCGGAGCTATCCCCTTCCGATCACTGAAGACGAGGTGGGGGTTCTCTCCGACGGTCTGGGAGGAATGCTGCGGGATCTGGGCCGGATGACCCGAAAAATTAATTATACCTATCAGGAGATTCAGAAGGTAAACCAGGAGATTTTTTCTTCGGTTAAGGAGATCTCCCTCCGCGCGGAGTTGCAGGCCACCTCTCTGGAACGAGGAATTTCCGCCGCGGAAGAGATGAGCAGAACGGTGGCGGAGACGACCAACAATACCCGGATCCTCTCCGAAGCCGGGGAAAATATTTCCAAATATACCGGGGACTTGAAGCTGAAGATCAACGAGGTGTCGCCCCGGGCGGATTTGCTTTTCCAGGTTATCGAAGAGGCAGACGGGACCATCCGGAAACTGAACGAGGCCGTCGGAGGTCTGGCGGGCGAGGTCAATCAACTGGTCGGAGAAGCCGAGGGGGTGACCCAGAGGATTTTATCCATCCAGCAATCCGCCCGGACGGTGAAGAATCAGGCCCGGGAGGCGGTGGAGAATGCCCAGACCATCTCCGGGATGGCCGGCCAGGTGTCGAAGACCGCCCAGAATACCGGAGAAACCATGACCCAGATCAAAAAACTGGCGGATCTGGATTCGGAGCAGGTTGGCAGCCTGAAGGATCGGGCCGAGGATATCGGGGGGATCCTCACCGTTATTGACGAGGTGGCGGAGGATACCCGGCTGCTCTCGCTCAACGCCGCGATTATCGCGGTTCAGGCCCGGGAGGAAGGAAGAGGCTTCGCCGTGGTGGCGGGGGGAATCCGCGAACTGGCCGAGCAGACCCGCACCTCGATTGCGAACGTGACCGATCTCATCCGGGCGGTCCAGATGCAGGGGCTGGAGGCGGTGGAAGCGATCAAGACGGGGGCCGGACACGCCCACTCGGGGGTGGAGGTTGCGCAGGGGGTCAAGGAGAAGATCCAGGAGATGGACGAGGTGCTGACCCAGCTCAAGGACGCGATGCTTCTGATCGACCGGGTGATCAGCGACTGGGTGGAAGGGGTCAACCGGGTGGTGGCCAGCTTGCAGGGCTTCGCAGCCGAGGCCGGGGAGGTTTCCCGGGTGGGCCATGAACAGAGCCGGATCAGTACCGAGGTGGTGACGAATTTCGAAGAGGTTAGAAAATTCAGTATCCTGATCAAAAAAACCATGACCGAGTTGGCCCAGGGGAGCGCGATGATCAAGAAGGCGACGGAGAACATCGACCAGATGGCGCGGGAATTTGAGCGGGTCAGCATTTCCCGCCGGGAGAGCACCGAAAAAATTGTCCGGGGGATGCGGGAGATCCAGGTCGGGGCCGACGCCAATCGCATGCGTTCCCGGGAATTGGAAAAGGTGATCGCCTTTCTGGGAATTCAAGCGGACCGCTTGCAAGGCGAGGTGGAGAAATTCCGCTGGTAATTTTACACGACGATGCCGTTTGAGTGGCTTTTAAAGCGGGGGGGAGGAAAAAAAGTCTGGGCGGTCCGGAGCCGGATCATCCTGGCTTTTTCCGCCGCGTCCATTTTTCTGGGGATATTCTTTCCCTGCATTTTTCTCGTGGCGACTTCTCCCGCGATTTCCCTGTACCAGGTGGTGGGGGCCCCCCAGTATCTGCTGCCGGTGGTAATGTTCACTTTCCTCGTGCAGGTGATCGGGAACGAGTACTGGCTTAGGCGGATCTTCCTTTTGCTCCGGGAGCGGGAGGAAGGCCGGGAAACCCCGCCGGAGCAAATCCCGGCCGTCGTCCGGGACGCTCTGGCTTTTCCTCTCCGCGGGTCGCTGCTGGGTTTCTGGCTCTGGGTTTTCTCGGCCATAGTTTTCCCCCTGCTCGGGATCTTCTACCTGCATCTGACCTACGTTCAGGCGGTGGTCATCGGGGCCACGGTTTTGTGCACCGGGATGGCCACGTTCCTGCTGAATTTCTATTTTTTCAAAATCATTCTTTCCCGGGTTTTGGAAGAGGCGGTCCCGGTGGGGAGCCTGCCGGCCCGCGGTTTCCAAAAAATATATTTCCCCATCCGCCTGAAGCTGATGTTCAGTTTTCTGATCCTCCTGGTCGTGGGTCTTTCCCTGCTCGCCCTGCTGGTTTCCACCTACACCATCCGGACCTTAAAAGGGCAAACCGCCTGGTTTGGCTTGGCCCGGCTGCAGGAGATCGGTGCGGATTGGAAAACGGGTTTCCCTCCGGATGACGGCCTGACCGGGTTTTCCCCCCAGGAGCGTTTGGCCTGGCTCCATGCGCGGTCAAAACAGATTGGAACCCGGATGATTTTTCTGGATCTCGGCCGGAAGGAGATCCTGGGAGGAGAAAAGAAAGAATATTCCCAGCTGGCCTTGGCCGTTAATCCCGGGAAACAGGAGAAACAGTCGCGGTTTTTCCTTTGGGCCCAGCGAATCGACTTTCTCAATCTTCTGGACCGGGTGCGGGCCGTACTGGAGCGGAACGAAGAAGGGATAATTTACGACTACGGGCCCGGTGATTTGCTGCTTTATCAGCAGATCACGGAGGGCCGGTATTTGCTGGTGCGGTATCCCCTTTCCACCTTTCACCAGGAGATGACTTGGATTTTCAAATTTATCCTGGCCATTTTTTGTCTGGGGCTGGTGCTTTCCCTGGGGATTTCCCGGCTTTCCGCGGAAGACATTTCCCTGCCTTTCCAGAAAATCCTGCAGGCTTCCACGCGCATTTCCGCCGGGGATTTACGGGAGCGGATCCGGATCCCGCTGGGCGATGAAATCGGGGACCTGGCCAGCAATTTCCAGAGAATGACCCGGGGATTAAGGGGGATCGTTCAAGAAATCGACGTGGCCTCCCGGGATGTCCAGGCGGGGATTTCGGAAATCATCCGGACCGGAGACCAGGTCGGCCAGGTCCTGGAAAAACAGGTGCTGGCGATCCAGTCCATCCAAGCCTCGGCCCACACGATCATGGAAACCCTCCGGGGATTGGAAAAGATGGTTTCGCAATTTTCCGCGCTGGCCCAGGAGTCATCCTCCTCGATTTTCGAGATGGATTCCAGCAACCGCGAGGTATTCCATAACCTGAGGGAAATGTCGGGAGCGGTGGAAAACGTCTGGGGTTCCTTGAAGGAAATCGAGCGGCTGATCGCCCAGAGCCAGAGCTCGGCCGGGCGGATGTCGGAGACTTTCAATTCGGTTTTCGACTCGGCCCGGAATTTCTCCGGGAGCAGCACGCAAATCCTGGAGAAGGCGCGGGAATCAGCCGGGCTGGCCCGGGAGGTTTCCGAACGCGGCCGGAAAGCCAAGGCCCAGGTTCGCGCGGCGGTTCGCGGGGCGGAAAAGATCCGGGATTCGGCCGCCCACGGAATCGAGACCTATCGAAATTTATCCGGAAGCATCGAAAAGATTGCCGGGGTAGTGAAACTGATCAACGGGGTGGCGGAACGGACCAATCTCCTGGGTTTGAATGCCAGCATCATCGCGGTCGGTTCGGTGGAGTACGAAAGGAGTTTCACGGTGGTAGCGGAAGAGATCAAGGAATTGGCGGACCGGGTTACCAATTCCACCCAGGAGGTCTCGGGCCTGATTAAATCCCTGCAACAGATCTCGGGCTCTTCCCAGCATGCCTCCGTCCAGTCCCGGGAGAAAATCGAAGAAGAACTGGCTTGCCTGGATTCGGCCGAGCAATGGCTGATCGAGATCGGAAAGCAGGCGGAGAAGATTGCCGCGGTGGCGCAGGCAATCGAATCGGCCCTCGGTGATCAGACCGGAGGCCCGGGGGAAGCGGTGCGGGTGGATTTGGTCCCCATTCAAAGCCGGCTGGCGGGGATCGGGACGAACCTGGAAAAGGTCGGGGTCGAAGAAATCCTCGGTCACGCGCAGAGGATGGAGGAAGTGGTGTCCGAACTCAAGCGCATCGCCGAAAGCCAGGCGGAGAGCAGCCGGATGATAAAACTGGGAGTGGAAGAGATAACCCAGATGATCAAATACTTCCAAAATATTATTAAGGAGGAGATCGAGAAAGCCGGAAAAATGGTCGGCCTGGTCGAGGAGATCCGGGAATCAACCGTACAATCGCTGGCGGAAACTAACCGGGTAGTGGGCTCGGGGAAAAACCTGGACGGATTAATCCGGGAATTGGGAACCGAGTTGGGGAGATTCCGTTTGAATCCTGATTAATATATTATAGTTAAATGAGAATTAAGCGGGATGAGTAATTGTTAAGCATAACTTTTTCTTGATTTTTTATAATCGAGATGAGAAGATAGTGAAAATTACCCCGGCTTTGGTGTTAAAATCGGTACCTTGGCAGGAAACCGATCGGGTAATTACCATGTTTACCCCTGAATATGGGAAAATCAGGGGGATCGCCCGGGGCGGGTCCAGGAGCCGGAAAAGGTTTGGCGCGGGGCTGGATCCCCTTACATATGTGCAGATGCATTTCCGTTCCTGGGAAAACCAGGATTTGATCAGGCTGGAATTCTGCGAGCCGATTGAATCCTTTCACTTGATCCGTAACGAGGTGCTCCGGTTTGGGACGGGTTTTTATTTCACGGAAATCATCAGCGGGTTGTTTCCGGAACGGGAAGCCAACCCGGAGGCCTTCGCGCTTTTGCTCTGGGGATTGCAGAGGCTGGAATCGGGAGATCATCCCGACGGTCTGGCTCGGAAATTTGAGATAAAAGCGATCGGAGCGGCGGGATACCATCCCAAATCCGGGTCCTGTCGATCCTGCGGGAAGGAAAGCGGGGGAAAAGGGAATTTTCGTTTTTTAATGGAAGCGGGAGAAATCCTCTGCCCGGGTTGCTATAATGGTTCTTCCGGGCAGGTAATCACGGGGGAAAGCCTGGCCATCCTGAATCGCGTGCCCAGCCTGGGCTGGGAAGGATTGAACCGGCTGAGAATTTCTCCCCCGGTAATTGAGGAACTCAGGGGGATTATTTCCAATTATATCCGTTACCATATCGGAGGAGAGTTCCGGTCGAAGCATTTTCTCGAATCAATTCGACAGGGAGGTTGAAGGGCATGATTAATTCCGGGGAATATAAACGGTTTTTTACGGGGGTGATTTTAACGGGCTGGGTGCTGCTTTTTCTCCTGGCTCGCGGGGCCGGAGCCGCCTCGTATCCGGGCGGGGTGACCGGGGCCCAACCGGGATGGAAGGAGGCGAAACCGGCCTATCCGCTGGCGGCCTCGCTGACCGGGGGAACCGGGATGCTCAGGCTTTTAAGCCCGATTACCCCGCCCAAGGGCAGCGCTTCCGTCGGGGCCTATACCCGTTTTTTCATTAGCAGCGGTTTAATCCAGGGCTATAACAGCCGGAGGCTGGAAGGCACGGGGGTGTTCACTTACTCAATCACCGATTATCTGGAAACCGCCGTCGTCACCACCGGATCCGGCCAGCAGATTGAAAACCGGGAGATCCAGCCTCATCAATCCTACCTGGCCCAGACGATGGGGGATTTCGATCTTTCCGTCAAGGCCGGTTACGCCGCCGATCCGGCGCTGAGCATCGGGGCGGAAGCCCGGATGCGGATCTCTACCCAGGTGAATGACATCGGAATGCTGGGAGACAGCCTCAGCGGCGGCGGTCGTTTCTTGTTCTCCTTCGATTTTTCCGAGGTTCAATACGAAAAAGTCAAGCGGTTTCCGCTCCGGCTGCTGTTTAACCTGGGGTATTTCTACGACCGGTCCTATAACCTGGCTCCTGCGGCGCAAAATCAAACCGCCCAGCAGCAGGCCCAGTTCAGCCAGGCGGCTTTTAACTACGCCCTGGGGATCGGGACGGGCGGATATCTCGGCTGGGGCCTGGGGGTGGAGTTTCCGCAGAAATATTTCACCCCGTTTCTTGAATATTATGACGAGCTGATTTATGATCGCGAAACCAAAAAATTCAGATCGTTCACCCAGAGCCCCCAGCGGATTACCCCGGGCGTCCGGCTCAACCTCCTGGAAAATCTCGGGATCATCGTGGGGGTGGATATTTCCGTGGGCATGAACAAAGCGTATACCTATTCCTTCCGCCGGACGGTCGAAGACATCGCCGCCCAGCCCGCGCCCAGCTGGGCGGCGATTGTAGGAATCAATTATCAATTTGGAGCAAGGGATAAATGCCCCGGGTTAGGAATCATCACTGGAAGGATTTCTGATGTTGAGAACAAACTTCCCTTGGAAAATGCCCAAATAGTTTTCCCGGAAGGAGCGGCTTCATCGATAATCACTAACAACGAAGGAAGATACCGCACTTACCAACCCGAAGGTATCATAAAACTTTCCGCAACCAAATCTGGGTATTTCGATCAATCGGGCATGGCTTTGATTACGCGCTGTAAAGAAATGGAATTAAATTTTGAACTCAAGACGATTAGCAAAGCCGGTGTCATTACTGGCCGGGTAATTGACAAGACTAATACCCCGTTGGCAGCGGTAGTAACAATTTCAAGTGCTGTTCCCGGACCCGTGGCTCCGAAGCGGGAAATCAAGAAAGAAGAGGGGGTCGCGCCCCGAGCGGCAACCGCTCCCGTGGTTCCGCCTCCGGCCCGGCCGGGAATGGCTCCTCTTCCGACTGCTCCCGCACCGGCACTGACTCCCTTGCCTCCGGCTTCGATTGCTCCCCTGCCTTTAGCCCCGAAACCCGAAACGGAAGGGGGGGTTGCTCCCAAGGCGGTGACGACTCCGATCGCCCAACCGGTAGTTAAACCAAATGTACCCGCTGCCCCCACTCCACCTGCGGCCAAGCCCAAGGCCAAACCTGTCACCAAACCGCGAGCCCTGCTTCCTGGAGGGAAGAACATGTCAAATCTGCTCGGCCAGGTTTTACCCCCCTCCGCCGCCCTGCGGGTGGGAAGGATAATCACCGGAATACTCCTGGTCGGAGCCTTGGAAGGCGGCCAGGTAGTGGCGCAGGAAGTCAAACCCCCGGCCCCGGCCCCCGCCCAGGCGGAGAAAGCTCCGGCGGTACCGGACCAGGGTAATCTCTCCGGGGTGATAACCAGTGAAGAGGGCCAGGGACTCCCGGCGAAAATCACTTTTGACGATCCGAACATATCGGGGGTAATGGCGGATTCCAAGACCGGGAAATACCGGGTGGAATTGGCCCCGGGCAGCTATAAAATCAAGGTCGAAGCCGGCGGCTATGAAACGGCGGAAAAGAAGGTGAACATCAAGGCCGGGGAAACCACTCAGGTCGAGCTCAAGCTGAAATCCCTGGCCAAGAAAAAGGAAAAAACCGAAGCTCCCCCGGAGAAAGGGATTCTGCTCGGGACGGTGACGGATCCGACCGGGAAGGCGCTCTCGGCCACGATCAGTTTTGAAGATTCCCAGATCCCGGCGATCAAAGCGGATTCCAAGACCGGGAAATACCGGGTGGAACTGGCTCCGGACAGGTACAAAATCAAGGTTGAGGCCCAGGGTTATGAACCGGCCGACAAGAAGGTTAAGGTCAAGGTTGGGGAAGAGACGGCGGAGGATTTTCAACTGAAGCAGCTGGCCCCGGCCCCGGTGGTGGAGAAGGGGGTGTTGACTGGTTTGGTTACGAATGAGGCGAAGAAGGGGTTGCCGGCGGTGATTCATTTTGAGGATCCGGCGGTGCCGGAGATTAAGGTTGATCCGAAGACAGGTGGTTATTATCGGACGGAGATTGCACCGGGCAAATATAAGTTGACGGTGATGATGCAGGGTTATGTTCAGGTGGAGAGTAAGGTAGGGGTTCGGGCAAAAGAGGAGACGCGGGCGGATTTCCAGTTGAAGGCGGCAGTGGCGGCTCCGGGGAAGGGAGCTTTATTGGGGACTATAACTGACGCGGCGGGGAAAGCGCTCCCTGCGGTGGTCACTTTCGACGATCCGCAGATTCCGGCGCTCAAGACGGATCCCAAGACGGGGAAATACCGGGGAGAGCTGGCTCCGGGCAAGTACAAAATCAAGGTCGAGGCCCAGGGTTAAGAACCGGCCGACAAGAAGGTTAAGGTCAAGGTCGAGGAAGAGACGGCGGAGGATTTTCAACTGAAGTCGCTAGCTCCGGCCGCTCCCGAGAAGGCGATTTTGACCGGGACGGTGACGGATGAGTCGGGAAAGATGCTGGCGGCCACGATCAGTTTTGACGATCCGCAGATCCCGGCCCTGAAGACGGATCCCAAGACGGGGAAATACCGGGGAGAGGTGAAGGTTGGGAGTTATAAGGTGACGGTGTCGGCGGCGGGTTATCAGGCGGGGCAGGGTCAGGTTAAAGTTGATTTGAAGCTTGTAGAGGTGGCCAAGGAGTTTCCGAAGCCGGCGACAGTTCCGGTGGTAGCTCCGGTGATAGCGAAGGGGGTTTTGCTGGGGACGGTGACGGACGCGACGGGGAAGATCTTAGCGGCGACGGTTAGTTTTGATGATCCGCGGGTGCCGGCGCTGAAGGCGGATCCGAAGACGGGTAAGTATCGGGGCGAGGTAGCTCTCGGCAAGTATAAGATTAAGGTTGAAGCGGTGGGTTATCGTTTGGTGGAGGGGAAGGTTGAGGTTAAAGCGAAGGAGGAGGCGCAGGCGGATTTCCAATTGAAGTTAGAGATTCCGGCGGACAAGGGGTTTTTGGTGGGTTTGGTGACGGATGAAACGGGAAAGGCTTTGTCGGCGGTGATTCGATTTGATGATTCGACGGTGCCGGAAATCAAGACGGATGTGAAGACAGGTGGGTATCGGAGGGAGATTGCGCCGGGCAAGTATAAGGTGACGGTTTTAGCGAAGGATTATGAGGTTTTTGAGGATAAAGTCAGGGTTAAGGGGGGAGAAGAGACTCTGGCGGATTTTAAGCTTAAATTGGCTCCGGTTTTAGCGAAGGGGGTTTTGCTGGGGACGGTGACGGACGCGACGGGGAAGGTCTTAGCGGCGACGGTTAGTTTTGACGATCCGCAGGTGCCGGCGCTGAAGACGGATCCGAAGACGGGTAAGTATCGGGGCGAGGTGGCTCCGGGCAAGTATAAGGTTAAGGTTGCGGCCGCGGGCTATGAGCTGGCGGAGCAGAAAGTAAAGGTGGAAAAGAGAGAGGAGACACAGGTTGATTTTCAGTTAAAGATGACGGTGGCGTTGGTTTCGGGGCCGAAACCGGCACCGGTAAAGCCTCCCCAGGCGGAAAAGCTTGAGAGGGTAGTCTTGGCTACCGATCCTGCCAGCGGAGAGTTTATCCGGACTTTGCCGGCCGGGAGGTACCGAGTTGAGGTCGAGGCGGCTGGCTTTGTCAAACAGGCTCGGAATGTTCTGATCGCGGAGGAACGGGAAACACATTTGGAAATAGTATTGGAACCAATAAAACCGCCGTTAGGGACGTTGCTGGGTTCCGTAAAAATGGAAAAGGAAAAAACCCCTCTGGCGGCGATTATTAATTTTGATCAGCCCAAGATTCCTAATCTTGCCACTGATCCTGCCAGCGGCAATTTTATGGGTAGTTTACCACCAGGGATTTATCAAGCTACTGCCTTTTCTCAAGGTTTCTTGCCCCAGACGAAACAGGTGGAAATTAAAATGGGGGAAGATACACGGGTTGATTTTCTTCTCTCCCCCACCGAGGTTCAGGTTGAACTCGGTGATCTTCGGGATCCGGAAAATGGCAAGTATTTCCTAAAACTTCCGCCGGGAAATTACTCGGTTAAAGCGGCAGCGTCCAATTTTAAATCGCAAACCAAGAACGGCATTATTGTGGCCAACAAGGTTACCGAGCTGAATTTCGTTCTCGAACCGTTACAACTGGTGCGTTTGACGAAAAAGAAAATCCAAATTTTGGAGAAGATTCATTTCGAATACGACAAATCGGATATCCTCGCCGACTCGTTTCCTATCTTAGACGAGGTGGCCCAAGTGCTCGGGGATAATCCGACGATCAAACTTACTATTGAAGGGCATACCGATATTATGGGTTCACATGAATACAATATGAAACTTTCTCAAGCACGGGTTGACTCGGTGCGGAATTATTTGATTTCCAAGGGGATAAATCAGGACCGGCTGCTCGCCGTCGGTTATGGCGCAACCCGGCCGATCGCGGATAATGCCACCGCCCTGGGGAGGGCCATGAATAGGAGAGTAGAATTTGTAATCCAGGAATAGTCCGGTTTGACTTTCGGTCGTGGGTTCAGATCTAACCAGAAGCTCGGGGTCCGATGATCCCGGGCTTTATTTTAAAAATTCCAGGTGAAGGCGGATGAAGGCCTGAGTGCCGGAGCCGGCAGATGAAGAAGGCAACATTGCTTTTCGGATTGATCCTGTGGGCGGGATTATGGTCATGGTCCTGCCTGAGCGGGGTCAAGGGTGATCTTCATCCCGCGAAGGCCCCGGGGCCCACCCGCCCGACCGGGAGTTCCGCCCCGACCGCCCCGGAAAATCTGACCGGGACTATCAAAACCGCAACCTCGAAATTCGCTTCCCGGGCCCAGGTGGAGGAAGCCATCGCCCAGGCTCAGATCCAGATCGGCGGGATCGGGCAGGAACTGGTTTTGCTGGAAACCTACCTTTACCTCATGCGCGATGGGTTGATGAAGGAAAAAAGGGTAGGAGCGCTGGCCCGGATCCGGTGGGAATATGGCTACAACCCCATTATCAACATTGAGGCGGTTCAGGTCCGGCTCGATGAAGAACTGGTGGTGGATCGCCAGGATAAAGAAGATAGACTGGACCGGCAGAAAGAGCTGGATTTATTTCAGGCCGCGGTCGTTCCGGGAGAGCACCAGGTAACCGCGCTGGTTTCGGTCCGGGGACGAAAGCGGGGGTGGTTCAATTATTTCCAGAAGTACCAGATCGAACTCAAGCTGACCCGGAAACTTTCCTTCCCGGAGGGAAAAATTTCGCTCGTGAGCCTTTCTCTCCTCGACCGGGGTGGCCGGTTCGAGCTTTCGGAAAGACTAAAACTGGATCTCCGGCTCGAAACCCGGGAGGTCGGGAGCAGGCCATGACCGGTCTGGCCCTGAAACTGGTTTTGCTGCATGCGTGGCTGAGTTTTTCCGGCTCCGCCACAGCCGGCCCGGAAATATTTGCCCTGGAGGAAAGGGCGAAAGCGGTTAACCAGGCGGTTTTCCAGCTCAAGCAGCAGGTGAGCCAGGTAGCGGCGATTTCCCCGGAGGAGCTGATAAAAATGCGGGGGAGCGAGTATTCCCTGGGGATTACCGTTGCTTTCCAGGACCGCGATTTTCTCCGGGCCCAGGCGATGGCCGACCTGGCGGAGAAGTATGCGGCGAACCTGTCGCTGGCGGAACGGGACCAGATTAACCTTTACCGGATCAGGGCTTACCGGGACCAGGGGGAGGAGTCCCGTGGTTATCTGCTCCTGCAGTCTTTAATCGGAGAGAGGAAGCTCTCGGAGCTGCCTCCCGATCTGCAGGTCTTTTACCTGGAACAGCTTTTAAACCAGGGTGACTATCAAACCTTCGAATGGATTTTCCGGAAATTATACTCGTCGATAAAAAACGAGGACCGGTCTTTTTACCGGTGGGGTAAAAGACTGTTAGAGGACAAGATGGCTCCCCTGGCTTTGCTGACCCTTTCCGGAATCCGGACGGGAAGCCAGTTCTTTTCCCGTTCCCTCTATCTGCGGGCTCTGGCCCAGGTGCAGAACGGGGATCTTTTCGGGGCGCTTTCCCTTTTCACCCAGTGTCAGCAGCTGGCGGAAAAAAACGGAGAAAAAGCCCTGGCTGACCTGGCCTTGCTGGCGCAGGCGAGGATCGGGATATTCCTGGAAAAATCCCGGGAGGTCGGACCGAAATACGCGGCGATCAGTTCCGATTCCCCTTATTTCCCCGAGGCCCAGTACGAGCTTTTTCTGTTGGCCTTCCGCCGGGGTGATTACCCGGCCGGCTTGAAAGCCGCCCGGGACCTGGCGCTGAAATATCCCCTGGATCCGAACAATTCCAAATTCCGGCTGGGAGAGGCCTACAGTCTGCTGGGGATGGGATATAGCGAGGAAGCCGTCCGGGTTCTGGAAGCCCTGAAAGCCAGGAGCCAGCAGCTCGAAAGGTTGGCTCAGGATTTTGGCCGGATCCTGGCGGCCGACCGGCCGGAAACCGGCGGGCTTTCGGAGCTCGGGATCTTGGATCTTCTGGATCGGGCCCGGAAACGGGCGGGGGAGGAGTTCCAGGAGAGCAAGCTGGAAATACGCGGGAAAGAGATGGATCGGGAATTCGAACGGGTGCTTAATCTCTGGGAGGAGGTGGTCCTCAAGCTCCTGCCGGGTTGCGTCCCGGGCCAGGCCGAAAACGAAATCTGCCGCCTCAACCAGATCCAGGATGAGCTCGGGAAACTGGATCAGGAGCTTTTCCAGCTCTCCCAGGATTTTCTCCCGGATCAGGCCCGCAAGGCCCTGCTGGCCAGGTCGCCCCTGAATCAAACTCCGGGGGCCACGTCCCAGTTCCAGGGCCTGAGTCTTCCCGGCGAGGTGGACTTGACCGGATTGATCGAGATGATTCAGAAGGAGGAAGCCAAGGGGAAACTCCGTCTGGAATGGATTAATTCCGTGCGGAAGGAATTAAAACTCCAGAATGAAGTTTCGCCCTGGAAAGAATGGCAAAAGCTGGATGAATGCTGGGGCTTGGTGCTCGAGGCCGAAGTCGGGTTTGTGGCCCTGCAGAAAAAGCTGGTGGCCCGGGAAACCAAGGACTTTTTAAAATTCAATCCGTTAATCAAAAGAATCGCCCTGATTCTCGCCAACCTGGAAACCAAGCGGGAAGAAACCCGGCAGCAGGGGATGGATATTCTCCTGGCATTAAAACAAATGGAGGTTCAGGCCGAGATCGACAAAGAGAAAGAAATATTCCTTCAGGCCCTCGCGGTATTGCAAGAGGTTCCCGCAGAAGGGGCTGGAAACCCACCCGCGGTTCAGGGAAAGAGCCCGGCAGGAGAAACGGCCCGGCAAGAAACCGGGACGCCCCCGGCGGGTTCGCCATCCCTGGCCGGAGGCCAGAACCTTCCCACCCAATCTTCCGGTTTAAACCTGGCGGCCAAGCTTAGGTTAAAGGAGCGATTGGTGAAACTGGAACCCAATCTGCTGGTCAAGGTTTTAAGGACCCTAGATGCTGAACCTCTTGGCCTGGAAACCGCGAAATCCGCGGGAAAAGATTTTCTTCCCTCAGAATTCCGCCTCAACAAAAAATCAATTAATTAGCCCGGAAATTAAGTAGTTGGTGATCATCCGGGGGTAATCAGGGTAATAACCCCTCTTGCCCGATTACCTACTGTTATATCATCAGGAAAGCGGAAGGTATGGTTATAGTATGGGTGGCTTTCCGATAGTTAAATAGTTAAAATATAAATTTAGGTCGAAGTTATGAGACCGGGTCCAAAATTACAAGAATGGAGGAGGGGTAATATGGGAAAAAAAGTGGCAGGTAAAGCGGGCCAAACGGTCTTATTTGCCTGTTTTTTAATTATATTAACAGCCCGGCTGGGATATCTCTCCGCGGCCGGGGAGACCACCCCGAACCTGACGGCGGAAGAGAAGGGAAGCATGCTTCTGACCGTGGATCAAGCCTACAACAATATAGCCGAGGTTAAAAAATTCATCGAGGGCCTGGCGGAAAAAGCCAAGGAAAAAAACGACCTGGTGGCGAAAGATTGTCTGAACCCGCTTTATAACCAGGCCCGGGACAACATCGGCAACGCCAATAGCCTGAAAGTTGAAGCGAAACAGGGGATTATCGCCAACGATTCGGCTCGGGCGGGGAATGGGATTAAAAATTTGGTGATTCTCCAGGAACAGTATAAAAAATGGTTCGAAGAGGCTCTCACTTGTCTTTCCCTGGAAGGGAGCAAGAAAGACTGGAAAGAGGAGGTAGTCAGGTTGATCGCACCCCTGGTAACCTTTGACGAGAAAGAGCTTCTCGCTCTTCCCGAGCCGAGCCTGGAACCGAAACCCTGGCTTTCTATCTATAGATAAACCTTGCTTCAGCGCCAGATTTTTAAATTTATTCTTGCCGCCTGGGTCATCTCTGCGTTCGGGTTCCCGTTCCCGGGGAACGCGGAGGAACCCTCCGGGATTACCTTGCGTCCCCTGACCATCCACCCACTGCTCAAAATCAAATATGGCTTTGACAGCAACGTTTTCCGCCGGGGTTCCCAGGCCCTTCCCGGTTATGCCGAGCCTCTCACCCGGGTCTCCAGCACCTTTATCGACCTGATCCCCGAACTGGGACTGGAATCGAAACTCTGGAACTGGTCCCTGATTTCCAACCTGAGGGTGCACCTGACCTATTTCCAGGATCAGGAAGCCAACCGACAGAGCACCACCAGTTACCCGGACTTCCTCGGCAATCATTTGATCAAGTGGAAAAGCCCCGGCCAGGGATTTAATTTCGATCTGGAGGAGAAATGGCGATTGACCTCCGATCCGATCATCCAGGACATTCCCTATCCCCTGGGAGGGGAAAGGGTCAAGCGGTTCTACAACCAGCTGGCCGGCGGCCTGGACTACACGAGCCGAAGCGGCTTCTTCATCGGAAAACTCCGGTACGGCTGGGAAAGGAATCAGTATAATAATAGCCTGCTCAAGCAGATGAACTATGGCGTGCAGAACCTGACCTTGCGAGGAGAGAATCGTTTCCTGCCCAAAACCGCGGTTTCCCTGTCCGTGCGCTACCGGAACGCCAACTGGGATTCGCCGGATTTCGGCCGGGAGAGGAATTACGACAGCTTGAACCTGTCCGGCTGGTTCAACGGCCAGATGACCGAGAAACTGGGCGCGATCGTGTCCCTGGGTTTCGAGGGGATCCGTTTCCGGGAGGGAAACTATTCAGGCGAACCGGTGGGGACCTTCGAGTTGATTTACAAACCGCTGGTGACCAGCAATATCAACTTGCGGTATCAGCGCAGTGTCAATCCTTCCATCACCTCCCGGAACTACATCACCAATATTTTCGAGTTCCTGACGGAATTCCGGGACCTCCGGCCCCGGGGGCTGGAATTGAACCTGGGGCTTGAATTCGATCTGGACCAGTATGCCGGGCTTGAGGCCCGGGATGTCAAAATATATCATGGCCGGGTGGGGGTTTTTTATCAGCTGGGAGGAGCCCTGGACTGGCTGAAGCTGGGAACGGAGTATGCGGGAGAATTCAGCCGGTGCAACGGCCTGGCTTATCAGCCCTATTATGAATATAACGATCACCAGATCAGTTTTTTAGTCAATGCCAGCTATTAAAAAAATCGCTTTCCGGGCCCTGGTGCTAGGAAACCTGTTTTTGCTCTCCCCGGCGGGATTAGTCCCGGCGGGGCTGGCCCAGGAGAAGCCGGCCCGGGAAGAGCCGGTTCCGAGTTACGATTACCGGATCGGGGCCAATGATGTCCTGGAAATCAAGGTTTTCGGCTCTTCCGAGCTGGATCGGACGGTGTCGGTGAGCGGCAAGGGAATGATTGATTTTCCCTTCCTGGGCTGGATCCCGACCGAGGGCCTGACCGTCGAGGAATTGACGGGGAAATTGGAGGGGGGCCTCGGGGCGTGCTGTCTGGTCAATCCCCAGGTCAACATCCGGGTCCTCGAATATAATGCCCAGCAGGTTTACCTTTTCGGCGAGGTGCAGAAACCCGGGGTTTACCAGCTGAAGAAAGGGAAAACCCTGATGGAATTGATTATCGAGGCGGAAGGGATGACCCGGAAGGCCGCCAAGGGCCGGGTTTACATTCTCCGCCGGGGTAAGTCGGAAAGGATCAAGATCGATCTGGATGAAATCATCAAGAACTCCCGCAAAGATGTCCCGCTCCAGCCGGGGGACATGATTTACGTTCCCGAGAGCATATTTTGATGGAAGAGACCGTAAATCTCTACGATTACCTCGAAGTCATCAGGCGGAGGAAATGGGTGCTGATTTCCACGCTGATCATCATTTTCTCCTCGGTGACGATCGCCACCTTTCGGCAGGTTCCCACCTACCGGGCCACGGCGGTGATCAGCATTAACGTCAACCTGCCTTCCATCATTCCCTTCCAGAGTCCCTATCCGGAGGAGTCCAATTATTACAACTTTTACCACATCCGGGATTATTTCAGGACCCAGTACGAGATCCTGCAATCCCGGGACATCGCCCGCCGGGTCCTGAACAATTTGAATCTGCGCGGCACCCCCCAGTTCCCGGAGGTCCCCGACCCGGAAAGGGTGTTCCTGGGCGGTCTCGAGGTGGAGCCGGTGAAGGAATCGTTCCTGGTCAAGATTCACTATCAAGGCTCGGACCCGGAGGAGGCGGCCCGTTTCGCCAACGCCGTGGCCCAGGCCTATGGGGAAAGGATCCTGGACGAAAAGAAGGACATCGGCCGGGAGGCTTTCACCTTTCTTTCCGACCAGCTGTCGGAGATCAACCAGCGGATCAAGAAATCCGAGACAGCCTCGGTGAAATTCCTGGAAGAACGCCGGATTTATTCCCTGGACGAGGCCAAGCAGATCCTGCACGGCAAGATCCGCAGCCTCTACCAGGAACTGTCCGAGATGCAGAAAAACGAGCGGGAGATCCAGCAGCAGCTGAAAGATCTCCAGGGCTTCGATCTCAACGATCCCCAGATCCTGGCCCTCAAGATTTTCCGGGAGAATTCCCTGGTGCAGAGGCTGATTGAGAAGAGGCTGACCCTGGCCGCCACCGTGGCCAATCTCCGGGCCCAGTATAAATCCGGGCATCCCGACCTCTCCCGGCCCGAGAGCGAACTGGCGGCGGTGGACCGCCAGATCCAGGAGGAGGTGGACAATATCCGGAAAGGCCTGGAACTCGAGTCCAAGGGGCTCCAGACCCGGGAGAATTCCCTGCTCCAGGAGATCAAGCTCCGCGAGAAAGAGGCCACCAATTTGAACGAGTACAGCGTGGAATACTATCCGCTCCAGCGCGAGGTGGACACCAACCAGAAAATCTACGACGCGCTTTTAACCCGCTTCCAGGAGACCCGGGTTTTCAACGAGGCCATCAACACCAACGTCAAAGTCCTCGAAAGCGCCAAGCCGCCCCCCGCGCCCTTCCGGCCCAACCGGAGGCTGAATATTCTCCTCTCCCTGCTGGTGGGTCTCGGGCTCGGGACCGGGCTCGCCTTCTTCTTCGAGTATCTGGAAACCGTTCAGGCCACGATCCGGGAGGGCCGGGACATCGAGGAAAAACTCGCGATCCCGCTGCTCGGGGTGGTCCCGGCCGTCGCCGAGCAAATTGAGGAACTGGTCCGAGATTTCTCGGAAAACCGGGAATCGGCCTTTTACGAGAGCCTGCGGTTTATCCGGGCGAACCTGAGGTTTTCCGCCGACGGCCGGCTGCCGAAGCGGATTCTGTTCGTGAGTTCGGGACCGCAGGAGGGAAAAACCCTGGTGATGGGGAGCCTGGCCAAGATTTTAAGCGATAGCGGGGAAAGGGTCTTGATCATTGATACCGACCTCCGCGCCCCCGCGGTGGGCAAGTTCTTCCGGCTTTCCGACCGGCCGGGGTTGACGGATTTCCTCTCGGGCCAGATCGGGATCCAGGAGCTGGTGGTAGCTACCGGTTATCCCCGGCTGGACGTGGTTTTTTCCGGCGGGGATTCCTCTTCCCCGGCGAGCTTTTTCGAAGATCCCCAGTTCTTCCGGCTCCTGGAGGAATTCAGCCAGAAATACGATCGGGTTTTTTTCGAGGCTCCGCCCCTCGGGTACTACTCCGATGGCCTGGTGCTTTCCCGGCTGATGGAAGGGGTGGTTTTCATCATTTACCGGGGAAAATCCCGGGTCGAGGGGCTCCTGGAGGTTAAGCGGAAACTTAACGATATCGGGGCCCCGATCCTGGGAGCGGTTCTAAACGGATACCAGCATGAACCCCGGTCCTATTACCGCCACTATCGCTATCCTTACCCTTACGGAAAGCCGGAAGAGAAGAAGGGTTTCCAGGAGTGGAAGGAAAAGGTGAAAAAACTTTTCAGTCCCTGGGCCGGCCCCAAGACCTTTGCGAAAGTCCTGAAAGAGAAGATATTTTCTCCTCCCGGATAATTTTTCTTTTTCCTAATTATTATTATTTATTTCGGACTGATCAGCCCAAAAATGAACGAGGTTTCCCCGAACCCTCCTCAGGCAAATTCCGGATCTCCTTCTCTTCCGGGCTCCGGGCTCTCCTTGCCATTTAAAAGGCCTTTTCGTTCCGCCGGGATTATTCCCTTTTTCCTGGTTCTGGTCACATACCTTTCCGGTGGTTTGGATGAAAGGTTCTGGCCCGTAATCGCGCTCGGCCTGGCGGTAATGGCCTGGCTATTTGTGCGGGAACTGGGAGAAGAACCGGAACTGCCGGTTTTTTCCCGGGTTTTTCTTCCTTTTCTTATCTTGGTCGGTTTCACGGTTTTCCAGGGCTTGCCTCTGCCCCGCTTCCTGGATGAATGGCTGCTCCAGGCGCGGCGCCATTTTTTGCTTTTGCGGATTCCTGATTATTTCCCGGCGATCAAATCTCCGGGCGAGATCCGCTCGATTTCTTTCGTCCCGGCGGTGACCAGGACCGTGGGGATGTTTTTCATCATCGGCCTGGGCGTTTCTTTTTTCACCTTCAACGGGATTAAGAACCTGCGGGATTGCCGCCGGTTTGCCGCCGTCCTGGTCTCCGGCCTGTTCGTCCTGGCCTTTATTTCCTTCGTGGACCTGGGAATGAAAAATAACTGGCTGTTTTTCACTTATCCGGCGGAATTCGTCCACCGGAAATTCGGCCCGGTCCCCAACTACGAGCACTTCGCCGGGATCCTGGCCCTGGGTTTTCCCTTCGCGGTTTACCTGGCCATCACCGCGGGGAGAAAGGAAATCCAGGCGCTTTTCGCCTTTTTCGCCGTCGTGATTCTTTCCGCCCTGATCACCACCACCTCCCGGGCCGCGATGGTGGGGTTGTTTTTCTCCGGGCTTTTGACCATGGCGGTCGGGAAATGGTATTGCGGTCTCAAGATCAAGACCTGGCATTTCCTTCTCCCGGTGGGGTTTTTGCTGGGGAGTCTCTTGTTTGTCAACGTGGCCAATTTTTTCCGGGATGTAAAGTCCCTTTTCACCCCCTGGGACGAGATGAGCATGAAGCTCAAGCTCTGGCGGGATTCCCTGCCGGTCTTCCGGTTTTTCCCCTGGGCGGGCGACGGCCTGGGCACCTACCCCTCGATTTACCCGGTCTTCCGGAGCCTGACCGGGAACTTCGCGGTATTTTCCCCGGAAAGCATCTACGTTTTGCTGCTGGTGGAAACCGGGCTAATCGGGCTGGCCCTTAACATCTGGGTTTTCGCTGCGTTCCTGGGCCGGACGCTCTGGCGTCTCCGGTCCCGGCACAACCGCGAGGTTTTGTACTTCACCTTGGCCGGCCTGGCCGGGATCTTCAGCGTTTTGATTTATTCTTTAGCCGAGTTCGGGCTCGAGGTTCCCGCCCTGGCCCTGGCCCTGGTCGCGGTGGCCGGCGCCACCTACCGGGCCACCCTGGTGGAAGAAGAGAAAAAGGCCCCCCGGCTCGGTGGAAAAACCGGGAAGAGATTTGGGCCCGCCGGTTTGCTGGGAGTGGCGGTTTTCCTGATTGGAATTTTCCCCCTGGGCCAGGGATTGCTGGTCCGGTCATACCAAAAACATCTGGAAAAAGACTGCCTTCCCTCCCTGGGGAGGAACCCGGCCGGCTCCTGTTCGGACCCGTCCCGGTTTGACCGGGTTTTCCGTTGGCTGGACCGGGCCGGCCCCGGGGATGTTTCCGCGGCCGCCGGGGAATTCTTTTTCAATCTTTCCCAAGTTTCCCAGCCGGGCTGGGCGAGTGAACCCGTCCGGGACCGGGCTTTATCCCTGGCCCGGGGGTACTTCCGGGAATGTCTCCGGCGCGATCTTTTCAATAATGTCTGCCGGACCAGGCTGGCCTGGGCCTTATGGCGCGAAAAAGACCTGGCGGGTGCGGAACGATTGCTTCAGGCGGCCCGGGTGATAAATCCCTATGATTCCAATGGACTTTATAATCTTGGCAGTTTTTATTATTATAGTGGCAAATTTCCCCAGGCCCGGGAAATGTTCATCCAGCTTCGGGGAAAGAAGGGCGGACGGGCAAATTCGGAAATCGAGGAAAAATTAAGGATTTTGGATCTGCTCCTGAAGCGGGAAGCCCAGTAAGTTGGCGGAAAAGATCAGGAAGAGGATTATCATTTCCGGGAGGGTGCAGGGGGTTTATTTTCGGGATAGCTTAAGGACGGCAGCGGAAAGGGAAGGGGTGACTGGCTGGGTTCGCAATCTCCCCGACCGCCGGGTGGAAGCGGTTTTGGAAGGCGAGATCCAGGTCGTTTCCAGGGTGATAGAATGGAGCCGGCAGGGCCCGCCCGCGGCCCGGGTGGAAGAAGTGGCGGTTATCGAAGAGGTTTTTACCGGGGAATTTCATGATTTTGAGATTCGCTATAGTTATTAGGATGCAAACGGATGGATTCAGATACAAACAGATGAATAATCCGTTTGCATCCGTTCCTAATTCGTTTGCATCCATGGATTTAATTTGAAAGGAGGCAAAAGATGAAGGTCACATTGTCGATTCTCAAGGCGGATGTCGGCTCGGTGGGTGGCCATATCTGCCCGAGCGCGGAGCTCATGGAATCGGTCCGCAAGACCGTCAGGGAAGAGGGCAAGGGAATAATCATTGATTCCTTTGTCAGCCACACCGGCGATGACGTCGCCATTCTCGCCACCCATCAGCAGGGAACAAACTCGGAAAAGATTCACAAGATCGCCTGGGACGCTTTCCTGGCCGGGACCAAGACCGCCAAGGCCCAGGGGCTTTACGGGGCCGGGCAGGATCTGCTCAAGGATTCCTTCAGCGGGAACGTGAAGGGAATGGGGCCGGCGGTGGCGGAGATGGAGTTTGAAGAGCGCCCCAACGAGCCGTTCCTCTTTTTCGCGGCGGACAAGACCGATCCCGGGGCCTACAGCCTGCCCCTCTATCTGGGTTTCGCCGATCCCATGCACAACTCCGGCTTGCTGCTTTCCCCCAAGATGACCAAGGGCTTCAAATTCACGATCATGGACGTTGCGTACGTTGACGCCGACCGGGTGATCGAATTGAACGCCCCCGAGGATCTTTACCTGATCGCCGCGCTCCTGCGCGACGGCGAGCGCTTCGTGGTCGAGTCCATTCATTCCCGAGACACCGGCGACCAGGCGGCGGCGGTTTCCACCACCCGGCTCCACAATATCGCCGGGAAATACACCGGCAAGGACGACCCGGTGATGCTGATCCGGGTGCAGGGCGCCTTCCCGGCCACCGGCGAGGTGCTTTCTCCCTATACGATCGGGCCCCTGGTGGCCGGCTTCATGCGCGGGAGCCATAACGGGCCGCTCATGCCGGTAAAGATAAATTCCACCATTTCCTTCTTCGACGGGCCCCCGGTGGTGAGCTGCCTGGCCTTCTGCGTCCACGAGGGGAAACTGACCCCCCCGGCCGACGCTTTCGATCATCCTTACTGGGATTGGGTGCGGGACCGGGTTTCCGAGAAGGCCCAGGAGATCCGCCGCCAGGGCTTCTTCGGCGCGGCCATGCTGCCTTACTCTGAGCTCGAGTACGGTGGGATCGTGGAGATCATGAAGAAACTGGAAAGCAAGTTCAAGGTGCGCAAGTAAGCGGGGACAAAAACATGCCTGTGATCGTAGAGGTGCGGGCCCGGGAGATCCTGGATTCCCGGGGAAACCCGACCGTGGAAGTGGAGGTTGCCACCGAGGAGGGTTATCAGGGCCGGGCCGCGGTTCCTGCCGGGGCCTCCACCGGGGAGTTTGAGGCTTGGGAGCTCCGGGACGGGGTGGCCGGCCGCTACTTTGGAAAAGGGGTCAAGCGGGCGGTGGAAAACGTGTCCGAGCTGATCGCCCCGGAAATCATCGGGATGGAGGTGACCGCGCAGGCGGCCCTGGACCGGAAGATGATCAGCCTGGACGGGACCGAGAACAAATCCCGGCTGGGAGCCAACGCCATCCTCGGGGTTTCCCTGGCGGCGGCCCGGGCGGCCGCGGAGGTATGCGGCCTGCCGCTCTACCGGTACCTGGGTGGGACCGGGGCCATTCTGCTCCCGGTTCCGATGCTCAACGTGATCAACGGCGGCCGGCACGCCGATAACAACCTGGACATCCAGGAATTCATGATCCTTCCCTCCGGAGCGGTGAATTTCACCGAGGCCATCCGGATCGCCGCCGAGATTTTTCACTCCCTGCGCTCGGTCCTGAAAGGCAAGGGGCTGGCGACCGGGGTCGGGGACGAGGGCGGATTCGCCCCCAACCTGAAACAGAACGGCGAGGCGATCGAGCTGATCCTGGCGGCGATCGAGAAGGCCGGCTACGAGCCGGGGATGGACGCCCAGATCGCCCTGGATTGCGCCGCCTCGGAGTTCTACGACGGTGACCGGAAGGTTTACGCCCTGAAAGGCGAGGGCAAGGAGTATGACGCGGCCGGGATGGTGGATTACTACGAGCGCTGGCTGGAAAAGTATCCGATTATTTCCATCGAGGACGGCCTGGCCGAAGACGACTGGGACGGCTGGAGGCTCCTGACCAGCCGGCTGGGGAAGCGCATCCAGATTGTCGGGGACGATATTTTTGTCACCAACGTCGAGCGGATCCGGAAGGGGATTGAGCTCAAGGTGGCCAATTCCGTCCTGATCAAGTTGAACCAGATCGGCAGCCTGACCGAGACCATCGAAGCGATCAGCCTGGCCCAGCGCTCCGGTTACACCTCGGTGATTTCCCACCGGAGCGGGGAAACCGAGGATCCCTTCATCGCCGATCTCGCGGTGGCCAGCAATGCCGGGTTGATCAAGACCGGCTCGGTCTCCCGGAGCGAGAGGATCGCCAAGTTCAACCAGCTGATCCGGATCGAGGAAGAACTCGGGGAAGTGGCCCGCTATCTGGGAATGGGGGTTTTTTATAATCTCCGGAAGTAAGGTTTTTAAAATTTACGATTGACGATTTACGATTGACGAATGAAAACCAAAGAAATCAGATTGGTCGCCGCAGGCTTTGGCCTGCGTGTTTAGAGTTTCTAGCTTCGAGTTTGGAATTTTGGACTTGGTTTTTGAACATTATTTGGTTATTGGGATTTGGTCATTGGTCATTGTTTGGTAATTGGTGCTTGGTTATTGGGATTTGATTTAAAATATGTATCCCGTTCTTTTTGAAATCTGGGGATTGAAGTTCCACACCTACGGCGTGGCGATGGCGACGGCCTTCATCGTGGCCATCTATCTCTGCTCCCGCCGGGCGCCGAAAGATGGAATCGACCCCAACCTGGTGATCGACGCGGCCCTCTGGATTTTTGTCGGCACCCTCCTGGGGGGACGGCTCGCCTTCATCCTCGAGCATATCCGGGAATACCGGCAGTTTCCCCTGGAAGCCCTGAAAATCTGGAAGGGCGGGCTGGTTTTCTACGGGGGTTTTATCGGAGCGGTCACCCTGGCCGGGATTTTTGTCTGGACCCGCAAGGTCCCCCTTTTCAAATACTACGACTTGCTGACCCCTTACGTGGGCCTGGGATACGCCATCCACCGGGCCGGGGGTTGTTTCATGGCGGGGTGCTGTTATGGAAAGCCCACCGATCTGCCCTGGGGGGTGGCATTCCACGATCACCGGTCCCTGATCCCCGACGACTTGATGGGGGTCAGGCTTCACCCGGCCCAGCTTTACGAGGCCATGAACGGTTTGGCGCTTTTTTTCCTGCTGCTTTTGCTTCGGGGAAGGAAAAAAGCCGACGGGGAATTAACCGCACTTTTTTTCCTGATCTTCGCGGTCAACCGTTTTATTATTGAGTATTTCCGGGGAGAAAAGGGAAGGGAACTCTGGGGTTCCTTAACCACGGTCCAGGTCGAGAGCATTTTCCTGTTTGCTCTCGGCCTCGCGATTTTCCTGATCGCCAGGAGGAAACATGGAGCTCAGCCAGGTAATAAATGAGAGACGGAGTGTTCGGGAATACCGGAGCGATCCGGTTCCCGACGCGGTTCTGGAACAGGTGCTGGAGGCGGCCCGGATGGCCCCGAGCTGGGCGAATTCCCAGGTGACCCGCTTCTTCGCGGTCAAAGACCCGGCGGTCAAACAGCTGATCCAGGAAGCGGTGTCCAAGTGGAATCCGGCCCTGGACGCTTTAGGGCAGGCCCCGATCATCTTGGTGGCTGCCGGGATCCGGGGGAAGTCGGGTTTTTACAAGGGTGCGCCCAGCAACAGCAACGGTGATTACGCCATGTTCGATGTGGCCCTGGCGGTGGAAAACGCCATCCTCAAGGCCCGGGAACTAGGCCTGGGCACGGTCCTGGTCGGGATTTTTAACGTGGGCAAGATTAAGGCGGCCCTGAAACTTCCGGCCGAGATGGATCCTTTCATCCTCACCCCGCTCGGGTACCCGACCAGTAACGATCAGTTCGTCCCGCCCCGCAAGGAAATCTCCGAACTGCTTTATTGGGACAGGTACGAAGAAAAATAATAAACCCGAAAGATGCGGTTGAGCCTTTTCGTTCCAGGTTGATTCCATTTTTTTGTAGTCTGCCGATTCATCGGCGTGTCCTCTAAAATCGCCCGATAAATCGGGCAACTACATCATATTTTGAAAGGCCAATAAGGACGACCTTTCCTGGCCGCCCGAAAGAGGGAGCCCGTTGAAGGGCTCCCCTACGAAAAGAGTGTTCATGATAATGAGCTTCCAGAGGAAAGTTGCCCTCGGCGTTGTCGCCATCTGCGGCCTGGCGATTTATTGTCAACCCAACCCTCCCCGGTCAACCCGCCCGGAGAACCCGGCGAAAATTAAAATCGTTACCACGATTTTTCCCCTTTACGATTTTGCCCGGAATGTCGGCCGGGAACGGGTGGAGGTGTCGTTGCTGTTGCCTCCCGGGGTCGAGGCCCATGCTTTCGAACCCCGTCCCAGCGACCTCAAGAAAATCGCGGAAGCCGACCTGTTCATCTATACCGGCAAGTTCATGGAGCCCTGGGCTCTCGACGTGCTCCTGGGCGTGCAACACCCCGGTTTAAAAGCGGTGGAAGCGGGGCAGGGGATCGGATTGATGAAGGGCGGAGAAGAGAAGGATGGAGAGGACGAACACGGCCACCACCATGAAGGGGCGGATCCCCACGTCTGGATGGATTTCGCCAACGCGGTCACGATGGTAGACAATATCGCCCGGGCTTTGATCCAGGCTGATCCGGACCACCGGGATTATTACGGAAAAAACGCCCGGGATTATGAGAACGGGCTGCGGGCCCTCGATGCCCGGTTTAAAACCGGATTATCCCGGTGCGCCCACCGGGAGTTTGTCCACGGCGGGCATTACGCCTTTGGCTACCTGGCCCGGCGTTATCATCTGCAATACCTTTCCGCCCAGGGATTCGTGCCCGATTCCGAACCCACACCCCGGCAGATGATCGAACTTACCCGGCAGATCCGGGGACATGAATTGAAATATGTTTATTATGAAGAAATGATTGAACCCCGGGTTGCCGATATCCTTTCCCGGGAAACCGGAGCCAAATTGCTCCTTTTGCACGGCGGGCATAACGTTTCCCGGGACGAACTCGATCGGGGGGTTACATTTCTGGAACTGATGGAGAATAATTTGCAGAATCTTAAAATGGGATTGGAATGCCAACCATAATTTCCACCGAGCATTTGCACGTCCGGTACAACGCGGAGATGGCGCTGGCGGATGTTACCTTTACGATATCCTCCGGTGATTATGTCGGCCTGGTCGGCCCCAACGGCGCCGGCAAAACCACTTTGATCAAAACCATCCTCGGCCTCCTGGCCGCCGAAAGTGGCCGGATCGAGATCTTCGGCCGTCCGGCCGCCCGGTTTTCCGAATGGAACCGGATCGGCTACCTGCCCCAGCGGGTCGCTTCCTTTAATCCACTCTTTCCAGCCACGGTCAAGGAGGTGGTGGGACTGGGGCTCCTGGGCCAGAAGCATTTTCCCAAAAGATTTATTCCGGGGGACGGGAAGAGGATCGACCGGGCGCTCGAGCTGCTGGAAATCACGCCGCTCCGAGGCAAACTGATCAGCGAGCTTTCCGGGGGAGAACAGCAGAGGGTTTTCCTGGCCCGGGCGATCGTGCCCGACCCGGACCTGCTCATTCTGGACGAACCGATCACCGCGCTGGACCCCCAGACCCGGGACAATTTTTTTTCCCTGATCAGCCGGTTCAACCGGGAGAAGGGGACCACCATCATCATGGTCACCCATGATGTGGGGAGCATCGGCCAATACGCGAATAAATTTTTATATCTCGATCGGAAGGTGGTATTCTTCGGCCCATTTTTCGATTTCTGCCAGTCCCCGGAGATGAACAAACATTTTGGCGATTATTCCCAGCACGTGATTTGCCACCAGCATGATTAATCCCTATCTAAAAAATAGATTGCTTCGTCGCTCCGGCTCTTTAATCAAAACTCTCCTCCCCCTTGAGGGGGGAGGATTGAGGTGGGGGTGAAATTAAAAATGGATTTTTCCCCCTCCCCTTCGTCCCCTCCTCTCCGAGCCAGAGGCTCTCCAGCGCCGGCGGCCACCCGGGGAGGGGATATATGTGAAAAGGTAGAGTCATTGCGAGCCCGAGCCTGTCGAGGGCGTGGCAATCTCAAAAACCGGACCTGGAAATCGGTCTGCCGTGAGCATGTTTGACTTATGGAACCGGTAAATTTTCTCCATTACGCTTTTGTCCAGAAGGCTTTCCTGGCCGGCGCGTTCATCGGCGGGCTTTGCGCCCTGCTCGGCTTGTTTCTGGTTTTGCGCCGGCTCTCCCTGATCGCCGACGGCCTCTCCCATGTGAGCTTCGGCGCCATCGCCCTGGGCCTGGCCCTCGGTTTTTATCCTTTAACCGTGGCCATCCCGGTGGTCCTGCTGGGGTCGTATTTGATCCTGAAACTGACCGAGAAAGCCAGGATTTATGGGGATGCCGCGATCGGGATCGTTTCGGCGGTCGGCATCGCGGGGGGGGTGATCCTGGCCAGCGTCTCGCGGGGATTCAACGTGGATCTGCTGAGCTATCTTTTTGGAAATATCCTGGCCATCAGCGACCTCGAACTGGTCCTTTCCGTGATCCTCTCCTTGGCGGTATTCATCCTGATCGGTTTTTTCTACCACGATCTGTTTGCCACCACTTTCGACGAGGAATCCGCCCGGGTTTCCGGGGTTAAGACCCGGAGGGTAAACGCCATTTTATTGTTCCTGACGGCGATCACGGTGGTCCTGGCGATCCGGGTGGTGGGGATTATGCTGGTTTCGGCGCTGCTCATCCTCCCGGCGGTTACGGCCCTCCAGGTGGCCCGGGGATTCCGGGGGGCGATGATAACCGCGGTTCTGGCTTCGGTTTCCTCGGTTCTGGCGGGAATCACCTTGGCTTTCTTTTTGGACCTTCCCGCCGGCGCCACCATTGTTATGCTGAATTTTTTCCTGTTCGTTCTGGCGCTTTTTTGTCGGCGGGTTAGAATAATTTCGTTATCCTAGAGAAAATTTTAAAGGATTTGAGGACTGATTACATGGCGGTGATGACCTGGAAAGGAAAAATCTCCCGGGACAAATTATGGGTGCTGATCGCCCTCGAGCTCGGTTTGCTGGCCGGCCTGGCTTGCGCCGAGAAAGGGGTAAAATCCGGACCGACCGCCGACGATCTTTTCGCGCGCGGGATGAAGGCGTTCCAGGGAAGGAAGGTGTGGGGCTTCATCAATACCCGGGACTACACCCAGGCCTCCACGCTCTTCCAGGAATTCCTGGACAAGTATCCTTATTCCCGCTTCGCCCCGGAGGCCCAGCTCCGCTTGGCGGATTCCTATTTTTTCCTGGGCGAGTATGATTCCGCCGTCCTGGTTTACGATGAGTTCCAGAAACTCAGGCCTTCCCATCCCGAGATACCCTATGTGCTTTACCAGCTGGGCGAATGTTTTTTCCGGCAGGTCTTATCTGTGGACCGGGACCAGGCGGCCGTGCTCTCCGCCCAGAAGTGGTTCGAGGAATTGATCCGGCGGTATCCGGAAAGCCAGTGGATGGCCGAGGCCGGGAAAAAGAGCCGGAAATGCCGGGAAGACCTGGCCCGCCGGGAAATTTACGTGGGGGAATTTTATTACCGCCGGGGGGATTATTTCTCCGCCCTGGATCGCTTTAGAAATGTTTTGACCCTGTACCCCGACAGCGGCTTGGGTGACCAGGCACTCTATGATTCATATCGCTGCTTCCGGGCGCTCGGGGACCAGGAGCAGGCCCGGGAGGCCCTGGAATCTCTCCGCAGTTCTTACCCGGGATCACCCTTTCTGCGTAAGTTGAAAGAATGAACTGGTTACTGTTTCACACGATTTGGAAGTTTCCAGGCAGGCCACTCCTGAGGGGAAATACCAAATCCCAAATCCCAAATCCCAAACAAATCCCACACTCCCAATCCCAATCCCAATCCCAATCCCAATCAAATCTCAAATCCCAGGTTCCGAATCCCAAACAAATCCCAAATTCCAAATTTGCAAATTTAAAATTTAAAACCATCCTTCTTTTTTCCTTAATTCTTATATTTTCCTGCGCCCAGGATGACCGGCAGTTGATTGCCAAAACCCTGCAACGGAGGGAAAAGGCGCTCGAAAAAAAGGATTTGAATCTTTACCGGGATTGTATTTCTCCCGCTTACCGGGATCCCGAAGGCCAGGACCTGTCACGGTTGCAACAGAGGTTTACCGAGGTAACCGAGGCTTTCGCAAGCATTGATTTCGAACCGGAACGGACCCTGGTTTACCAGAATGGCTCAACCGCCACGGTCATCCAGGATTTTGTCCTGCGTTTCCAACCCCAGGGGGAGGAGCCTTTCACCCGGAAGGGGAGGGAAAGAATTGTCCTGCGGAAGGAAGCGGGGACCTGGAAAATTATTGAGGGTCTTTGAGCCCGGAGAGGATCCGTTCCCTTTCCCCCCGCGCGGCTTCCGCTTTTTCCGATTGTCCTAAAGCCCGGTAAATCCTGACGAGGTTTTCCAGGTCTTGCTGGAGCCGGTAGCCGAGCCCGAGTTTTTCGTTGACCGACCGGGCCTGCAGGTAATTATTCAGGGCGGGTTCCAGCCGGCCCTGGGCCTCCTCCAGTCGTCCCAGATTGCCGAGATCGGAAGCGATTCCCGTCTGGTTCTCAATCCGCTGATCGATTTTGAGGGCCTCCAGGAAGTATTTCCGGGCCGCCGGATAATTTTTTTCTTCCAGGGCCAGGGAACCCAGGTTGTTCAGATTGGAGGCCTGGCGGGATGAATCCCCCAGCTTCCGGTTGAGCTTGAGGGCTTTCTGGTAGTTTTCCCGGGCGGAATTCAACCGGCCGGCGTCGCGCTCGACGAGCCCCAGGCTATTGGAGATGGAAGCCTGGGCGGTTTTATTCCCCGAGCTTTTCGCCAGGGCCAGGGCGAGGGTGAGATCCTCCCGGGCTTCGGTCTTTTCCCCCCGGTAGAACCGGGCCAGGCCCAGCGCGCCCTGGGATTCCGCCCTTCCGCCCTGGTCGCGGATCTGTTCCTGGATCCGGACCGCCTCCTGGAGCAGGGGGATGGCTTCCGGCGCTTTCCCGATTTTGATCAGGATCACCCCGATGCTGGTAAGATCCTGGGCCGCCCCGGCCTGGTTGGCGATGGACCGGTTGATTTCCAGGGATTCGGAGAGGTAGGCGAAGGCGTCGTCGTAGCGGGATTCCTGGTATTTCTTCACCCCGAGCCCGGCCAGTTCCTGGGCCCGGAGCATCTGGGGAGGGATGAGTCGGGGGCTGGAGCAGGAAAGGAAAGTCAAACCCAGCGCCCAGAACCAGGACAATTGACGATTGTAGCCTCCGGCCCTGTGGGGCCTACCCTCCGGCCTGGAGGCCCTACGGGCTGGAAGCGGGCCCGGAGGGATTGACGAATGACAAATGAAAGGCGAAGAGAAAAGGGGCAGAGCGCAAAGGGCCAAGCGCCAAGACAATTGACGATTGTCGATTGACGAATGACGAGTGAATCGCAAAGAGAGGAAGGGCAGAAACAATGATGTTATTACCCGGAAGTGGGGAAGGAATTTAAGATCAAGTTTTAAAGCGTTACGGATTTTCATTCGTCAATCGTCAATCTAAAATCGTCATTCGTTTTACGGTCCGGTTACGGTTTGAGGATAAATTTCCTCCCGGGCGTCCAGCTGGATCCGGGTCTGGTTCTGATTCACGGGGATTTTCCGGTTGAGGGGCCAGGTTTTCTGCACCGCCCGGATCACCTTCTGGGCCTCGATCAGGCTGGTTTCCCCCTGCTCGAGCAGGCGGCGGGCTTCCGGCGAGGCGCGCCGGATTTCCGCGGAGGTGGCCTTCAGGTTTTCCAGCGACTCGCGGGTATTTTGAATCGAGCGCAGAAGCTCCTGGTAAATATCTTCTTTCTCGGAGAGCAGGCGGCCGGCGCTGCCTTTGCCCTCCCGCAGCCGGTCGGTGATCACCGCCAGGTTGGTCAGGGTGGCCTTGAGTTGGTCCGAGGAAGCCACCAGTTTCTCGCTGAGCTCCTGCACGTGGAAGATAATCCCATCCACCTTGGAGAGGATGGATTCCAATCGCCCGCTCTTCAGGAGCTCGGCGAGTCCCCCGCCTTCCTCCGCGGGCAGGACGGAGAGCGGTTCCACCCGGGAGAGGAGGGGGGAACCCACGGTAATTTCCAGGACCTTGCCCCCCAGGAGCGAAGCGCTGGCCGCCCGCGCGACCGAGTCGGAGCGGATCTTGTCCAGAAATTTTTCCCTGACTTTGAACTTGACCTCGATCTGGTCTTCGGCGTTGAGATTGACCGCGATTACCTCCCCGATGTTGATTCCCATCATCTGGACCGCCGATCCCGGATTGATCCCGGCCGCTTGGGTGAAGACCGTGCGGTAGAAGAAGCTTTTTTCGAACCAGTTCTGGGCGCGCCCGATGGCGATGACGGCCACCAGCACCGTCAGGAGAGAAAGGATAATGAAGAGCCCCACGATTTTTTCCAAGTGGCGGAACTTGAATTTCATGCCTGTCCTTCCTTTAACACCTGGAGCGCGGCGGCCTCAACTTCGGCCGGGCTCCCGGATTTAATGATTTTACCCTGGTGGATGAGGATGATGGAATCGGCCACCCGGACGGCATCGGCAAAATTGGAGGTGGTGGTCAGGGAAAGAAACCCCTGCGGCTTCTGGGCCTGCACGATCTGGACGATCATCTCCTGGAAGCGCTGGTCCGCCTCGGCCAGGGGATCGTCCAGGAAAAGGATCTGGGGATGGACGATCAGGGCCCGGGCCAGCGCCGCCCTTTTTTTCAGACCCGTGGAAATCTGGGCCGGCAGGCTTTCGGCATAATTCTCCAGGCCAAAGCGGTGGAGGAAATCCAGAACGCGGCCGGTGATCTCGGCCGGAGAGCCGGCGCCGTGATAACGGAGGGGAAGGGCCAGGTTGTCGGAGATGTTCAGGTTCGCGATTAAAGCCGTATCCTGGAAGAGAAAGCCAAAGCTCCGGTACAGGGGTTTGGCCTGAGACCAGGTGGCCCGGTGAAGGTCAATTCCGTTGACCAGGACCTGACCGGACCCGGGGGAGAGGATCCCGGCGGCCAGTTTGAGCAGGGTGGTTTTCCCCGATCCGCCGGCTCCCAGGATGACGGTGGAACGGCCCGGGCCCGCGGAGAAGGCCAGGGAATCAAAGATTTTTTTCCCGGGATACCCGAAGCTCAAGCCCTGAATTTCGAGGCGCGGTTCCATGAAAAAAGTTTACAGGTAAAAAAGCAAAGTGAGAAGACTGTTGGCGAGAAAGACCAGGAACAGGGTCTGGACCATGGCCCGGGTGGTGGCCTGGGGAACCTCCGTGGAGGAGATATTCACGGAGAAGCCTTGGTAGAGGCAAACCAGGGCGATCAGGTTCCCGAAGAAAAAGGATTTGAGAAGGGAAATGAGGAGGTCGGTCCCGGTGATCGAGGTGAAAAGGGTCCGGGTGAAGGAAGAGAAAGAAGTAATCAGGATGAGCTTGGCCACGATAAACCCGCCGATGAGGGCGATCAGGTCAAAGTAAAGGGAAAGGCACACCACCGCGGTGGTGACTCCCAGGATCCGGGGGGCGACAATGAACAGGCGGGTGTCGATGCCCATGACTTTCAGGGCTTCGATCTCGTGGGCCACGATCATGTTCCCGATTTCGGTGGAAATGGCCGTTCCCGACCGGCCGATCACGAGGAAGGCGGTCATCAGGGGGCCCAGTTCGCGCAGGATTACCAGCACCAGGATTTTCCCCACGTATTCCTCCCCGCCGAAGCGGGGGAGCTGGGTCAGGCTCTGGATGATTACCACCACCCCCAGGAAAAGGGCGATGGTTCCGATCGTGGGCAGAGCTTCAATGCCGGTGAAAAGGATCTGGCGGAGCATGATTTGAAAGGAAAACCGGCGCTCGGCCCGGGGACTCATAAGCAGGGCGGCGAACGAGGAAGACCAGAGGGTGGAAAGCTCCACCAGGTAGTTAACCAGGTTGAGGAATTTTTGCCCTAGGAAAGAAAGCAGATTTGCCATCGGTTATTAGCTCGATAGATAAAAATTCGCCAGTTGGCCCAGAGGGGATAACGCCAAGCCGGCCTGGTTTAATCTTAACCCCCGGACATTTGAACTATTCCCGGTTTTCGCAGTCAATTTTAATGAGAAAGCTTGAGGTTTGACAAGGAGTTTCTCCCTCATCCCTTCCTCTCCCCGGAGGAAAGGGGGCTCATCCTGCCCGTTCGGGGTCGAGGGAAGCGAAGCCGAAGAGGAAGGTGAAGGGAGGGACACGGGTTTGACAGGGAAAACCAGGGGACGGATAATAACCGGCAAGGAAATCGCGGAAATGACAACCCAGAGAGGAATAAAAAATCTCGTCCTGGTTTTCAGCTTGGGGTTGTTTTTGGCCCTGCTTCCGAATACCGCCTGGGCCACCCTGACGGTTTCAATTCTGGAAGTAAGCCCCACTACGGCGATAATTACCAGCGAACAGCAGATCAATATCATCTGGAAAGCCACCAGTTCCGATAGCAGCTTCAGTTCCGGGGATTACCGGGTGGAATTGGGGGGAAACGGGACCTTCGGCAGCGGGACTCTCCTGCAAACCGGAACGGCCACCGTGGACATTCAGGTTTCCACCACGCTTACCGCGAACCAAATCAGCGATGTCAACGACACTTACACGATTTTTATTATCGTCGTCAATAGCACGGACGCTACCGACACCAATTTCACCGCGCAAACCATAACTTTATACAATCCCCCCCAGGCTCCTACTAACCTAACGGTCGAATCGGGAGATACCAGATTAATGTTGAGCTGGACCCCCTCTCCCGACAGCAATGTCGATCATTATAATATTTATTATGGAACGATTTCCCGCACCGATTCGGCGTTCTCGAACTATTACAACGGCGGCGGTACCAAAGATTCGCCGATTAACGCGGGCAATGTGAGCAGTTACGTTCTGAGCGGATTGGAAAATGGTATTACTTATTATGTCACGGTTGAGACCGTTGACACCCAAGGAGCCAAAAGCGATTACTCCGATGAAGGCGGCGGGACTCCCGTGCAAACCTATGGCCTCGGGGATATTTCCAATGAAAAGGGCGGCTGTTTCATCGCCACCGCCGCCTTCGGGGGAGATAATGATCCCCGGGTCCAAAGCCTGAGGAGCTTCCGGGACCGGGTTTTATTATCGAACCGGCTGGGCCGATTCTGGGTGTATACGTACTACCAAATAAGCCCAGCCGCGGCTCGAATCCTGGCCCGGTCCTCGGTTCTCCGGTCTTTGGTGCGAGGCTTTTTAAACCCCGTGGTCTGGGGCGCCAGGCTGGTCATCCCGCCGGGACCTCCGGGCCGGCGGACGCCTGACCGCGAATAGTGCTGGAGACACGCATGGAATTTTTTAAGGCTTCTTTCTTCCGATCCCAGGTTTTTCTCGTCCTTTTCCTTTTGGGGATCGGGATTCTCGGGCCCTTCACCTCCGCGAAGGCGGAGTCCAAGAAGTCGGCTTCTTACTCGCTGATGTTCGGACCGTTCCGGCCCGACAAGATCGTAGCCCGAGGCGATCAGGGGAATATCTCCTGGCGGAATGTTTACGGGGGCGGCAATTCCCTCTTTTCCGGGGCGGAATGGGAAAAGGAAATCATCCAAAAATACGGGGTTCTGGCTGTCGGGGGAGGCGTGGGGTTTATCCGGGCCACCGGGAAAAGCTTGAAGAGCATTAATCCTCCCAAGACCTCCGCAGAATCCACCGAATTTCAGATCGCGCCGATCGGCTTGAATCTCACCTATCGGCTCGTTTATTTTGAAAATCAGTTCCTGGTTCCATACGGCCGAGCGGGCATGGATATTTATCTTTTTCGCGAACTGAAAGAGGGAGACACCGCCATTTCCGGTTACCGGACCGGGTATCACTACGCTTTCGGGGGGGCTTTTCTCCTGGATTGGATGAGCCCGGGAAGCGCGGTTAATATGGACCTGGAGTGGGGGATTAACAATACCTACCTGATTTTCGAATATCGTTATTCGTTTGTTAAGCGATTTCCCATATGGACTGCATCGGCTTGCCGATGCAATGCATTAGTCCCTCCGTTGTCGGGATAAACAAGCTAATGCACTCCATAAAAGTAATAAAATTTAGCTTTCAATAATTTCGAGCAGTTTTTCGCTGAAAACATCCTTAATTATTAAAAAAGAAGTTGCCGCGCAATATCCGCCTTACCCTCCAGTATGATGGCACCGATTATCACGGCTGGCAGTTTCAACCCAACGCGGTCACCGTCCAGGAAGTAATCGAGCTTACCTTGCTCCGGGTGATTGGTTACCCCGTGCGTCGGGTTTTAGCCAGCGTAGAGGCCGCTCCCGATTTCAATTCCCGGAAGATGGCCCGGAGCAAAACCTACCGGTACTTTATTTTCCGGCGCCCGGAGCCGTCTCCCTGGATCTTTCGCTATTCCTGGCACCTGACCTCGAATCTCGACGCAGAAGCGATGACGGGGGCCGCGCAGAATTTGGTGGGGAAACACGATTTTTCCGCGTTTCAGGCTTCCGATTGCAGCGCCCGGACCAGTATCAGGTCGGTTTATAGTTTTCGGATCTGGGTTAAGGAGAACCTGATGGCCTTCGAGGTTGCCGCCGAGGGGTTTCTCAAGCATATGGTCCGAAACATGGTCGGCACGTTGATCGAGGTGGGCAAAGGCAGATTGCGCCCGGAAGAGGTCCAGAGAATTCTGGCATCGGGCGACCGGAGAGAGGCTGGTCCAAACATTCCCGCCCGGGGTTTGTTTCTCTGGAAGGTCGATTACTGATATTCGGTTTAATCTCAGGAGAAGGATTTTAATTTTTTCATTTTCCCGGGAATGGATAGAGAAATTACGGTTCAGGGGCTTTTTGTTGACATTTTTTCCTGCTTTGATACATTATTATAAAGATTACGCTAACTTATAATATTTTGCTTGAATATTTTTTAGTCCAGGGGGAAATTATGAGAAAGAGATCCGGAAAAAGATATGGTTTTTTGCCAACCATCACTTTTCTCTCAAGTTTGTTCTTCCTGGTCGCGGGATTATTTCTCGGCAACTCGATCGCCAAGGATGCGGGGTTGAACCAGGTGACAAGCATCAAGGCCAAGTCCACCAAGGATTCCACTGAAATCACGATAAAAAGTAAGGGAGAATCTAACTACACCGATTACCGGTTGGAAGGCCCTTCCCGGGTCATGATTGATATATCCAAGGCCAATGTAAAAGATGTAAAAAAATCCGTTTCGGACGACGGCTTTGTGAAAGAGGTCAAGGTCACCCAACTGGGGGAAGAAAATGACAACCTGGGTCGGATTGAGATTGTCTTGGCGAAAAGCTTGAAATACCAGGTTCGGAAGGATGGAAACGTATTAAAGGTTTCGATTGAGCATCAGGAAGAGGCCGCGCCAACCCAGTCCGCTCCCGCTGGTCCTCCGGCCGGGGAAACGCCAGCCGAGGTCCCGCCCCTGGCCGAACCCGGGGCGGGGGTTCCGCCGTTGGAAGAGGCTCCCTCATTCGGGGAAAACCCGGAATCCCTCGCTGGCGCTCCGCCGGCTTTGCCTTTGGAGGCGGCTCCCGTGGCTCCGGAAGCTGCTCCGCCTGCGGTCCCGGAACCTTTCCCGGAAGTGGCCGCGCTCCCGGCCGTTCCAGTTCCTCCGGTGGAAGCGCCGCCCTTGGCTTCGGAAATTCCGGAAGCTGCTCCGCCTGCGGTCCCGGAACCTCTCCCGGAGGATGCCGCGCTCCCGGCCGTTCCAGTTCCTCCGGTAGAAGCGCCGCCCTTGGCTCCGGAAGTTCCAGCGGCCGCTCCGCCGGCCCCGGTGATCGTTCCCGCTCTCGTGCCGGAAGCAGCTCCCGCGGCCCCGGAGGTTGCCCCGGCCCCCGAAGAGGCAGCGGCTCCGCCGGCGCCTGAGGTGGCGGAGGCCCCGCCGGCCCCGGTGATCGTTCCCGCTCCCCTGCCGGAGGCAGCTCCCCCGATGGTGCCTGAGGCCAAACCGGTGGCCCCGGAACCGGTCAGGGTCGCCGCGGTTCCGGTCGCTCCACCGCCCCGGCCGGTAGCGCAAATGTCCCCTCGGGAAGAGATCAAAAAACTGGCCTGGATCTCCGGGAACAAAATTGAGCTGGCCGAGCCGATCAAATTTCTGCTAAATGAAGCCGTAATTCTTCCGGAATCGCTTCCGGTGGTTAACTATGTTTTGAAGGTAATGCAGGAAAATCCGGGCCTTAAAGTCCGGGTTGAGGGACATACGGATGATGAAGGTCCGGCCCGGTACAACCAGGAACTTTCAGAATATCGCTCCATCTGGATCAAGATTTTCCTCATGGCTCGGGGAATCACTGCCGACCGGATTCAGGTCTTCGGATTCGGCAAGTCCCGGCCGGTGGCCAGCAACACCACCCCGGCCGGGAGGGAAAAGAACCGGAGAGTTGAACTCCGGATCATCGGAAGGTAAGTCCAAGCCGGATCCAATTTTTTGAATCGGTTTCCGGATTCTCGCCCGCGGGTCGAAGGAAGGCTGGTTTTTTTTATTCAACCCGAAGTCTTTAGGGGTCGGTTTTGAGTTCCAGCCTTGAGTCCGTGGCCAAAAAAACATCTCAAATTCTTATGGGCCGACTTCGGATCTAGGATTTATCCCATCCATCCAGGGTTTTTATCTCGAGAAACCGTTCAGGATTGAGGGAAACGAAGTCGAAGGACTGACGATTCCGGACTTCTCCATGAATTGACTTTAAACCTCAGAATTGGGACTGCGGATTTCAGGATTCGGACGGGGAACGTAAGGCTTGCGATTTTCAAAATATTTTCCCCGGGGAGATAAATTTTAATGATTCCGGCCATGGATTGGAAGAATGAGGTTTTTTTGCTTCTGGATCAGAGGCTTCTGCCCAATCAAGTCGTTTACCGGGAGTGCCGGACCTGGAATGAAGTGGCGGAGGCGATCAAGGAAATGGTGGTCCGGGGCGCTCCCGCGATCGGGATCGCCGCCGCTTTCGGGGTGGCCCTGGCGGCCCTGCGGGCCGGGGCTCCCGGCCGGATAATTCCGGAGATCGAACGCGCCATTTCCGGTTTGCGTTCCACTCGTCCGACGGCCCGGAATCTATTCTGGGCCCTGGAAAGAATGGAAAAAATCGCCAAAACCTCGGGAGCGGCGCCCGCGGATTTGCCTCCGCTGCTTCTGGACGAGGCCCGGAAAATTCTCGCCGAGGATATCGAAGCCAACCGGCGGATCGGGGAATTCGGGAACCAGGTGGTTCCGGATCCGGCCCGGATTCTGACCCATTGCAATGCCGGGGCCCTGGCCACGGGCGGCTTTGGGACCGCCCTGGGGGTCATCCGAGCCGCGGCGGCTTCCGGGAAAAAGATCCAAGTCATCGCCGATGAGACCCGCCCCCTTTTCCAGGGCGCCCGGCTGACGGCCTGGGAATTAAAGGAGGAGGGATTGCCGGTAAAGGTTATCACGGACGGAGCCGCCGGATTTTTCCTGTCCCGGAGAGAGATAGATTTGATCATCGTGGGCGCCGACCGGATTTCCGCCAACGGCGATACGGCCAACAAGATCGGAACCTACTCGCTGGCGGTTTTAGCGCAGGCGCATCAGGTCCCATTTTACGTGGCCGCCCCCACTTCCACGATTGACTTGAGCCTGGCCCGAGGGGACTTGATCCCGATCGAGGAGCGCCCGGCGGGGGAGGTGGAGTCCTGGGCGGGCGAGCGGATAGTTCCCACGGGGGTTCCGGTCGGCAATCCGGCCTTCGACGTGACCCCGGCGCGTTTAATCACCGCCATTATCACCGAGCGCGGGGTGGTCCGTCCGCCTCTGGAAGAGGGGATCCGCCGGCTTTTTTAACTTGAGCCGGAATTATTATCAGAATATAATTTGCCAGGGGTAGAACTAACGCCCGGGACGGAAGATTCTCATGGAAACGGTTTCCTCTGCCAGCATCACGGAGATTTTAAACCCTCCCCTGATTGGGGATCTACGCAACCATCCCCTGCCTTTTGTCCTGGGCCGGATCGGGCGGGAACGGCTGGATGGTTATCTCCGGTTCAAACGCGGGGACATGAAAAAGGAAATTGTTTTTAAGGGCGGGGTCTCGCTGGAAATCAAGTCCAACATTGTCAACGAGTGTCTGGGCCGTTATTTGCAGCGGGTCGGGAAAATCAGCGGTTCGGTTTACGAGGAATCCCTCCGGATTATGAGCGCGGAGGGCAAGAAGCAGGGCGAGGTCCTGCTGGCCATGGGCAAGGTTTCACCTCACGAGCTTCCCGGGTTCCTGAGGCAGCAGGCTTGGGAAAGGTTCATCGACCTTTTCAGCTGGAGTGAAAGCGCCTACCGTTTTTTTCCGAACTCCGAGATCAAGGCACCCGAGATTTCCATGGGCCTGGAGCTTTCCGCCCTGATTTACGAGGGAGTCGCGACCCGCTTTCCCAAGGAAAGAATCCAGGTCTTTCTGGAAAGTTACCGGAGCCAGCCTTTGATGCGGTCTGACCGGCAAACCCTGAACTTTGACGGGAGCCGGTTAAAGCTTTCCGACCGCCGCATCCTCAAGGCCATCGACGGAAAGAACCAGGTGGGAAACCTTTTGGACCGCTTTGGTTCCGAGGCCCAGGTCCTCCTTTACACCCTGATCGTCACCGGCATCCTGGTTCCGCTTCTTCCGCCCCGCGTCGAGGGTGAAATCCCCCGGACCGTGACCGCCCCCAGGGAAACCCCGGCCTCGATACCGTCACCGCCGGTTTCGCCCGCTCCCGGGTCCGGGAAAAAGGCGTCCACGGTTTCCGCGCTAAAGGAGACGGAGGCGGAAGAAAAGTCGGCCGCCTCGCCCGCGGAGGCTTTCGATGATTTGCGGAAAACCTATGATCAGCTGCGCGACCAGGATTGCTTCGGGATTCTGGGGTTGAAATCCGACGCGGATCCGGCCCGGATCAAGCAGTCGTATTTCCGCCTGGCCCGCAAATATCATCCGGACCGCTTCTCGGTTTTCGAAAACGAAGAAATCAAGAAGCTGTCCAACGCGGTTTTCGCCCTGGTTTCGCAGGCTTTCACCACCATCGGCAGCGAAGAGGAGCGGAAAAAATACCTGGAGTCCCTCCGGACGGCCGAGAAACAGGCCGATCTGGAAAAGGGGGCGGAGAAGCTGGTCAACGCCGAATTGCAGTATCAGAAAGGCGAGATGTTTTTGAAGCAGAAGGAGTATGATCAGGCCATCCAAGCCCTGGAATGGTCGCTGAAACTCAATCCGGAGGAGCCCGAATACCGGATGACCCTGGGCTGGGCGATCTACAAGAAATATTCCACGCCGCCGGCCGAAGAGGGTAAAATCAGGGAAGCGACCAAATTGATCAAACAGGCGATCGAGCGCAATCCCCGACTGGACAAAGGTTGGTATTACCTGGGCTTGATCGGCAAGATGGCGGGGCGGGAAGAAGAGTCTTTCCAGTATTTTTCCCGAGCCCTGGAGGTTAACCCGCAGGCGCTGGAGGCCCAGCGGGAGCTGAGGGTTTTTGAGATGCGGAAACAGAAGACGGAAGAGAAGAAGAGCACATTCAGCCGTCTCTTTAAACGTTAATGGACCCCCAGAAAAACAAACCGATCCCGACCCCGCAGAAGGTGTCCTGGAGCGGGGAAATGGTCCCGGGGCGGGCGATCGATGTTTACGTCCAGATTGCCCAGGAGGAAAAAACCGGGGTCTTGAAGCTGGCCCGCGGCAAAATCGCCAAGGAGCTTTATTTCCGCCGGGGCTGGCTCCTGTTCGGGCGCTCGAACGTGGTGAATGAGTGCCTGGGCCGGATTCTTTCCGACGGGGGAAAGATTTCCAAGGAGGATTTGGATAAGTGCCTGGAACTGATGAAGACCACGAAGAAGAGGCAGGGGGAGTTGTTAATCGAAATGGGGGTGCTGAGCCCCGACGAGATCTATTTCGCCCTCAAGTATCAGCTGAAACAGCGCGCCACCGAGGTGATGAAGTGGGAGGACGGCCAGTACCAGTTCGTGGAAGGGGTGGAACTCGATCCCTCCATTACCGATATTACCCGGATTCCCGTCCCGTCCATGATCTACGAGGGGATCAAGGAAATCTACAACCCGGAAAAGATCCGCGCCGACCTCGAACCCTTTCTCGACGAATATCTGGCCAGGGTGGAAAACCCCGCCTTCAAGCCCAAGGATCTCGGCTTTCAGACCAACGAGGCCGATCTTTATACCCTGATCAGCGGTTTCCGGAGCCTGCGGGATATCCTGACCCTCTCCAAGCTCAATCTTCGGTCCACCTACATGGTGCTTTTTACCCTTTTCCGCCTGGGCCTGATCGAATACCGGGTCCTGGAAGATGCGGTGCTGGAAAAGCGGGATCGGGAGAAAATCCTGGATCTTTACAAGGATCTCAAAGGCCAGGATTTTTTTGCCATTCTGGGGATCAAGGATGACGCCAGGCCCGACGAGATTGAGGAGGCCTATCACCGGGCCCGCCAGGCTTTGCGGCCCCCGGATGGTTTGTCCCGGATTACCCCGGAAGTGGAAAAGGTCAGGGCCGACATCCAGGGAAATTATGACCAGGCTTATGAAATCCTCAGTAATGACGCCAAGCGGGCGCAGTATCTGGTGAAGTACCGCCAGGATAAGGAAAAAGAGGAGAAAGCCGAAGCGGACAAGGCGGTACTGGGCGCGGATCTCGAGTTCGGGCGCGGGGAGACCTTCCTGTTCTGGAAACAGGATTACAAGCAGGCCGTGGAATCCCTGACCAACGCGGTTAAGATGAATCCCAAGGAACCGGAATACCTTGCCACCCTAGCCCTGGCGGTTTATCTTAATGACCGGGGCAAGATCGGCCAGGCTCGGGAACTGATCAACAAGGCTTTATCGATCGGCCCCAAGTGTGACAAAGCGTATCTCTACATGGGAAGAATTCTGAAGGAGGAGAAAAATACCTCCGAAGCGGCCAAGTTTTTTCAGAAGGCGATCGATCTGAACCCGGAAAATCGCAAGGTTTTGAAACAGATGCTCAAAGGGGAAGACACCGGCAAAACCAGTTGAATTAAACCGACAAGGCGGGAAAAATGGTCGAGAAAACCGAAAAAATCTGGATGGACGGGAAGATGATTCGCTGGGATGAAGCCCAGGTGCACATCCTGACCCACACCCTGCATTATGGCCTGGGGGTTTTTGAGGGAATCCGATTTTACCAGACCGAAGACAAGCGGCCCGCGGTCTTCCGCCTCCAGGAACACCTGGATCGTCTCTATCGTTCGGCGCACATCCACCAGCTGGACATCCCCTTCCGCCCGGAGGAAATCAAGCAAGCCACCCTGGAATTGATCAAGGTCAACCGTCTGCCTGAGGGTTATATCCGGCCGCTGGTGTTTCTGGGGGACGGGGCGATGGGGCTCCTCCCGGCCAACAACCCGGTGCGGGTGACGATCGCGATCTGGAAATGGGGGGCGTACCTGGGCGAGGAAGGGCTTAAGAACGGGATCAGGACCAAGGTTTCGAGCTTCACCCGCCACCATCCCAACGTGAGCATGACCAAGTCCAAGTGCTGCGGGGATTACGTCAACTCGATCCTGGCCAAGCGGGAGGTGATCCGGGTGGGATACGACGAGGCCATTCTGCTCGATCCCGAGGGTTATGTCTCCGAGGCCAGCGGGGAGAACATCTTTATCATTTCCCAGGGGGTTCTGAAAACCGCACCCCTGACCTCGGTGCTCCCGGGGATCACCCGGGATTCGGTGCTCCGGATCGCGGCGGACCAGAAGATCGCCTGCCGGGAAGAACGCTTTACCCGGGACGAGATGTATTGCGCCGATGAAATGTTTCTCACCGGGACCGCCGCGGAGATCACCCCGGTCCGCGAGGTGGACGATCGGAAGATCGGGGCGGGCAAGCCCGGGCCGATTACCCGCTCCCTGCAGGAAATCTTCCAGGCCGTGGTGCGGGGCAAAGACCCCCGCTACCGGGACTGGCTGACCTACGTCAACTAATCGTTTGTCGTCAAACGGTTACGAGGCCCGTTTCGGTTAGGTAATCCGGCTACGGTTTCAAAACCCCTTGACGTAACCCATAGACGACCCGGGCTTCGTAACCTTAACCCTAAATGTTTGGTTTGAGGTTTCTGCTGACCCATAAACCCGAAAAATGCGGTTAGTATTTTCGAATATTATGTAGTTGCCCGATTTATTTATCCCGACTCCAGAGGGATTTATCAAGATATCGGAGGGATCGGGCTTTTTAAAAACGCCGATCCCCTCAGCGAAGGGACAAGTGAATCGGCACACTACAAAAAAATCCGCTCGCGAAAGACGGTAGTACGAATTCAACTGCATTTTTCGGGATAAAAAATAGGGGCGTATGATCATACGCCCCCTCTTCCGCAAGGCTGAAGCCTTGCCCTGCCAGAAACTAGAAACCAGCCTCCGGCCCAGTAGGGCTTACCCTCCGGCCTGTATGCCCTACGGGTAGGAAGCGGGCCCGGAGGGAAACCCGAAACTTATATCAGACGGTCGGCCTTAACCGGATCCGAAACCCGGAAGACCAGCAGGGCTTCTTTTTGCCCGACCCCGGCGCTGCCATAGACATAGTCAATGTTGATCCGGGCCCGGGAGAGCTTCCGGGCGGATCGTGACAATGAACCGGCCTGATCCCTCAGCTTCTTGACCACCACGGTAGTGAGGACGGGGGAAAGCCCCGCGCGCTTCATGAGCTTGACGGCCGGCTCGGTTTTGTCCACCAGGAGCCGGACGATTCCCTGATCCACGATGTTGTCCACCGAGACGGCCAGGATATTTACCTTGTTCCGGGCCAGGAGAGAATGCCAAAGTTCCAAGTTCAAAGTTTAAATGAACCCCAAAAAAACCCAAAAGCAAAATCGGATTTATGATTTTTTTGTTTTTTGAACTTTATTTGAACTTTGGATTTTGACCTTTGGCATTCTATTTTTCCGTGTACGCGCCCCGGAGGTCGAACCAGCGAATC
>JAPLJI010000144.1 GCA_026388655.1 Pseudomonadota bacterium
GCTCCGGTTGATTTCCTGGTCATGATGCTCCCGCTCTTCGGGTTGATGGTAATCCGCCGCTGGCGGGAGAGGGAAGGATCGTCCCGAAAACGGTCCGGGAAAACTGCCCTCCGGTTTTTGGGGGCTATCCTCATCCTGGCCTCCTTTTTAATCGGAACGGCGGCGCAGGCCCAGATCGTGCTCCCGGTGACCGAGACCCAGCCGGTGAACGCCCAGCTCTTCGTTCCGGTGGGTGACAGTGGAAATTTTCTGGTCACTTATGACAGCCGGACCCTGAAACAGCTGGGCATCGCCGGGGGATTATTTTTCAATTATGCCCGGAACCCGGTGGTGGTTTCCGTGGACGAATCAACCAAGTGGGACCTGCTCCGGAAGCTCCGGACTTTGGATCTGGCCCTGGCTTTTGGCCTGACTGATTGGCTTCAGATCAGCGCGGCCTTTCCTTATAATTTTTACGCTAACACCAACGATCTGGGCCACACCGATTTTATTTCTAGTTCTTATCCTGGTGATTTTCGGGCGGAGGTCAAGTTTCGCCTGATGGATCGGAAGAAAAAGGGGATCGGGTTGGCGCTCCTCCCTTTTATTACCGCGCCCTCCGGTGAGGAATCCCGGTTCGTGGGAGAAAAGAACCTGACTTTCGGCGGCCTGGCCATTGCCGATTTCGACCTGAAAGTCTTCCGGCTGGGGATGAATCTTGGTTTCAAACAGCGGAATCCGGCCCCGACTCCGGATCAGGAACTCGGCAATGAGGTGCTCTACCACCTGGCCGCCAACTTTCCGGTGGTGAAAAGGGTCGAGCTGATCGGCGATCTCTACGGGAGCACGGTCGCGGACGCGCTCTTTGAGAAAAGGGCGGGCAATCCCCTGGAGCTAGACGTCGCGCTCCGGATCCTGCTCGATTACGGCGTGGCCCTGACCGCCGGGGGCGGCCACGGGTTTACCCAGGGAATCGGTTCACCGGAATACCGGATGTTCGCGGGCGTAACCTACCGGACCCCGGAAACCGAAAAGCCTCTGGTCTCCAGGCCGAAAGTGGAAGCCCCCGTGGAGAAAAAAGTCGTCGTAGTTCCACCTCCCGCTCCAGCTCCACCCAAAGTCGCTGACCGCGATAATGATGGGATCCGGGATGATGTCGATAAATGTCCCGATGAGCCGGAAACCTTGAATGGGTACCAGGATAATGACGGTTGTCCCGATATAGTTCCGAAAGCCACGATCCGCGCCATGGTTTTAAACGAGGCCACGGACAAGCCGTTTATCGGCACGGTCAAGGTCAGGGTGAAAGAAACCGGCCAGGAATTCACGTTCAATCTGGCGGATGGTATCTTCAATCTTGATTTGAAAGATGCCGGCACTTATAAACTCGAGATAGCATTAGTCGGCGGGGAAACCAAGAACCTGCAGGTAACGACGCTTCCCGGGCAGATTTATCCTTTGATTTTAAAAACCTCGAAACCGCCGGATATCATCCGGATCGAGAAGCACAAACTGATTCTTCCTCCGATCTTCTTTGAAACCGGGAAGGCCGTGATCATGGAGAAGTCCTACCCCGTCCTGGATTCGGTGGCAATCTTCATGAAAGACCGGTCCAACATGAAGATCAGCATCGAAGGGCATACCGATTCCACCTTTGAAGAAAACTACAATCTAAAACTCAGCCAGGATCGCGCCGCCTCAGTAAGGCAGTACCTGATTGATCATGGGATTGACGCTTCCCGATCGGCCTCCATCGGCTACGGGCAAGCGAGGCCGATCGCTACTAACGACACCGAAGAGGGCAGGTCACAAAATCGGAGGGTGGAGTTCATCGTTCTCGAAGGCGGGGAATAACCTAACAGCTGATTAATTTTCCAACCCCAGACCCGGGGCGGTTTAACGCCGCCCCGGGTCTTTTTAGATCGTTCCGAATTTATCCGCATCTTTGCGGCAACGCTTGACGTGAGCGCAGCCTCGTCCTTAATGACGAAAATTTACAATCCGGGCTGTCGGTTTTTTCCGTTTGGGAGCCGGAATGGTCTTCCGGAAGAAATCCAGGAATTCACGGGGGGAGAGAACCAAAAGACCCCGGCAGACCCGGGAGGGAAAATGTTTCTTGTTCCCGGTCACAATCGCCCGGGCCTGGGCGGTCCAGGCCATTTCCAGGAAGGGCTCGTCGTCTGGGTCGGGGAGACTGATCGGATTGGGCTCGGCTACCAGGGAGATCCCGACCCGCCGGATTTCGGCGAGCAGGGTTTCCACCTGGTCGCGGGTGAAAGGAAACCGGGGGCGCCTTAAAACCTCCCCATATTCGGTTATGATCCGCTCATCGTAAGCAATCTCGATTTTTCCAATTAGAGAAAGTCGGATGATCTGGGCAGCCGGGCTGGCCGGTTTTAAAAGTCCACTGACCAGGACATTGGTGTCTAGGACGACTCGCAAGATATTCCGATCAGCGGCTGCGTTTTCGGCGGGCGGCCCGGATTTCCCGTTCGATTTCCCGCTCGCTCATCCGGTCGGCTTCCGCCGCCGCCGCGGCCTGGTGCATTTCGGCCAGGGTTTGGAGGGCGCGCGCCTGCCGGAGGGTGGCGAGTGACTTTTCCAGGTTTTCCTCATTGGTGCCGGCCAGGATGGCGATGGGCTTGCCATTGGAGGTGATGATGACTTCTTTTCCCTGCCCCAGCTTCTCCCAGATTTTTCCGGGGTTGATCCGAAGATCACGCACCGTGACGAATTGCATTTTCCCGCTCCATTATTTGTTGTTTTATCATTACACAATTATCCTACAATAAATCATCGAATATATCAACAATTTTGCCGTTACCGGCAACCGGAAGCATTTCCCCCCGATAAAGATCAAACTGCCGGTTTTATCCCCCGCCGAAATCATCCGTATTTTTCAAAAGGTAGGCTCCTGAATCACCCTCGTTGCTTCCGGATGGCATTTTCAGGTCACATCTACGATCTCGTGGATCTTTTCGATCGCCCGGTTGACGAAATCGGCGTTTTCGATCCTGAGCTCGATCGCCTTCTGGGGGCAGACGGAAATGCACCGCCCGCAGGCCCGGCAGGATTCCGAAATCACTGCCCGACCTCCCTCCAGACTGATCGCGTTGGCGAAGCAGACCTTGTCCGCGCAGGTGCCGCAACCGGTGCATTCTTCCGTCACCGTGACCGAAACCCCCGGCATCTTGGTCAGCTTGGCGCTTAACCTGGCCTCGGAATAGGGCAGGCCCCGGGTCACGCAGCAGCAGGGGCAGCAGCTACAAACGGTCATGAGATTCTCGCCCGGTCCGATCCCAAGCCACCAGGTGTCGAACTTGTTCTTCCCGACCATGTGAACCAGTCCGGCCTCGCGGCATTTCCGGACATGTTCCCTGGCCTCGTCCTTGGTGACCCGCCGGCCCATACTCGGATTTATCCCCAAAACCGCCTCACCCATGAAAAGGCACCCCAGGTCCACCCCGTAATCCTTGCAGTGCATCGAGTCGCGGCAGATGCAGAAGTTCATGATCCATAGATAGTTGGCCTCGTTGACGAAATGCTCCACCACCTGGGAGGGGAGGACCATGTTTTCCTGGCCTTCAATATCCTTATTAACCGGGATCACGTTGTCCTTCGGCAGGCAGATCATGTGGTCGCCGTCAAAGAAGCGTTTCTCTACGATCTTCGCCACGCCGGGGAGCTTGGTGATCTTCGCGCCCTTCGGATCGCGCGGAAAGCACTTTTTCACCACTTCCACGAATAATTTGGATCGAGCCATATTAAACCCTCCGGGTTAAATCCCAATTACCAAATCCCAATGACCAAACAATAACCAAATCCCAATCACCAAGCTCGAAACCAAAAATTCATGTCATTCTGAGGCGTCAGCCGAAGAATCTCTCCTTTAAAATTAGTTTTTGAAATATTAGATCCTTCTCCCGCCAGGGGCGGGCTCAGGATGACATAAAAATCGGCTTCCCGTTACTTGCCACCGGCTATTTACTCCCTGCACCTTGCTCCCTACTATAAAAACTTTTTAAACGCCATCTGGGCCAGGAGTCCAACCAGGAAATAGGCGCCGGCCACCCGGGTCCACCAGACTGCCCAGATCACGTACCAGAGGGGCCAGAGGGGAAACTCCTGGGCCGGGTCCTCCGGGTTGAATTTCTCCTTGAGGTCCCTGGGGATGACGTCCTCGGCGATCTTGAAAGCCGCGATCGGGGTGAGGGGAATGGTCCCGGAAAGCACCGAGACAAACCGGATTCCCCGGGGCAGGGTAAGCAGGGCGATGAGGCTTAATACCGGAAGAACCTTGACCGCGACCAAGAACACGATGGTCAGGTAAAAAGATATGACCATGACCTGGGTAACCAGCCGGGCCCCCTGATCACCCAGGAGCACGGGGAGGGTCCGAACTTTTTTCTCCCTGTCTTTTTCCGCCTTGTCGAGGTGTTTGCCCATCAGGACGGCGGTCACCGCCAGGCCATAAGGAATCGAGGCCAGGAAGGGTTTCCAGCTCAATACCCCCGAAACCGCGAAATATGTACCGCCGACCATCAGGGGGCCCCAGATCAGGAAGATCGCGAGTTCACCCAGCCCGTTTTTCTTCAGCCGTAGAGGCGGGGCGACATAGAAAACGCTGGTACCCAGGCCGACCACGGCCAGGGCCATGATGATCCACCCCCGGGCCCAGGTCAGGTAAACGGCGATGAGAAAATCCAGGAAAAGGCAGCAGAAGATGGCAAAGATCAACTTGCTCTCGGTGACCATCCCGGAGAGGATGGGATGGGGGGAGTACTTGGCCCGGGGATAGTCGGCCGTGTCCACCCCGGAGGTGTAATCGAAATAATCGTTGACCATGTTGTTGGCCGCGTGGGCCAGGGTCAGGCCGAGCGCGGCCAACAGCAGGTAACCCCAGTTGAAGTAGCCATCAAGCGCGGAAAGGAGCCCGCCGATCAGGGCGGAAAGCAGGGTGATCGAAAAAATCAGGGCCCGGGTGATGATCAGCCACTTGCTCACCAGGTCGAGCTTCGCGCCTTTTTCGATGTTCCCGGTGCGGATTGCCATGATCCAGTTGGAAAGCATATTCAATTGTTCCTCCGATCAAATTAAAAACGAACAGGAAAATGTCATTCTGAGTCCCGAAGCTATTTCGGGGCGAAGAATCTCAATAAACAAAGGAGAATAATCAACCGGAAAAAACATAGATCCTTCGTGAAATTTATCCTGAGCCCTTCAAGCTCCTACACGGAGTTTACCCTGAGTACCTTGAGATTCTTCACTTCGTTCAGAATGACAAGAAGTGAAGGGTTCAGGCGCCGTCCTGAATGAAATGAAGGAATAACAGGAAGCGAAGGACTCAGGATGACAAAGTATTTAATTTACTTTTCACGCAGGCCAAAGCCTGCGGCTACCGGTAACTTTTTTCAATCGTCAATCGTCACTTGTCCCGAGTCTGGCGAGGGATTCGTAAATCGTCAATTCTTTCTAGCCACCCAGCTACCCTACCACCATGTTTTTCTATAATCTGGCTATCTGTTACTTGTTGCTGGCGACCTGTTTCCCGAAACTCCTGAGCTTTTCGCGGTCCCGGGAATTGTAATCGGGACCCCGCCAGAGGCTTAAGGGCGCCCCGGCCTTAACCGCCGGTCCGGGGGAATAAACCACCAGCGCCCCGGCCCGCTTTAAAAGTTTTTCCAGGGACCTGACGGTGTTTCCGGCCCCCAGGCCGGCGTTCACGCTGAACGCCGCGGCTTTCTTGCCCTGGAGAAAATTCCGGGGGATTGATTTCAAAAAGCGCTCAAGGGGCCGGGCGATCCCGGAGCGGAGCGGGGCGGTGCTCCCGGCATGGCAGGGACTGCCGACCAGGATCAGGTCGTAATTTCCTAAATCCCGGTATTTCATCTCGATATAGTTCCTGATTTCCGGGATTACCTGGTTCTCCTTCATCCCCTCGGCGATATCCCGGGCCGCGTCCAGGGTATGGCCGGTTTTGCTGTAATAAATAATGAGGGTTTTCATTTTTATTTATCCTCCTTTCGAGCCTTGAAATGGATGGTATCGATGGAGTGCCGGACCGTGTCGTGCCCCCGGATATAAACCGTGGATGAATCCATCGAATAAAAATTCAAACCCTTGATGATCGCGTGGAGATTTTCGATCTGGGAGACAATCTGGGGGTCGAAGTGGTTCCCGGAATGGGTCTTGAGTTCCAAAAGGGTCTCGGCGACCGTCAGGGCTTTTCGGTAGGGGCGGTCGGAAAGCATGGCGTCAATGGCGTCGGCCACCGCGATGATCCGCGCCCCCAAGGGAATATCGCTTCCGGAAAGACCGTCGGGATAGCCATATCCGTCAAAACGCTCGTGGTGATGCTTAATAAACGGCAATAAAAACCGCAGGGCTTTCGTCCCCTTGATGATATCCTCGGCAATGATCGGATGTTTTTGAATTATCTGGAAATCCCGGTCGGGCAGGGGACCCTCCCGGAGGAGAATGGAATCCGGGATGCCGATCTTGCCCAGGTCGTGAAGGCGGACCGCCAACTGGATTATTTCAATATAGGTGGGGCGAAGGCCGACGAGTTTGCCGATCCGGGCCGACATTTTTTCCACCCGGAGGGAGTGGCCGAAAGTATAGGAGTCCCGCGCCTCGATTGCCGAGGTTAGGATCGAGACCATGCTTTCAATCTCGGCCGGTTTGTTTTTTTGTAGCTTCATGCCGTGTTTTTTCGCCCTAACCCTTGTTGATCAAAATATCATATCTCTCGGCAGATTTGGCAAGTAAGCATAATTTTAATAATATAATTAATATAATGACAGGAGTTTTTTGAGATAAGAAATTGGCCTCAATCCCAAAAGGAATAAGACAAGGACGCTTTGAGGCTCTGCCGGTTGGCCGGGAACTAAAGGGTTGGATTGATTCAAACCTGACCCGGGCCGATTAAGATAAAGTGGCGCAAAGGGAAAAGCGCATGGCGAAGAGAAGTAGCCGCAGACATTCCTTCGATTGGCTCAGGACAAGTAGTCCGCGAAGTTTATGAACAACAAGTCTTTAGAGCCGACAGCAAGCAGCAAGAAGCTAAAACCGGTATCCGCATGAGATTAAGAATTAAAACCATCGTTTTTATCCAATCAGTATTGTTGTCAGTTATTCCGATAGGTTACGCTGGAAATCTTAAGGTAGATCCTAAAATATACTGGCTCCAAAAAAACCTGCTGAATCTCAAGGCCGGATCGCCGCCAATATTTTTTGCTGCTCCCGGCAGATCCGATAAAAACCTTGGCGAGTCCGACCGGTTATCGGTTTTCATTTTTCCCCGGGACCAGGGGCGGGCGATAAACGAAATACTTTTTTATGGCGGGAAGATTCAAAAGGTAACCCCCGACCTGATCGCCGCCCGGGTTGATTTTGACGCCATTTTCAACCTGGCCGGTTCGGATTCAATTGCTTTTATCACCCCGGTTAATTCCCTGAAACCCCAGCTCGATGTGGCCCTGCCGATGATCGGGGCCGACCGGGTTCAACAGGGGTTGGATACCGGGGGGATACCCTACCTGGGGAAAAACGTGGTCACCGGCCTGGTGGATACCGGCATTGATCTTTTCCACCCGGATTTTCATCACCCCGACGGCTCCACCCGGATTCTCCGGCTCTGGGACCAGACCCAGAAAAACGGTCCGCGCCCGGATGGTTTTGATTACGGACTGGAATGCGATTCCAACCTGATCAACCGGGGCGGGTGCGGCGAGGAGGACGGGCTCTTCATCGACGAGATAATGACGCTCGGTCACGGGACCCATATCGCGAGTATCCTGTCCGGGAGCGATCCCCAGTACACCGGAATGGCTCCCGAAGCCCTGATCATCGCGGTCAAGGCCAAGATGGACGAGTTATCCCTGCTCGATGGCGTGGATTACCTGCTGGCCAGGATTGCCGAGCTGGAGCTCCCGGCCGTGATCAATATCAGCCTGGGAACCAACGAAGGGGCCCACGACGGCAGTTCCCCGCTGGAAATCGAGCTGGCCCGCCGGCAGGGCCCCGGCTTGATCTTCGTGGTGTCGGCGGGAAACGAGGCCGCCGATTCCACCGGGCTTAACCTCATCCACCTGGGTTACGCCGCCACTTCTCGGCCAACGTATTCCCGGTTATCCATGGATTCGATTGATCTCGGGAACAATCCGATCATTATAGAGCTTTGGTATAACCCGCCGGCGCCGGATGATTTTCTCCAGCTTGCCCTCGGGGCCGAGAACACCGATCATCAGGAAATGTTCGACCAGACCGAATTTTCTTCCGGTCAAACCGAAACCATAGAAACCGACCTGATGAATGGAATCCAGAAGATCGCCCGGATTTCAATCGATACCCCGTGGGAAATCAATCCGATCAACTTAGCCCGCCAGGCCCTGATTACCATCTCCCCGGCGGATCCCAACGCCATGTTCAGCGGGCTCCGGAACTACGACTGGGTCCTGGTCACCCGAACCGGAGGGGGAGGAAACCCGATTCCTTTTGACGCCTGGATCAACTCCGATAACGCGGTTTTTTCCTCGTTTTCGGGGCTGGGGCCGGAGGATTCACCCAGCCCCTCCCTTAATTATATCGGCGGAGATGATAAAAAGAGCCTGGTGATTCCCGCGACTGCCGACGGGGTTTTTAGCGTCGGATCGTTTGTTTCCCGAATCGAGTGGGTGGACCTTGATGGACAAACCGAGAGGAGAAGCGGGTTGCTGGTCGGGCAGATCTCGAATTTCTCAAGCCGCGGACCCACCCGGGACGGACGCCTAAAGCCGGAATTCCTGGCCCCAGGCGAGATGATTGCCTCCGCTTTTTCCTCCCAGGTGGCGAATATTTCCGGGCTGATGGTCGACTCTTATCACTCGGTTCTTTCCGGTTCCAGTCTGGCCGCTCCGTTCGTTTCCGGAACGCTGGCCCTGATGCTGGAAAGATCACCCACCCTGGATTTTGGAAAAGCCTTTTCCCTGCTATCCCAACACGCGATTTTAGACGCTTTTACCGGATCGGAGCCGAATTCGAACGGTGGTTACAGCAAGCTGAATCTCGACGGGGTCTTTGCCGATCCCGGATTCCCCGAGACCCGGGTTCCCGATACCTCCGCCCCGGTGTTTTCTGACGTTTCGGTGGAAAACGGGAAAACCTTGATCTCGATTGCCTGGAAAACCAACGAGATCTCCGGTTCCCGGATGAAAATCCGCCGGGAAGGTGATGCGACGGCGGACGATGTTGGAACCCAGTCCTTTACCCTGGAACACCAGGTTGAGGCCACCGGCCTTTTGCCGGGGACCAAATACCTCGTCAAGTTGATCTCACGAGATCCATCCGGGAACGAAACCGAAACCCAGGAGATGAAATACCGGACCCGGGGGGAAGGGGACGGCTGCGGCTGTTCCTCCGCGGGCGAAAGCGGCGGGACGGTTTCGGCCATATACATCCTTATTGGTTTTTTGATGATATGGATACTGAGAAAAAATGCCCCATTTTTTTAAAGTCCTTAAAATTTCTCTTATCATTCCGGCCGTTATCCTGGCCACGGCTTCTTCACTAAAAGCCGAGGGATTGATGTTTTCCATCAACGGCGGGATATCCTATAACGCCGGGCCGGGCGCTTATGAATCTTACTGGCGTCCCATCTTCAGCCTGGGCGGCGGGGTAGGGTACCAGGTGGCTTCCTTCATCGTACCCCAGGTGTATGTTGATTACTCACTCTTTAGCCTGGACTCCGGGAACTATAAAAACACGCTGGCCATCTGCCGATATGACAACGCTAATTGCTCCGTCAACGGCGGAAACCTGTCGTTCACCACGGTGGCGACCACGATAAAATTCTTCATCCCCCGGGGCCAGACCCCGTTTTCGCCTTATGCCCGGCCCGGTTTGGGATACAGCCGGGGCGTTAAGGACAAAATCACCGCCCATTATTCGGGTGACATTACCGACAATTACCCCTTGCTCCCTGTTGATGATATCTGGGACCGCGATACCATCAACGCCATGTTTCTCACCTTTGGCTTTGGCCTGGATTATTACCTCGCGCCGAAAGCCTGCCTTTTCATTGAATCTGAAGTCACCGTGGGAATTTATCAGATGAGGGGAACCGGGTTTATCCCCATCAAGCTCGGGATGTCGTTCTGGATATAATAAAAGCGCAAAGAGCATAGAGCATAGAGCATAGAGTAAATAGTAAATATGTAGTTGCCCGATTCATCGGGCTGCAAAGAGGGCGGTCATTAAAGCCGCCCTCTTTTATTTTATTAAATTTTCATTACTCATTCCCCCCTTTGTTGAAAGGGGGTGAAGTCTCCGACCCGTAGGGTCAGGGTCTACCCTCCGGCCTGTAAGCCCTACGGGCTGGAAGCGGACCCGGAGGGGGGGATTTTCAGCCTTTAGGCTGCGCGGAAAATGTAGCGGCGGGGTTCATCCCCGCCTTTTTTATTGATTTTAAATTGAGGATATCAGATAATCAACGAAACCCTTTAGACAGGAGATGAAATTGAAAAATCTGAAAACGGTTAAATTCATCGTTACGGCTGGTCTAGTTTTGGCCTTCGGATTCTTCGCCACCCCGGCCGGGGCGCGAGAGGTGCCATTCGGCCCTCAAAGCGTGATCAGCACGGCGGCGGATTACGCCTATTCAGTGTATGCGGCGGATGTGGACGGGGACGGGGACTTTGATGTCCTCTCGGCGTCTTCCCTCGACGACAAGATTGCCTGGTATGAGAACGACGGGGCTTCGCCCCCGGGGTGGACTGAGCGGGTCATCTCCACGGCGGCGGATGGAGCCCATTCAGTGTATGCGGCGGATGTGGACGGGGACGGGGATATGGATGTGCTCTCGGCGTCTGTCAATGACGACAAGATCGCCTGGTATGAAAACGATGGAGCCTCACCTCCGGGCTGGACAACGCGGACCATTTCCACGGGGGCGAACGGCGCCCAGTCGGTTTACGCGGCGGATGTGGACGGGGACGGGGACATGGACGCCCTCTCGGCGTCTTACCTCG
>JAPLJI010000101.1 GCA_026388655.1 Pseudomonadota bacterium
CGTTTAATCCTGCTTCTTGCCACCGGCCTGGGGCTCGGCCTGATCCCGGGCGCCCCCGGCACCTACGGAACCCTCCTCGGCATCCCGCTGTCCTGGGTTTTCGCCCGGCCGGGAGTCTATTTCAATTCCTTGAGTCTCCTCGCCTTCGCCGCGCTTTCCGTCTGGGTGGCCGGAAGGGCCGAGGTTATCTTAAAAAAGCACGACGCCCGGGAGATCGTTATTGACGAGGTGGCGGGAATGACGGTCACCCTTTTCCTCGTCCCCTTCACCCTGGGAAGCGTGATCCTGGGGTTCGGTCTTTTCCGTTTCTTCGATATCGTCAAGCTGGGGCCGGTGAAGTGGGCGAATAACCGGCTCTCGGGCGGTCTCGGCATCGTGGCCGACGATCTTCTGGCCGGGATTTTCGCGAACCTCTCCCTCCGGCTTCTGCTCTGGGTTTTCCCCGCCCTGGCCATGGCGGATTAAAGTGCATAGGGCATAGAGCTGAGAGCTCAAAGCTGAAAGCTCAAGGCTCAAAGTGAAAGAGAGTTCATTGGGTTTATAGGGTTTGTTGGGTTTTCAGAAGCCCGGGGGGTAGGTTCTCGCGACGCGCACTCCGGGTAAACCAGGCGGCGAAAAACTCGATGATAAAGTTTATATCGATACAGGCTAGACCCTGCGGGTCAGCCTGCTGGGATTACGGCACGGCAGGTATTATGCGCGGAGCGAAACCTGCCCCCCAAAAAGAAAATAGTTGAAAGATGAAGGTTAGGACCAGAGGAACAACCGCCGAAAAAACAGGGCATTTACTTTAATCATGACGCGTCCCAAGGCTTACATCCTTTTGATCGGAAACGAGCTGGTGCGCGGGAGCGTGGCCGATGTCAACGGCTCCCTGGCCGCCCGGGAGCTGGAACGGATCGGGTTCAAGGTTGTCGGTTTCGAGATTGTCGGGGATGACGACCAGGCCATCGAGCGGGTCCTCCGGGCCAGCGGTGAAAAAGCCGAGGTCGTGATCGTCGGCGGGGGACTGGGACCAACCGACGACGATATGACCCGCGGTGCGGCCGCCCGGTTCTTCGGGCGCGAGCTGGTCTTCAACCCGGAGGCCTGGGAAAATATCGAGGCCTGGTTCCGGAACCTGAAACGGAAAACCGCGCCCGACGACCGCCGCCAGGCCGAGTTCCCGGCCGGCGCGGAGGTGATCCCCAACCGCCACGGAACCGCCCCGGGATTTTTCTATCGGCAATCCCAGACCCGATATTACTTTCTCCAGGGCGTTCCCCGGGAATTCTCGGCCGTCCTGGAGGAGGAAATCCTCCCGCGTCTCCGGAAGGAATTTTCCCTTCCTCCCCCCCAAACCTTCCGGACGCTCAAGGTCTTCGGCATTTCCGAGGCCCGGGTGGGGGCCATTATCTTCGGGCTGGCCCGGTCCTTCCCGCAAGTAACGGTGGGAACCCGGTTTTATTTCCCGGAGATCTGGATCGACCTCGAATCCGAGGACGGGAAGGCCCTGGAAGCGGTGGTTTCCCGGGCGCGCTCGGAATTCTCGAGCCACCTTTTCGGGGAGAACGAGGAACGCCTGGAATCCATCGTCGGGAAGCTCCTGACCGAAAAGGGCTGGAAGCTCGCCCTGGCGGAATCCTGCACCGGCGGCCTGGTCGCCCATCGGATCACCGAGGTTCCCGGGAGCTCCAATTACTTCGAGCGCGGGGTCGTGACTTACTCGAACCCCTCCAAGGTCGAGCTCCTGGGGGTTTCCCCCGACCTCCTGAAAAAATTCGGGGCGGTGAGCGCGGAAGTCGCCGGGGCGATGGCGGAGGGGGTGAAAAAGAACAGCGGGGTCGAGATCGGGCTTTCCACCACCGGCATCGCCGGGCCCACCGGGGGCAGTCCGGAAAAGCCGGTGGGACTGGAACGGATCAAGATCTTCGCCTCTGCGGTTGCCCTGGACTGGCTCCGGCGGTATCTGATGGGGGAAAAAGAAGGTCATGGTTCATGACGACCGCCGACGGCCGCCTGTCCGAGCCGACAGCTCGTGTCGGCCAGGGACCGCCGTTTAAATCTGTCATTCTGAGGCTGCCTTTGGCGGGCGAAGAATCTCTCCTTAGCGTTCGCTTTTTTCTTTTTTTGGAGGGTTGGTTTCGCTCCCCGCACAATGTGCGCGATCACGTAATCCCGGGCGGCGGTCCCGCAGGGCCTCGCCTTTGTTGGACTCAATTATCAGGAGTTATCGAGTTTATTGGTATCTGAGTAAAAAGAGTGCGGGTCGCGAGAACCAACCCCCCGGCTTTCTGAAAACCCAACAAGCCCGATTAATTTCTCTTATTCATTTGGGTTCTTTGTTCTTATCTTTGATCTTTGACTCTATGGACTCAACGGACCCAATGGACACTATGGACATTAGACTCCCTGCCCTATGCGCTTTGCTCTTTGCTATCAACGAATAGATAATGATCGATATTCATTTCCATCTCGATGAATCGATGGTTTCCCTGCCCGGGCTGATCGCCGGCATAAACGCGGCGGGGGTCGAGCGGGTAGCCCTGATCCCCCGGCTCTGTCCCCCGCTTTCTCTCTCTCTTCCCTTCGCCCAGCTTTCCCG
>JAPLJI010000178.1 GCA_026388655.1 Pseudomonadota bacterium
CAGCCTCGACAGCCGTTTCTGGGGGTTCGTGGGCCAGAAAGCCGTCGAGGGAAAGGCCCTGATCATTTACTGGTCCTGGAACCGGGAAAAAACTTTGCCCCGGCTGGGCCGGATGGGAGATGTAATCCGTTAGTAAGTTCAGCCAAGGAGGTAATCGCCAATGCATCTCAAACGTTCAACCTGGATTATTTTGATTCTGTTCGCCCTGGTGATTTTCGCCGGGGTAAAATTCGGTCCTCCGTACATCCGTTATATGCAATTCATCTATTTTCTTAATAGCGAAGCCAATGATTCCCCCAAGTTGAGCAACGAAGAAATCATCCGGGACATTGCCAATAAAATTAATGAATTGAATCTCCCCATTGAACCGGTCAACGTAGTCATGATCGAACAGAAGAAAAAAGGCCTGGAAGATGAACCCTATGCTCTGATAGAACGGGGCAAGGACTTCATCTCCATCACCTCGGAATACCAGGCCACCGTCCATTTAGTGGGAAAATACGAATTCACCCTGAGCTTTACCCCGGAAGTTTATTCCGAAATCTCGGCGGATAAATAGTGAAATCGCTTTTTTCCGCCCGGAACCCGCATGATGCCGAAAAAAATAATTGACGCGGAAGGGATCGAAAGGATCCTGCGCCGGATCGCGCACGAAATCTCCGAACGAAACCAGGGCACCCGGAACCTGGCTCTGGTGGGGATCCCCACCGGGGGCGTGCACCTGGCCCACCGCCTGGCCCGCATCATCAAGGAAATGGAGGGCAACCAGGTCAAAACCGGGGAATTGGACACTACCCTTTACCGGGATGATCTCCCCCTGAAAGGCCCGATTTTCCGCTTGAAACGAACGGACATCCCCTTTGACCTGAATGACCACCGGGTGATCCTGATCGACGACGTCCTCCAGACCGGGCGTACCATCCGGGCCGCCCTGGACGCCATTACCGACCTGGGCCGACCGAAGAACATCCAGCTCGCCGTCCTGATCGATCGGGGCGGCCGGGAGCTTCCGATCCAGGCCGATTACACCGGGAAGCTGGTCACCCCCACCGGCAGCGAAGAGATCGAGGTCCGTCTCCGGGAAACCGACGGAATGGATGAAGTAATCGTGCAGGAAAAGAAACCAGGTGAAAAACCCATTCTGACCCGATAAATTTATGACCCTAAAATCCCGACACCTGCTGGGACTGGAGAACCTGACCCGGGCCGAAATTGAATATTTTCTCGATACCGCGGGTTCCCTGAAGGAAATATCCTCCCGGGACATCAAAAAAGTCCCCACCCTCCGGGGCAAAACCGTCATCAATCTTTTCTTCGAGGCCTCCACCCGCACCCGCACCTCCTTCGAGATCGCCGCCAAGCGCCTTTCCGCCGACACGATCAATATCAGCGCCTCAACCTCGAGCGTAACCAAGGGGGAGACCCTGATCGACACCGCGAAAAATATCGAGGCCATGCGGCCCGACCTGGTGGTGATCCGGCACCCCGCCTCCGGCGCCCCGGAGCTTTTATCCCGCTGGGTGGACCTCCCCATCATCAATGCCGGTGACGGCACCCATGAACACCCGACCCAGGGCCTGCTCGACCTTTTCACCGTCCGGGAGAAAAGGGGAAAAATTGACGGTTTGACCCTGGCCATTATCGGGGATATCACTCACAGCCGGGTGGCCCGTTCCGATATCTACGGTTTTCAAAAAATGGGGGCCCGGGTCAGGGTCTGCGGTCCGCCCACCCTGATTCCTCCCGGGATCGAGTCCCTCGGCGTCCAAAAATTCCACCGCCTGGAACCCGCCCTGGAAGGCGCGGACGTGGTGATGGTCTTGAGGATCCAGCTCGAACGTCAGGGCACTCCTCCTTTCCCCACCCTGAGAGAATACTCCAAGCTTTTCGGGATCAACCTGGAGAGACTCCGCCGGTTGAAACCGGATACGCTGATCATGCACCCGGGACCGATCAACCGGGGGGTGGAAATTTCTCCCGAGGCGGCCTACGGTTCCCACTCGGTTATCCTCGATCAGGTGGAAAACGGGGTGGCGGTGCGGATGGCCGTGCTCTACCTGCTCTCGGGAAGGAGCGTCGATGCCTAGGCTCATTCGCGGGGGGAGAATCGTGGATCCGTCCTCCGGCCGGGACGGGATTTTCGACCTCCTGATTCAAGACGGAAAAATCGCCCGGATCGAGCCCCGGATCGCTTCTCTCCCGCCGGATACCGAGACGATTGAGGCGGCGGAGCACCTGGTGGTCCCGGGCCTGATCGATATCCACACCCATCTGCGCGAGCCGGGATACGAATACAAGGAAACCATCCTTTCCGGCTCAAGGGCGGCGGCCGCCGGCGGTTTCACCGGCGTGGCCTGCATGGCCAATACCGACCCTCCCAACGACAACCACTCGGTCACGGAATTTATCCGGGAGCGCGCCCGGGAAGCCGGGCTCATCAATGTTTACCCCGTGGGGGCTGTTTCCAAGGAATTAAAAGGCGAAAGCCTGGCGGAAATCGGGGCGATGGTCGATTCCGGGATCGTCGCGGTTTCCGACGACGGTCACCCGGTGATGAACAGCGGCCTGATGCGCACCGCCCTGGAATACACCCAGATTTTCGGGATCCCGGTGATCTCCCACTGCGAGGACCTGGGGCTTTCCCGGGGCGGGCAGGTAAACGAAGGCCTGGCCTCCCTGCGCACCGGTCTGGCCGGCATCCCCGCGGAGGCCGAGGTTTCCATGGTCGCGCGCGACCTTCTCCTGGCCCGCCTGACCGGGGGAAAGCTGCACCTGGCTCATATCTCCACCGCCCGGGCGGTGGAGGCAATCCGGGCCGCCAAGGCCCAGGGGTTGCAGGTCACCGCCGAAACCGCCCCTCATTACTTCACCCTCACCGAGGAAGCGGTTCTGTCTTTTAATACCGGGGCCAAGGTTAATCCCCCCCTGCGCTCCGCGGCCGACCGGGAAGCGGTCCAGAACGGCCTCCGTGACGGGACCATCGACTGCATCGCTTCCGACCACGCCCCCCACAGCACGGTGGAAAAAGACCTGGAATTCTCCCAGGCCAGCTCCGGAATTGTCGGATTGGAAACCACCCTCTCCCTGACCTTGAAGCTGGTCCAGCAGGGAATCATCCCCCTCGCCCGGGCCATCGCCCTGCTCTCCGTCAACCCCGCCCGCGTCCTGAACCTGAAGAAAGGCACGCTGGCGATCGGAGCGGACGCGGATATCACCATTATCAACCCGAACCGGGAATTCGTGGTCAACCCGGACAAATTTTTCTCCCTGAGCCGCAACACCATCTTCGCGGGGTTGCAACTTAAGGGGAAGGCGGTTATTACTCTAACCCGGGGAGAGATTATATTCAGGGAATGAATCCGGACCAGGATAGCTTCTTATTTTACTTCGAAAAACTTATCGCTTTTTTTTCCACCGAGGAATCTTCCCCCGATCTCACCCAGGCCCGGGGCGAGTATTTTTCCCTGATCAACCCGTTCCCCACGGATGGTCCCCTTTACGAAAGCCGCTTGGCCCTGTTCCTGGACTGGTTCATTTTCGACCGGAAATACCGGAACGGCCAGACCGCGGTCCAGTACTATTACGAAGTCCACGCCTCCCGGCTCAACCCGGAAGAAAATGAAATCTTCAGGAATTTTCTCAATCACCTTCACAGCATCTTCCACGTCAAGCAGATCAATACCCCGGAAATTAAGATTCAGGATCTGGTGGATCAGCAAGTTTATGCGGTTTTTGAGCGCCGGAGCCTGAATATCCAGGAGGGCGACCTGTGCGACTGCCGCCTGATCCCCTTCCAGGGAAACATCTATTTCACCGGGGCGTTCTGTTACCATCCCCGCGAGGTTCTACCCTTCCTGAAAAGGCTTTTAAAACCAGTCCAGCAAAAACAAGCGGTGGCCACGCCCATCCTGACCCGGCTGGTCTCCTTGAACAATACCTGGAATCTGCATTACCCCCATGCCGATCCCGGAGAGGTTTATGAAAAATACGGATCATAATAATTGACGATTTACGATTGACGAGTGACGAGTGAAAACCTAAAAAGAATTGACAATTGTTGATTGACGAATGACGAGTGAAATTCACAACCAAAACTAAAAAAACCAAAGAAAACAAATATTCCAGATGATGGATTTAAAAGTGCTTTCTCCAATCTCCAATCTCCAATCGTCAATCTGCAATCGTCAATTATCAATTGTCCAGTTAATGAGCCAGAGGAGGAGGTGAAGATGAAAGTTGCGATCAATTACAAGAATCTGGAATCCAATCCCAAAACCGAGGATTCCTGCCAGCGGGTGGCGGACAAAATCAGCCGGATGCTTTCCAAGTTTCCCGCTGATTCCATTCATTTAAAAATCAACCTCGAGAGCAACCCCCATCGGAAGCAATTTTTCTCCACTTTTTCTCTCCACCTGCCGGATAAAATCCTGACCGCCAATGATTCCAGTTATGACGATATCCGGACCCCCATCACCGAGTGCCGGGAGGAAATCATCCGCCAGGTCAAGCGTTTTAAAGCCGACCTCTATCAAGGGCCGAATCTCCGGAAAGCTGAGAAGCAACACCGCCGGCAACCTGAATAATAGTTTCAAGTTGGCAGGAATTGACGAATGACGATTGTAGATTGACGATTGCGGATTGGAGAAAAACAAAAAACCATCCGTATTCTATATTTTTAATTCGCTATTCATAATTTGCATTCGTTATTGTTTCTGGTTTTCATTCGTCAATCGTAAATCGTCAATCGTAAATTGAGTTAATGGGCCACAGAGAATAGTTTCCCGCCTGCCCGGTATGAGTATCAAGCGTCTTGGCAAATAATCCTTCCCCATCCCGGTTGAATCCCGGTTATCTCAAAATCGTCCTGGCAGTTCTGATCTGGAGCTCGTGGGGTGTTATTATCCACTGGCTCAAGCTCCCCCCCCCGCTCATTTC
>JAPLJI010000022.1 GCA_026388655.1 Pseudomonadota bacterium
TCGGTGAAGGCCAAGGTGGCGGGGCAGAAAATACGAGGAACCGCAGTCGGCACCGGAGAGGCCGATCTTAATGAAGGCGTTAATGAAGCGGGTTCCCCGGGAGGCCACCACAATGTCGCTGGCGTTGGCGATGGCCATGCCATCGCCAACCGCGGCCCCGTGGATCGCGCTGATCACCGGTTGAGGGATCCGGCGGAGGCCGGGGATGATCGAGCTGACCTCGTGCTGCATCTGCCAGAGGGCCTTAACCTTGTCGGGGAAATTTTCCCAGTCGTATTTCGGCTCCCCGCCGAAACCCTGGGAGAGGTCGATGCCGGCGCAGAAAATCCGGCCGGCTCCGCGGATGACCAGCACCCGGCAGTCGAAGGCGTGGTTCAGGAAATCGAGGCAGTCATGGAGATCGCTCATCATGGTGCCGTTGACCGAATTCAATTTTTCCGGGCGGTTCAGGGTGAGCAGGCCGATCTCGGGGTAGGCCTGGTTCTTTTCGAGCTTGATCGTCTCCCAGTCCTTCCAGCTATTCCAGGAATTAAGGTTTGCGGCAGGTTCCGTCATATTAAACTCCTTTCTTATTAAAAATCGGTTTTGTTAACAGTATTGAAATCTTTGCCCCCGAATTCAAGCTCTAACCCTGGTTTGATAATTTTTCGTATTTGATCCTGTCCCGGTTTTATAGACACCGGAGATAAGCGATAATGTCAAAGAAGGTCCACGATGGAAAGAACCGGAAGAAAGGAGAAAATTAAAATGACGAGGAAATTTAACTGCGTGAAAGCAGTCATATCGGCAGTGGTATTAATGAGCTTGGCTGGGTGGGTGTATCGGGTCTCCGCGGCCGATTGGTCGGATATCCTCAAACGAGTAAAGTCAGAGCAAGCGCGCTTCAAGAACGAAATCAAGGATATGGTCTGGGTCCAGGAAGCCAAGATGACCACGCCCCAAGGGGAAATGGTCCAAGAGATGAAGCTGCAGAGAAAAGGCGATAAGTTCAGGTGGGAAACCAAGATGCAGGGGCCCAACCTGCCCGGAGGAATGGAAAACGTCATAATTTATGACGGCAAGGATACCTGGATGATCTCATCCTTTATGGGTAAGAAAAAGCTTAGTGGTGGTAAAGAGAAAGAGTATCAGGCTCAGAGAGATTGGTGGGATCAAGTCTCGGAAAAAGCGTCTATAGTCGGGAGCGAGGCGGTCAGCGGCCGGGATTGTTACGTAGTGGAAGTGAAAGATCCCCAAAATGCTCCTTTCACCAAGATCTGGGTAGACAAAAAAAGCCTGAATTTAATTAAGGGAGAAACGAAAAATCCCCAAGGTGAAACCTCGCTCTGGATTTACTCGGATTTCAGAAAGATCAAGGGCGATTTGGAAATGCCTTATAAGATGGAAATGTTCCTGAATGGCAAATTGTCATCCACTTCCGTGGTCAAATCCGTTGAGATCAATAAGGGCCTGGCGGACGATTTGTTTGACCCGGGGAAGGTGCAGGTAAAAGGAATTGACATTCAGAAGATGATGAAGGGGATGCCCATGCCTCCAGCGGAATGACATATTTTTTAAAGGCCTACATTGGAAGGAGAAGGATTTGGGTAGGCAGCAAAATTCTCTCCGAGAAATTATTAACGCGTAAGCCATTCTTCGTTTAATTTATCCCCAACAATCAGGATTTGGACAGGGTTGATCAGTTTCTGATCATTCTTTCGTTCCTCGGGTAGAAATTCAGGCCAGCAAGGTATACACCACCGACGGTTTTGAGGCGATTTCCCTCGAAACCCGGGTTTGGCACGGTGTTTGCTTCTATATAATAAGGATTCAAAAGGCGGGCGAAAAAACATGGAACAAAGGTTTAAATAATCCATTAAAAGGGAACGGAAAGACGGGAATGGGTCTGTAAGCAAAAGAGAAATAACAGGGTTAAAAGATTTTGCTGAGGACAAGGGCGTCTTTCCGGAAGGGGGGCGCCCTTTTTAACGAAACGAGCAGGGGATTAAAAAAAGGGGCAGGGATCGTGAGAAAACAAAATAATTCCACCGCGGGGGCCAGGACCCTGAAGAGAATTGTCAGCGAAGAATCCTTGATGGATCAATGGATTCCGGCCCTTTCCGGGATCAGCCAAAAATTGGCCGGCCCCTCCGGGAATAATGGCCTGAGCGTCGCGATTCCCAAGATGTTTGCCTCCGGCCTGAAACTATCTGTGGTGGCAGTCCTGACCCAAGACCAGACCCCGAAAGGGTTCGCGGTCAATCTGGGCTGGGAGAAGAAAGAATATTTGTTGCGGGAGTCCGGTTTGCCCGTGCTTTCCCGCCTGGCGGAATGGATTATTAAACAGCGGGATGAAATTGTGGCGGTTCCCGACCTGGGCCTGGAAAAGGAAGAATGGCTCCAGGAACTAGTCCAGCAAGTCGGGGCGCGTTCCCTGATCGGAACAAGCTTTGAGCCTTTCGTGGTTTTGGGAATGGGAGAAGATTCACGGGAATTTACCAAGGAGGAAGAACAGGTTTTCGGATGCCTGGCCCGGCTTTCCGGGCTGGCGGCGGAAAAGATCCGCCGGGGAAAAGAACATGAACAGATCAGCCGGGAACTTGAGACCCAGAGGATTATTGAAAGGGTGATTGAGGCTCTTAATGAAATCACCCGGATCGTGGGCTCGGCCCTGGAGCTGAAAGAGGTTCTGGAGAGCATCGTCAAGGTGGTTTTGCAGGCGACCGGGGGGGATGCCTGCCTGCTCTATCTTTACGATGAGGAAAAGGATGAACTCCGCCTGAAAGCCTCCAACACCCGGGATCCCGGGGTGATGGAGAGGATCAAGTTAAAGGTCGGTGAGGGAATCACCGGCTGGGTGGCGCGGGAAAAGAAACCGGTGGCGATCGGTTCCAACGCCAGCCAGGACCCCCGCTTCAAATTCTTTCACGAACTCCCGGAAGACCGCTACCAGGCTTTCCTCTCGGCGCCGATGATTCATCAGGGCAAGTTTGTCGGGGTGATCAACGTCCAGCATCAATACCCCTATCAGCACAGCCAGTATGAAATCGCTCTCCTGTCGGTAGTGGCCCAGGGCGTGGGCGGGGTGATTTTGAATGCCCGCCTCCACGAACTGCTGGAAACGCGGAAGCTGGTAGAGAGAGCGAAAGGAATTCTGATGAAAGAGAAAGCTATGGGTGAATCTGATGCCTTCCGCCTGATCCAGCGGGAGGCGATGAACAGCCGGCGGTCGATGCGGGAGATCGCCCAGGCGATTATCATCTCCGCGGAGATCCGGGAGGCCAGGTGAAAAAGCTTCCGCTGCGGAAAGAAATTTATCACCAGAAAAAGACAGGCTTGGAAGAGAAGGAATTGTCAGGTTTACCAGAGAGATTGCGGAAATGTGCGGCATCATTGGCTATCTAGGTGAAAGAGAGGCGATTCCCATTCTCATTGAAGGGTTAAAACGCCTGGAATATCGCGGCTACGACTCGGCGGGAATCGCGGTATTCGACCACGACAGAATTGAAGTGAAAAGGTGTATGGGAAAAGTCAGCGGTCTGGAAAACCTGTTTAAAACCGGCCGAAACTCGGCTTCCGTCGGGATCGGTCATACCCGCTGGGCCACTCACGGGCGCCCGAGCGAGGAGAACGCCCATCCCCACACGTACGAGGGGGTGGCGGTGGTGCACAACGGGATCATTGAGAATTACCTGACTCTTAAGAACGAGCTAAAATCCCGCGGCCATCACTTCAGCTCCGAGACCGATACCGAGATCATCTCGCACCTGATCGCGGAGAATCTCCAGGCCGGCCTGAAGCCCCTGGAAGCCCTCCGGAAAGCCCTGGCCAAAGTGGAAGGCTCGTATGCCCTCGCGGTCCTGATCGAATCGCACCCGGATATTTTGCTGGCGGCCCGGAACCAGAGTCCTCTGATCCTCGGCCTCGGGAACGGGGAGATGTTCGTGGCCTCGGACTCCCCCGCGATCCTTCCCTACACCCGGCAGGTGATTTTTCTGGAGGATGGCGACCTTGTCCAGATCACCCAGAGCCAGATTAAGATCGAAACCCAGTCCGGCGCGTCCCCGTCCCGCCCGATCCACACGATTTCCTGGGATGACTCCCAGGCGGAAAAAGGCGGCTACAAGCATTTCATGCTCAAGGAGATTTTCGAACAGCCCCAGGCGGTTGCGGATACCCTCCGGGGGAGAATCTCGGTCGAGCAGGGAGACGTATTTTTGGAAGGCCTGGAGGATCGGCGGGAAAATTTCCTCTCGGCCAAACGGATCTATCTGGTTGCCTGCGGGACCAGTTACCACGCCGGTCTGGTCGGGAGGTATTATTTCGAACGTTTCTGCCTCTTGCCTTCCGAGGCGGAACTGGCCTCGGAGTTCCGGCACCGTAACCCGATCATCGGTCCGGAAACCCTGATGATCCTGATCTCACAGTCGGGAGAAACCGCGGATACCTTGAAGGCCCTCCGGGAGGGAAAAGCCAAGGGTTGTCCGACCCTGGCAATCTGCAATGTTCTCGGGAGTTCGATTTCCCGGATGGCGGATTTTACTTTATATACCCATGCCGGACCCGAGATCGGGGTGGCTTCCACCAAGGCTTTTTCCACCCAGATCATCGCGCTTTATCTTACCGCCCTCGCTTTGGCCCGGGACCGGAGCTTGGTTTCGCCGGCTGGAACGAAGGACAAAATCCAAGAATTGTTGAAAATTCCTCAGCTGATTAAGAAGTGCCTGGGCTTGGATCCCGAGATTCAGATGATCGCCCGTAAATTTTCCGGCTTTCAAAACTTTCTTTATCTCGGCCGGGGAATCAATTACCCCCTCGCCCTGGAAGGAGCCTTGAAGCTGAAAGAAATTTCCTACATTCACGCTGAAGGTTACCCGGCCGGAGAGATGAAGCACGGCCCCATCGCCCTGATTGACCGGGAGATGCCGGTGCTGGCCCTGGCTACTCACGGCGAGGGCCGGGATAAAATCCGGAGCAATATTGAGGAAGCCCGGGCCCGGTGCGGCCGGGTTATCGCTCTGGTCAATGAAGGGGATGAAGAGATCGCCGAGCGGGTTGAAGAAACCATCGCCGTTCCCCGCACTCAGGAAGAGCTCCAACCGATTTTGAATATTATTCCTCTGCAATTGCTGGCTTATCACATCGCGGTAATTCGGGGGACAAATATAGACCAGCCTCGAAATCTGGCGAAAAGCGTAACGGTGGAATAGGCGAGGTCAACGATGAAAAAGGCGGGAGAAATGAAGAGAACGGGAGCGGTCCGGAAGATCCAGATTCGGGAGGAGGCCTGCATCGGCTGTCACCTCTGCGAGTTTTACTGCGCGGCCGAGCACCATCCCTCCAAGGACCTGCTTAAGGCCTTCGGCCCGGGGCGGGAAAGACCCCGGGGGCGGGTCCGGGTGGTGGAGGAGGGTCCGGTTTCCTTCGCGCTGGTCTGCCGGCACTGCGACGAGCCACTCTGCGTTTTCGCCTGCGTGAGCGGGGCGATGGAGCGGGACCTGGAGACCGGGAAAGTGATTCACGACCCGGAACGCTGTGTCGGCTGTCTCTCCTGTATCCTGGCCTGCGCCAACGGGACCATTCTCTGGGACGAGAAGCGCGGGGTGGTGGCCAAGTGCGATCTTTGTCCGGGCCGGGAAGTACCGGCCTGCGTGGCGGGCTGCCCGAATGAAGCGCTCATTCTAACGGAGTAGAGAGAAAACAAGACCAGCAGACCAACGGTCCAACAGACCAACAGACCAGCAAAAAAGAATGCAACAGGAAAAACAGCGGAGATCAGGTCATCCGGAAATCAGGAACTCAGGTTGTCAGGGAATTATTAAACCCAGAACCGTGAACCAGAATTAAAACCATGGAAGCATATCGTTATCTGATCATCGGGAACTCGACGGGCGGGATCGGGACGGTTGAGGGAATCCGGGCGGTGGACCCGGAAGGGTCCATCGCCGTTATCGGCGAGGAAACCGGCCCGGCCTATGCCCGTCCGCTCATCTCCGAGCTGCTTTCCGGGGAGAAAACCCAGGAGGAAATCTTCTACCGGCCGTCCCGTTTCTACCCGGAAAACCGCGTGGATTTGTTCGCCGGGACCCGGGCCGAGGAAATCGATATTTCCGGGAGACTGGTCCGGACCGGGGACGGGAAAACCCGGGGCTGGGAAAAACTCCTCCTGGCCGTGGGCGGCGCACCGATTGTCCCGGAATTCGAGGGACGGGAACGCCCCGGGGTTTTCACCTTTACCACCCGGGAGGATGCCCTTCAGATCCGGGAATATCTCCGCAAACGGGGAGGCGGGAAACGGGTGGTGATCCTGGGTGGAGGCTTGATCGGACTGAAGGCCGCCGAGGCCTTCCGGGCCCGGGGCCTGGAAGTGGTGATGGTGGAACTCCAGGACCGGGTGCTCGCCCCCGTGCTCGACCCGGCCTCTTCCCGCTGGCTGGAAAACGTTCTCTCCCGGGAAGGGATCTCCCTCCGCTTCCAGGAAACCGTGACCGGAGTTCGGCCCGGCCGGACCGGGGGCTTTCCGCTCTCGGTGGAACTGAAATCGGGGGATTCGCTTCCGGCGGATCTTCTGCTCGTGGCCATCGGGGTCCGGCCTCGCGTCGAGCTGGCCCGGGCCTCCGGCCTCCAGGCGGACCGGGGGATCATGGTCAATCCGAGAATGGAAACCTCGACCGCGGGGATATTTTCCTGCGGGGACGCCGCCGGCATTGGGGATTTCTTTACCGGTGGCAACCGGCCCATCCCGGTCTGGATCAACGCCTACTGGGGCGGAAGGGTGGCCGGGATGAACATGGCCGGGGAAGAACGGGAATACGAGATGGGAATGATGATGAACGCCCTCCGGATCTTCGGGAAACCGGTGCTCTCGGCCGGGATGGTCAATCCGCCCGCCGGGGGAGGGGTGGAGGTTCTCCAGGGAGAGGAAAAAGGTTCCCGGCGGGCGCTCCTGGTCCGGGATGGTCGTTTGCTGGGATTTTCCATCCTGGGAGAAATTCAGTCGGCCGGAATCCTGGCCGCGTTGATCCGCTCCGGGGCCGAGATCGGCGAGTTTCGCCCGCGGCTCCTCAAGCCGGATTTCAGTCTTTTGGATTTACCCCGCGGGTTCCGGGAGGAACTCCGGGAAGGGAGGTGGAATCGCAGTGAAAAATCTTCGCTCGCTTAACAATCCGTATCGGGACGACAAGGTTTTCGAGGGGTGCGCGATCTTCGCCCTGCTCAACCAGGCGGGGAGGAACGTCTCCGGGGAGCCGGTGTTCCGGGCGATCTCCAACATGCGGAACCGGGGAAACGGTCTCGGGGGCGGCTTCGCCGTATACGGGATTTACCCAGAATACGCCGAGCATTACGCTCTCCAGGTCATGTTCGACGATCCCCTGGCCCGGGAAGAAGTGGAGAGTTACCTGAAGGGCCGCTTCGAAGTGGCCGACGAGGAGGAGGTTCCCACCCGGAAAACCCAGGCGGTCATCCATCCGCCCCAGGTTTTTCGGTATTTCCTGAAGCCCCGGGCCGGCTGGATGGACGATGTGACTGAGGACGAGCGGGTGATCCGAGCGGTAATGGATATCAATATCGGGATTAAGGACGCCTTCGTGTTTTCCAGCGGCAAGAACATGGGGGTGTTCAAGGGCGTGGGCCATCCCGAAACGATCGCCGAATATTTCCGACTGGACGAATACCGGGGTTATCTCTGGACCGCGCACAGCCGCTTCCCGACCAACTCGCGGGCCTGGTGGGGAGGGGCCCATCCCTTCTCGATCCTGGACTGGACCGTGATCCACAACGGCGAGATCTCGAGCTACGGGATCAACCGCCGCTACCTCGAGATGCACGGCTACGCCTGCACCCTGGAGACCGACACCGAGGTGCTGGCCTACATCGTCGACCTCCTGGCCCGGCGCCAGCGGCTGCCGATGTCCCTGGTGACGAAGATCATGGCCCCGCCCCTCTGGGAGGAGATCGAGAGAATGAAAGAACCGGAACGCTCCGAGCTCATCAAATTGCGCCAGATTTATTCCAGCCTGCTGGTCAACGGGCCCTTTGCCTGCGTGATCGCCCACCACGGGGAAATGATCGGGCTGAATGACCGGATCCGCCTCCGCCCGATGACCGCCGGGATCGGGGGGGAGAACCTTTATATCTCTTCGGAAGAGGCGTCCATCCGCCTGGTCTGCCCGGAACTGGATGAGTTCTGGAGCCCCCAGGGTGGGGATCCGATCGTCGGCCGGGTGAAGCCGGAATCCCCGGAGATCTTCGAACCGGCCCGGCCGGAAGTTTCGGATGAAGACCGGGCGGGGTTAAAAGCCGGAGGACGGGTTTGAAAAGCTATCTTCCGCCGGAATTCATTGTCGAGCGGAGGGAGGACCGCTGCATCCGCTGCCTGACCTGCGTCCGCCAGTGCGGGTTTGAGACCCACGTCTACGACGCGGAGGAAAATTCCCTCCTTTCCCGGGAAGAGCTTTGTGTCGGCTGTCTGCGCTGCGTAACGCTTTGCCCGACCCGGGCCCTGACGGTGAGAACCAATCCCAGCGAATCCCGCCCCAACGCCAACTGGACCCGGGAGCATCTCCGGGATGTCTGCCGCCAGGCGGAAAGCGGCGGGGTGATCCTGACCGGATCGGGGAACGACAAGCCGATTCGCTCCTACTGGGACCACCTCTTTTTGAACGCGAGCCAGGTGACGAACCCGTCGATCGATCCGCTCCGGGAGCCGATGGAGCTCCGGACCTACCTGGGAAGAAAACCGGACGCCCTGGAACCGGGAGAAGGAAGGGCGCGGGAGTCCGAATGCCCCAATGTCCGGATCGAAACCCCTCTCCTTTTTTCCGCTATGTCCTTCGGGGCGATCAGCCTCCAGGCCATGCAGTCCCTGGCCCGGGCGGCTTCCGAGTACGGCACCCTGTTTAACACCGGCGAAGGCGGGCTTCCGGCCGAGCTCGTGGATTACGGAAAGGTCGCGATCGTCCAGTGCGCCTCGGGGAGATTCGGGGTCAACTGGGAATACCTCAACAATTCCGCGATCGTGGAGATCAAGATCGGCCAGGGGGCCAAGCCCGGGATCGGGGGCCACCTGCCCGGGGAGAAGGTTCTCGCTAAGGTGGCCGAGACCCGGATGATCCCGGTGGGGACCGATGCCCTCTCCCCGGCGCCCCAGCACGACATTTACTCGATCGAGGACCTCTCTATGCTGATTTACGCGCTCAAGGAGGCGACCAGTTACCGGAAACCCATCTCGGTGAAGATCGCCGCGGTGCACAACGCGGCCGCGATCGCCTCCGGGATGGTACGGGCCGGGGCCGACATGATCGTCATCGACGGGATCCGGGGAGGGACCGGGGCGGCGCCCAAGCTCATCCGGGATCACGTGGGCATCCCGATCGAGCTCGCCCTGGCGGCGGTGGACACCCGTTTGCGGGAAGAGGGCATCCGGAACTGGGCCTCGCTGGTGGCGGCGGGTGGATTCCGGAGCGCGGCCGACGTGATCAAGGCGATCGCCCTGGGGGCGGACGCGGTCTATCTCGGGACCGCCGCCCTGGTCGCGATGGGGTGCACGATCTGCCAGAAGTGCTACACCGGGATCTGCAACTGGGGGATCTGCACCAACCGGCCCGAGCTGGCCAAGCGTTTGAACCCGGACGTAGCCGCCCGCCGGCTGGTCAAACTGCTCCGGGGTTGGAGCCTCGACATCAAGGAGATCCTGGGGGGAATGGGGGTCAACGCGATCGAATCCCTCCGGGGGAACCGGCTCCAATTGCGCGGAGTGGGCCTGGAAGAATGGGAACTCCGGGTCCTGGGGGTGAAGGGGGCGGGGGAATAGAAAAACCCAAAATCCAAAATCCCAATTTCAAAACAATGTCAAATGACCCAAATCCCAAATTCCAAACGGAGAAAGGGAAAGGAAAGAAGGTTTAAGATCAGGAAAAAAGATTTGGTAAATGCAAATGATTTCAAATCCAAATATGGATATAGACAACTTGGAACTTGAAACCCGGAACCTGAAACCGCCAACCGCCAGGTTGGCCCGGGTGGATGCCCGGGGCCTGGATTACCGGGAGCTCAACCGGCGGGTGGACGAGCTCCTGGCTTCCGGCGCCGGGGAGATCGAGATCCGGGGGGTTCACGGCCAGAGGTACATCGCCTCGCGGGTGCGCCGGCCGGTCAGCTTCCGAATTCACGGGACCCCCGGCAACGACCTGGCGGCTTTTTCCGACGGGGTGCGCCTGGAGGTCTTCGGGGACGCGCAGGACGGGGTCGGGAACACCATGAATTCCGGGGAGATCATCATCCACGGGCGGGCCGGGGATATCGTCGGCATGGGGATGCGCGGGGGCCGGATCTTCATCCGCGACGAGGTGGGATACCGGACCGCGATCCACATGAAGGAATACGGGGAACAGCGCCCGGTGATCGTGATCGGGGTGATGGGACAGGACTTCCTCGGAGAGTACATGGCCGGGGGGGTGGTGGTGATCCTCAATCTCCCGCCCCGCAACCCGAAGTCATTCTCCCGGCCCCCGGCTTTCATCGGGACGGGGATCCACGGCGGAAAAATCTTCTTCCGGGGAAAGCTCGAACCCTATCAGACCGGGAAAGAAGTGGGTTTCGACCGTCCCGATGAAAAAGAAATGGAATTTCTCAGCGGGATCATCCGGGATTACTCCAATTATTTCGGCCTGAACCTGGCCCAGGTGGTTCCCGATGATTTTATCAAACTCTATCCCAAGCACCTGCGTCCCTATGGGAGGCTGTATGCCTATTAATGAACATAAATCCCAAATCCCAAGCTCCAAATTTCAAACAATCTCAAATGACAAAATCCCAATGTCCTAATTCTATGGGCAGCATCCCAAGAAATTACGCATCAGTTGTCATTCCCGTCCCGCCAGAGGCGGAAGGAATCCAGACGCTTTTTGTCATCCCCGCGAAAGCGGGGATCCAGGAGAAGAAACTGGATTCCCCCGGATCAAGTCCGGGGCAGGCTTAGTCAAGCCCGGAATGGCAAGAATTTTGGATATGCAAATTTAATTTGGACTGTTGGGTTTTTTGAGATAAATTAAGGAAGGGGAGAGTAGGGTAAGCCCCCGAATTGAATGGGTAAGCGCGGGGATAACCCGGGAAGGATGGGCAGAATAGGGAAATGAGGACTTTGCGCCTGGCGCTTTCCCAGATCAACCCGACCGTGGGGGATCTGAATGGAAATGCCGCCCTGATTCTCAAGTATGTGGAGCGGGCTCTCGCGCTCCAGGCCGACCTAGTGGTTTTCCCCGAACTGGTCCTCTGCGGGTACCCCCCAGAGGATCTCCTCCTGCGTCCGAGTTTTGTCCAGAAGAATTCCCAGGTTCTGGGCGAACTGGCTAAAAAAATCAAGGGTATATCGGCCCTGATCGGTTTCGTGGACAAAACCGGGGATGTTTATAACGCCTGTGCCCTGGTGGTGGAAGGAAAAGTGATTGATATCTACCGGAAGATCCATCTCCCCAACTACGGGGTTTTCGATGAGAAGCGTTATTTCCAGGCGGGAAAGGAATACCCGGTCTATGAACTGGGCGAAACCCTGGTGGGGGTCAACATCTGTGAGGATATCTGGTATCCGGAAGGCCCGGCTCGAATCCAGAGCCTCGTCGGAGAAGCCGAGGTGGTAATCAACATCAGCTCCTCGCCGTATGAGGTGGGAAAACTTGATTACCGGCGGAAGATGCTTTCCGCCCGGGCTGCGGACAACCAGGTTTACGTGGCATACTGCAATCTGGTCGGCGGACAGGACGAACTGGTTTTTGACGGACAGGCGATGGTCATGGATCCATCCGGACGGCTGCTCGGCGAAGGAGAGGCATTTCGGGAGGATCTCCTGGTCTTCGATCTGGATCTCGACCAGGTTTTTCACCAGCGGCTGCATAACCCCCGATGGCGGGAGATGCAGGGGGCCAGGGAGGCCCGGCCGGAGAAGGTGAAAAAGGTCACGGCCGCCGGGCCGCGCGTGGCGGGATCACGGCCCCCGGTGGCCTCTCCCCGGGGAGGCGAGCTCGACCCCCGGGAGGAGATCTGCCGGGCCCTCGCGCTCGGGACCCGTGATTATGTCCGGAAAAACGGTTTTTCCCGGGTTACTCTCGGGCTCTCCGGCGGGGTGGACTCGGCCCTGACCGCGGCGATCGCGGTCGAGGCCCTGGGCCGGGAAAATGTTTTCGGGGTCCTGATGCCCTCGGGCTACACTTCCCGGGAAAGCGTGGAGGGGGCGGAGGCCCTGGCCCGGAACCTTGGGATCCAGACCTTTACCATCCCGATCCCCAAGATTTTCCAGGTTTTCCTGGACGAGCTCAAGCCGGTTTTCCGGGATCTGCCCGCGGATCTCACCGAAGAGAATCTCCAGGCGCGGATCCGGGGCAACCTCCTGATGGCCCTGTCCAACAAGTTCAACTGGCTGGTTCTGACCACCGGGAACAAGAGCGAGTACTCCGTGGGGTATTCCACCCTCTACGGGGACATGGCCGGGGGGTTCGCGGTAATTAAGGACATTTCCAAGACCCTGGTCTGGCAGCTCGCGGAGTACGTGAACGAGCGGGCGGGGCGGGAGATCATCCCGCGCCGGATAATTGTCCGGCCGCCGACCGCGGAACTCCGGCACAATCAGAAGGATGAGGACAGCCTCCCGCCTTACCGGGTCCTGGATAAAATCATCCAGGGTTACCTCGAGGAGGATAAGGACCTCGAAGAACTGGTGGGACTAGGACTGCCCCGGGAGATGGTGGAACAGACGATCCGGCTTTCCGACCGGAGCGAGTATAAGCGGCGGCAGGCGGCCCCCGGGGTCAAAATCACGCCCCGGGCTTTGGGCAAGGACCGCCGGATGCCACTGACCAATCGTTTTGACTAAAATGCTCTTTTGAGAAAGGAGAGAAAAATGGCAAAGCTGGGATCGGAAGACGTATTAAAGACCGTCAAAGATAAAAAAGTTAAATTCATCAAAATCTGGTTCGTAGACATCCTGGGCCAGTTGAAGAGTTTCTCCATCACCAATCGGGAACTTGAGGGGGCCTTTTCCGAGGGGATGGGATTTGACGGCTCGAGCGTCGAGGGCTTCGCCCGGATCTTCGAGAGCGACCTGGTGGCGGTCCCGGACGCCTCCACCTTCCGGATCCTGCCCTGGCGGCCCCAGGAGGACGCGGTGGCCCGGATGTTCTGCGATATCCTCAACCCCGACCAGACCCCTTACGAGGGGGATACCCGCTACATCCTGAAGCGGAATTTAGCGGAGGCGAAGAAGCTGGGATATACCTTTTACGTCGGTCCCGAGCTCGAGTATTTTTACTTCAAGAGCGAGAAACTGCCCGAGATTATTGACCAGGGAGGCTATTTCGACTTCCTGCCCCTCGATCTCGGCCACGATTTGCGCCGCAATACCATTTTGATCCTGGAAAAAATGGGGATCCAGGTTGAGTATGCTCACCACGAGGTGGCTCCCTCCCAGCATGAGATCGACCTCCGCTACGCCGAAGCCCTGGAGATGGCGGATACGGTGATGACCTACAAGGTGGTGGTCAAGCAGGTGGCCTGGGAGAAAGGGGTGTACGCTTCCTTCATGCCCAAGCCGCTCTTCGGGGTCAACGGTTCCGGGATGCACTGCCACCAGTCATTAATTAAAGGGGGGAAAAACGCCTTCTTCGAGGCGAAGGACGAGTATCACCTTTCCAAGACCGCCAAGCAGTACATCGCCGGGGTATTCAAGCACGTCAAGGAACTCGCCTCGGTTACCAATCAGTGGGTGAATTCCTACAAGCGCCTGGTCCCGGGCTACGAAGCCCCGGTTTACATCGCCTGGGCCCGGCGGAACCGCTCCGCCCTGATCCGGGTGCCGATGTATAAACCCGGGAAGGAGATGGCCACCCGGATCGAGCTCCGCTTCCCGGACCCGGCCTGCAACCCTTACCTCGCTTTCTCGGTGATGCTGGCCGCCGGGCTGGAAGGCATCCGCAACAACTATCCCCTGCCCAAGCCGGTGGAGCGGGATATCTATGAGATTAGCGACGAGGGGAGGGAAGAAGCCGGGATCGACACCCTGCCGGGCAGCCTGATCGAGGCGATCGAGCTGACCAAGAAAAGCAAGCTGGTGAAAAAGGCCCTGGGGGATCACGTTTTCGAGAAGTTCATCGAGAACAAGGAAATCGAGTGGGACCGTTACCGGATCCAGGTGACCGGTTACGAGCTCGAGAAATATCTGCCGGTGCTCTAGCGCTTTGCCTCCGGGAAGTAAGAAGCATGAATATAATTTTCGTAGGGGAGCCCTTCCACGGGCTCCCCTATTTTATAACCGTGAATTTCCATGAATAAAGCTGATCGTCCCGCCCCGCTCCGGCGGGAGGTGAAAGAACTCGGCCTTCTTTTCGAGATCAGCCAGAAATTGAGCCAGCGTCTGGATCTCCGGGATGTGATGGTCCCGGTTCTGAAGGCCATGGCCCTGCACATGGGGCTCCTGCGCGGGACCCTGACGATCCTGAACCGGGAGACGGGGGAGATCTTTATCGAGGCCGCCTACGGGCTTTCCGAGAGCCAGCTGGAAAAAGGCAGATACAAGATCGGCGAGGGGATTACCGGCAAGGTGGTGCAGACCGGCAAGCCGGCGGTGGTGCCCCGGGTTTCGCAGGAGCCGCTGTTTTTGAACCGCACCGGCGCCCGTAATGGGCTCCGGAAAAAGGATATCTCCTTCATCTGTGTTCCGGTCAAGCTGGGGAACGAGGCGATCGGGGCCCTCTCCGCCGACCGCTGGTTCGACCCTGGGGTTTCCCTCGAAGACGAGGTGCGCCTTTTCTCGATTATCGCTTCCCTGGTGGCCCAGGCGGTCCGGCTGCGCCAGACCGCGGCCGAGGAGCGCCAGCGGCTTCTGGAGGAGAACATCCGCCTTCAGGAAGAGCTCAAGGACCGGTTTCGCCCCGACAATATCATCGGCAACTCCAAAGCGATGCAGAAGGTTTACGATCTCATCGCCCAGGTGGCCAAGAGCAACACCACGGTTTTGCTCCAGGGGGAAAGTGGCACGGGCAAGGAGCTGGTGGCCCATTCGCTTCATTACGAGAGCCTCCGGGCCCACAAGCCCCTGATCAAGGTCAACTGCGCGGCTCTGCCCGAAGCGGTGATCGAGAGCGAGCTTTTCGGGCATGAGAAGGGAGCCTTCACCGGGGCGATCCGGGAACGGAAGGGGCGTTTCGAACTGGCGGGCGGAGGCACCATTTTTCTGGATGAAATCGGGGATCTCTCGCCTCTGATCCAGATCAAGCTCCTCCGGGTTCTGCAGGAGAGGGAGTTTGAGCGGGTCGGCGGAAACCAGACGATCAAGGTGGAGGTCCGGATCATCGCCGCCACCAACCGCGATCTGGAAGCCCTGGTGGCTCAGGGCTGTTTCCGGGAGGATCTTTATTACCGCCTGAACGTTTTTCCCATCTTTCTCCCGCCCCTCCGCGACCGGAAGGCCGATATCCTGCTTCTGGCCGATCATTTCGTGGAGAAATACAGCCGGGAGAGCCGCAAGAAAATTCTCCGGATCACCACCCCGGCGATCGACATGCTGATGGCCTACCACTGGCCGGGGAACGTCCGGGAACTCGAGAATTGCGTCGAGCGGGCGGTTCTGCTTTCGAACGAGGGGGTGATTCACGGGCATCATCTTCCGCCCACTCTCCAGACCGCCGAGGCCAGCGGGACAGTTCACGCGGGGCCCCTCCAGGCCACCCTCGACAATATCGAAAGGAACCTGATTCTCGACGCGCTGAAATCCTCCCGGGGAAATCTGGCGGGGGCCGCCCGGGCCCTGGGCCTCTCCGAGCGGGTGATGGGATTAAGAATCCGGAAACACGGGATCGATCCCAGGCGGTTCCATACCAAGATGTAGGATTTCCCTAAAAATCCTACAAATATGTAGGACAGATTCCCGTCCCGTTTTTCCCTCCGGTTTTAGAAATTCCTCGAAATAGCCAATCCCTTCAATAAGTTAGCCAATCCGGCTCAGGGATTTTTGTCCTTGGCACAGTGATTGCTTTTTACCTTTTAGGAAGAAAAAAAGCGCCCGATGAATCGGGCAACTACAAAAGATGGAAACATGAACGAAGTCATTCCAGTTTAAGGAGGAGGTGAAGATGAATCGGAAAATCTTATGGCTGGCCCTGGGCTTGATCTTTTTCTGGGCCGTCCCGGCCGGGGCGGATACGGGGGGAGCGGTAAGCCCGGCCGATACCGCTTGGCTGCTTGTCTCCACTGCTCTGGTGATGCTGATGACCCCGGGTCTGGCCCTTTTTTACGGGGGAATGCTGCGGAGAAAGAACGTCCTCGGGACGATCATGCAGAGCTTTTTCATTCTCTGTCTGATCGGCATTGAATGGGTGCTCTGGGGTTACTACATGTCCTTTGGGCCGGATCAGGGCGGGGTGGTGGGAGACCTGGTCCGCCTGGGAACCTCGCTGGCGGGGTTGGAGCCCCGGGGGACTGTACCCGGTTTCGCTTTCATCATGTTCCAGGGGATGTTCGCCATCATCACCGTGGCCCTGATTTCGGGGGCGGTGGCCGAGCGGATGAAATTTTCGGCCTTTTTTATTTTCAGCCTGATCTGGTCCACGCTTGTTTACAACCTGCTCTGCCACTGGGTCTGGGGCGGGGGCTGGCTGATGCAGCTCGGATTCCTGGATTTTGCCGGGGGCGCGGTGGTCCATATCAGCTCGGGGGTCAGCGCCCTGGTGGCCGCGATCCTGATCGGCAAGCGGAAGGGGTATCCGGAAAAGGTGGTCCGGCCGCACAACCTGACCATGACGGTGCTGGGGACGGCTCTCCTCTGGTTCGGCTGGTTCGGTTTCAATGCCGGGAGCGCGATTGTCTCCGGCGGGCTGGCCTCCCTGGCTTTTGCCAACACTTTTCTCTCGGCCGCCGCCGCCGGATTGATCTGGGTTTTTATCGACTGGGCTCGGACCGGGAAACCCACCGTGCTCGGGATCTGTTCCGGGGCGATCGCCGGCCTGGCGGGGGTTACCCCCGCCGCGGGTTTTGTCAGCCCCAATTCCGCCATAATTATCGGGATGATCGCGGCGATTATCTGCTACTACGGGGTGAGCATTTTGAAACCCCGCCTGGGTTATGACGACACCCTGGATGTTTTCGGCATCCACGGGTTGAGCGGCACCTGGGGGGTATTCGCCGTGGGTTTGTTCGCTTCGAAATCGGCCAACAGCGCGGGCGCGGATGGATTATTTTTCGGAAACCCCGGGCAGTTGCTGATCCAGATAGTCGGAATCGCGGCCACCTGGATTTTAGCCGGGGTGGTTACCTATGGGGTTCTCAAAATTCTCGACGCGGTCATGAAACTGCGGGTCAGCGAAGAGGAAGAAGACATCGGACTGGACCTGACCCAGCACTCCGAAAGCGCTTATACGATTTTGGAGTAAAGGGCGGGGAAAACCAGAGGAAGGAGTCAAAGATGAAATACATTATCGCTATCATTCAGCCGCACCGCCTGGAGAAGGTGCTCCGGGAACTGGACAATTCCGAGATTTACCTCCGGACCGTGACCCAGGTCATGGGCTGCGGACGGCAGAAAGGGGTGACGGAGGTCTACCGCGGAAATATCGAGCACGGCAACCTGCTGAAAAAGATCAAGATCGAGATCGCGGTCAACGAAAATTATGTCGAGCCTTGTGTCCAGGCCCTGATCAAGGGCGCCCGGACGGGAAAAGTCGGGGATGGGAAGATCTTTATCCTGGATCTGCCCGAATGCGTCCGGATCCGGACCGAGGAACGCGGCGGCCTGGCCATCGGTTAGGAGGAAGGAGGTGAGGGGGAAAGAAGAGATCGGGTGATGAGGAAATCGGCCTGGATCTGACCCGGCACTCCGAGAGCGGTTACACGGTTTTGAAGTCGTGGGATTGGGTTAGGCGAAAGGGCTACTTCTTAAGCAAGTTTTTCCGCCGGGAAGTTCTGCGTGCTTTTGGGGGTGCAGAAGAAGAAAAGGGAATCTGCTCCAATCTTTGCGTGTCGAGTAGGTCTTGAGGTCGGCCGATGGCTCGCTTGGCTTTGATGAGTTGACGCTTTCCGATGATGGCGATGGGGACGCCGCCGTAGGTGCTTTTCACCCGGTTCTGCCAGGCGTCGGTGAATTCGACCGGACCGA
>JAPLJI010000145.1 GCA_026388655.1 Pseudomonadota bacterium
AGTTGCCCGATTTATTTATCCCGATTTCAGAGGGACTTGTCCCGAGAATATTCGAGGGATGAAGGGGAGGGTGATGTTATCGGGATCAGGCAAATAATCTCCAGCAATTCATTGCCGGTGTTCCGGAACTGGTGCTTCTCGTTGCCCTGGATGAAAACTACGTTCCCCGGCTTGACGGGATAATCCTTACCCTCAAAAACCATGATCCCGGAACCGGATTTGACGAAGATCTCGTGCTCGAAGGGGTGGGTATGATAGGGCGTATGCCCGCTGGGCTCGATCTCGAAAACCCGCATAATAAAATTAGGGGCCCCGTCTTCGGGGGAAATAACGACCCTCCGGGTGACTTTGGAGGCCCCGATTTCTTCCACCGGCTCTCCCTTAACTTCTTGGTAATACCTAAGCTTCATTTTTTTGTTCTCCTGGTCTAGTTTTTCCCATAATCTGTCTGGGGCTAATTAAATATTACCAAATCACTGTTTGCCGGAAACGGCATCTAAAACTATCCGTTTTTGCCTTGACGATGATACAATTTTAATTGTGCGGAAAGAAAAATCAAAGGAAAGAATTTCCGCTTGCCCGGCTTCCGGAGTTGGAATAAAATGGAAACCATCCACAGGAACCGGGAACTTGAAATCAACGGGGGGTAATTAACAATGAAAAAGCCAGCTTTCCTGATTGTCGTTGCCTTGATCCTGGCCGGTTCTCCGGGGTATGCCGGAGAAATAAAAGGCGAAACGCAGTACCTGATCAAGATGGCCACGCTCCTCCCCGAGATGGGGCCGTCGCGGGACCTGGTCTACGAGATGAAAAAGGAGCTTTCCGAGCGGACGGGGGGGCGGCTCAACCTCCGGGTTTACTTCGGCGGGGTGATGGGGGACGAGCCCGATATCGTCCGGAAGATCCGGCTGGGCCAGCTCCAGGGAGGCATGATGCTCACCCTCCTCGGCCTGGGGCAGATCTCCCCGGCGGTCAAGGTGCTCCAATTGCCGTTCCTGTTCGATAACCGGGAAGAAGTTGATTATGTTTTGAACATGATGCGCCCGGAATTCGCCCGCCTGTTCGAAGAAAAAGGGATGTATTTTGTGGACTGGTCGGAGATCGGTTTCGGCTATTTCTTTTCCAAAGATCCGATAAATAATTTCGAAGATATCAAAAAGGTTAAGATGGTGGCGTTCACCGGCGACCCCCTCTTCAACGAGGCGGAAAAGGTGGCCGGCTTCGGCAACCTGATTCCCCTGCATATCACGGAAACCCTGACCGGTCTCCAGACCGGGCTGATCGGCGGAACTTACGTGCCTTTCGTGGGCCTGATCGCCCTCCAGTGGGCACCCTACGCCAAGTACGTTCTGAACGTGCCTTTTTCCTATTCCCCGGGGGGCGCGGTGGTTGATAAAAATTTTTTCGACCGGCTTTCCCCGGCGGACCGCGAGGTTTTTTTCGATGTGTTCCGGAAGCGGGAGCGGGAAATAGGTTTCGAACTGGTCAGAAAAATGGAGAGGGAGGCGTATGACTCGCTTTTAAAGAGGGGGATGATTGAAGTCGAGAAGGGGAAAGCCGAGCTCATCGCTTCCGAGATGAAAAAGAGGACTCGTCCGCTTTATGAGAAGTTCGAGGGTGAATATTATCCGGCGTGGCTTTTAAAAGAGGTACTCGATCGGTTAGAAGAATATCGGGCGCAAAAGGGAATAAAATAGATAAAAAAGAGTCTTTAAAAATCCTGTCTCCCGGAGTAAATATTCGATTTGCGGGCCGGTACATTATGGTGAGCTTTAATTTTATGCCTCCAGGCCTCCCTGGAGGGCTGGAGCTTTTTGAATTATAGCTGGTTCGCTGTCCCCTCGAATAATTTTGGGATCCCCTTTGGAAGTATCATCTGGAGATCGCGATTTCCGGACAGAATTTATTGGAGTCCGAAAACTGGAACGGGAAGCTTTCTGACTTCCCCGGGGCCGATTATATCCCCCGGACTATATTTGGAAGCATGTCCGGGAGATTCTGATCGTCAGAAGGCCGGAAAGGTTTATTGACCAGACTCCCTGGATTTCGGAATTATTAGAGGGTGTATCCGATTAATGAATTAAATATGTTGGAATTAATGGTTTAGTCTAATTATTTTTTATGGAGTGCAGAAGCTTGCTTCTGCAATGCATCGGCAAGCCGATGCAGTCCATTATTTTTATTTTTCGTCCCGGTCATCCGGAGACAGTCCCAAAATTCGTTCGGCGATGATATTTTTCTGAATGTGGGGGGTGCCGCCCCCGATGACGTAGCCCGGCCAGGCCAGGAACCGGTTGGTCCATTTGCCCTGGTCAATTACGCTATCGGAGCCGCGCAGCAGCTGGGAGTAGGTTCCGAGGAGATCCATGCCCAGGCAATCAAGCTTATAGCCTACGTTTAATCTCCCCAGCTTGGTCACCGAGGAATCGTTCCGGACGTCCTTGCCCCGGTTCTGCTTGGAGAGGATGCGCAACCCCAGGAGCTTGAGCGCCCGGAGTTCCATGTTTGTCTGGGCGACCTTCTGCCGGAAAACCGGGTCTTCATTAAGTGGTTTGCCGTTCTTCTTCAATTTTTTGGAGGCTTCTTTCAGCGCTTCCAACCCCCGATCCAGCTCGATGGTCTCCGAGATCCCCGACCGCTCGAAGACCAGGGTGGCCTTGGCCACCTGCCAGCCCTTGTTCTCTTCGCCCAGACGGTTTTCCACCGGCACCTTTACGTCCTCGAAAAATACCTCGGAGTATTCTTCATGCCGGTTCATCTGCTTGATCGTCCGGGCGGTGATCCCGGGGGAAGTCATGTCCACCATCAGGCAGGTAATGCCGTTCCGCTTGGGGGCGCTGGGGTCGGTGCGGACCAGGAGCATGATCCAGTTGGCCAGGTTGGCGATGGAGGTCCAGATCTTCTGGCCGTTGACCAGGTAATGGTCGCCCTGTCGGACCGCCCGGCATTTCAGGGAAGCCAGGTCCGAGCCGGCCCCCGGCTCGGAGAATCCCTGGCACCATTGATCCGTGCCGTTGAAGATTCCGGGGAGGAAGTGTTTTTTCTGTTCCTCGTTGCCGTAGAGAACGATGGAGGGACCGACCCAGCCCAATCCCATCAGGCTGACTCCGAGGGGAGGGGCGTTATGCCGGGTCATTTCCTCGTTGAGGATGGCCTGCATCACCGGGCTGGCGCCGCCACCGCCCACTTCCTTGGGCCAGCCGAATCCCAGCCAGCCTTTCTGCAGGAGCCGCTTATTCCACTCAACAAAGAACCCGACCGCCCCGAATGGATCGGTGGCCAGCATCTTCCGGAATCCCTTTTCCTGCCATTCCTGGGGGAGATTTTCCTTGATCCAATCCCTGACTTCCTGCCGGAATGCCGCTTCTGCGGGGGAATCTTTCAGATCCATATCAACCTCCTTAATTAAACAATTTTTTTACTACATTCCCATGAGTTGCGCGATCCGTTCCCGATGGTAGGTCGCGTCTCCCAGGGTGTATTCGCTCCACTTGGCCCGGCGCAGGAAAAGATGAACGTCGCATTCCCAGGTGTACCCGACTCCCCCGTGAATGAGGATGGAATCCATTCCCGCCCGGGTGAAGGCGTCGCTGATCGCGGCCTTGGCGTAAGAAACCGAGAGATCCACGTCCGGTAAATCCTGCTCGAACGCCCAGGCGGCGTAGTAGGTAAGTCCCTTGGCCAGTTCGATTTCCACGTAGGTTTCCGCGCAGGGATGCTTGATTCCCTGGAAGCTTCCAATCGGCCGTCCGAATTGCTCCCGGATCTTGGCATACTCGACGGTTTTGGCAAAAACCCCCTCCGCGCCTCCGATCATCTCTGCACACAGGGCGATGGTGCCTTTATTCAAGATCTTCTTGAAAACCGGCCCGCCCTGATCTTTTCCGCCGAGGATTCTCTCTTTTCCCACCTTGACATTGGTAAAGGTGACTTCGCAGTTTTTCCGGGTCAGATCTATACCTTTCAACAGAGTGGTCTTTACCCCCGGGTCCTGGGGATCGATCAGGAAGAGGGTGATCCCATCTTCCGGTTTTCCCTTTTTCGAGGTTCGAAAAGGGACAATTATCAGGCTGGCGGCGTGCGCGTAGCCGACAAACATCTTGGTGCCGTTCAGAATGAAGCTGTCCCCGTCGGGCCTGGCCTCGGCGTTTACCCCGTGGATATCCACCAGGTCCCCGGGCTCGGCGAAGGCGAAAGTGGCGACACACTCCCCGCTGGCGATCGCGGGAAGATATTTTTGTTTTTGTTCATCGGAACCCGCCTCCAGGAGGGCGAAGGTAGCCATCAGGTTGAAGAGAAAAGGCGAGGGGAAGAGGGCTCTTCCCATTTCTTCCATCACCACCACCAGGTCCACCATGGTCATCCCGATACCTCCGTATTGCTCGGGGATAATGAGGGCCGGCCAGCCGAGCTCGCTAACCTGCTTCCACATCTCGGGAGCGAACCCTTTTTTGTCTTCCATTATTTCACGGATCTTCTCCAGAGGGCAGGTTTTTTCCAGGAATTTCCGGGATTCATTCCGGAGCATTTCCTGTTCACTTGAGAATTCAAAGTCCATTTTTCCACTCCTCCTTCATTATGAAATATTTAATTTATATTTGGTTAAATATTTAAAATTTATAATTATTTTAAATAGTTAATGATTTCATATTTTATTTACGTCTTTATTTGACCAGACGTTCAACTTTTTATTTGACCAGCCAGATAATATATACAAAAATAATCTCTGTCAATGACTTTTTTAGCTTAATGGACATAATCAAAATTGAGCCTAACCAACCCTGAGCATACCCCGGTTTTTTAAACAGGTAAGTCGATGGTTGATTTTTTCCGTTTTTTAAGGTAATAAATTCCTACTACAAAATTTAAACCAGATTCAAGGAGGTGAACTTGAAAATCAGAGCCGGGTCTATCTTAATTATTGTTATTTTTCTGATCGCCACCGGAGTCTGCCGGGCCCAGAACAAGCCGGAAAAGGAACCACCCAAGAAACTCGAACCGATCGGGGTGGGGGAACTGGTCCAGAGCCTGGATTTTGAGGACATTAACGGGAAAAAAGGAAGCACGGAAGATTACCAGGACTGGATCATCGTTTATTCTTTAGCCGATCGGAAAAGCCATAAAACCCTGATTGCCTGGATTGATGATGTCGGGCCGAGGGTGGCCAAGGCTCATCCGGAGGTTAAAATCGCCTATATTAACTTCGCCGACGTTACCATAGTGCCTACCCCCCTCCGCCACCTGATAGGCTCGATCCTGCGTCTGATTAACCAGAGATCCAGCGACCAAATGAAAGAAGATTACGCCAGCCAGGGGGTTTTCATCGATTCGGATAAACTCCGGTTCGTCATGGTGCCCGACTGGACGGGAAAATATCTCCAGGCTTTCCGGCTTCCCAACGCCAAGAACTATCGCAGTTATGTGACCGTGGAAGGCAAAATCCTGGCGATGTTTGATGCCCAGACCCAGAATATCAAGGAAACCTTTATCAATTTTTTTGACCAGCTGATTGCCTCCCGACAATCGGTGAGATCGGCCATCGAACCCCTGCCGGAATCGAAAACCCCGGCGCCGGCCGAAAATCCGCAGAAACCAGGGAGCACTCCCGCAAAATAATTTTTCATTTCCCAGCCCGCTTTCCCTCCCCCTTCGCTTGCCCCGTCAAGGGCGGGGAGGGGGGAGGGCAGGGAGAGGGTGATAAAATATCTTTGCTTTCCTAACTTTCCCTAATAACAAGATCGCTTTGGTTCTAGCAGGAGCGGTGTGGTCTTTCAGCTTTTTCTCTGCTGAAGCTGGTAGTACTGGTACATCCGGGCCAGGACCCGGACGGCCCTTTCCGGGGTGGGGTAAGTGACGATCGGGGAAATCTCCTCATACTTCAAGCCCGGACGGGCCAGGCTGACCGCGATAATCGGTTTCCGGTGACGTTCGATCACCTCGTGGACCAGCTCCGCGAGCCTGCGATCCCCCTCTTCGATTACCCGGGTTTTTTCCTGGAGCATCTCCGGGGGGAGGGTCCGAAAAATGGTCTGGGGGGTATCCGCGAAAGCCCGGGCCCGGTTGGCCACCCCGAGGGCGATCACGGCGTCAATATAGGGCTCGGCCGCGAGTTTTTCGATGCAGGTGTGGACCACCCGGCTTCCGCCGGTGGCGACCAGATCAATGGGATTCCCGCCGGGCCAGAAATCCGGCATGATTTTCCGCAGATCCTCGGTTAGACCGGTGGTCAGCGGGGGAACCCGGAGCCCGCGGAGTTCGCAGGCGTCGGTGGTGATCACCCCCAAGCCGCCTCCGCCAGTGATGATGCCCACGTTGGGCCCCCGGGGAACCGGCAGGCGCTCAAATCCCTTGGCGGCGTCCAGAAGCTCGGTGGTATCCTCCACCTCGATGATCCCGGCCTGCCGGAAAATAGCGCTGGAGATATTCCGGGTGGATTTCATCGCCCCGCTGTGGGAAAGGGCGGCCCGCGCCCCGGAATCGGTCTTGCCCCCCTTTAAAAGCACGATCGGCTTTTCTCGGGAAACCCGGCGGGCAATCTCCAGGAAACGTTGCGGGTTCTTGAAACCCTCCAAGTAGATCATGATCGTCCGGGTTTCCGGGTCGCCGCCAAAGTATTCGATGTAATCCTCCGAGTGAAGCATGGCTTCGTTGCCGTTGGAAACGAACTTCTGAAATCCCACCTCGTGGGACCGGCTCTCGGTCAGGAGCTGGACCCCCAGGTTTCCGCTCTGCGAGACAAAGGAGATCTTTCCCGGAAACGGTGCGACCGGAACCATGAGGGCGTGGAGTTTCACGTCCGCGGAATAGATCCCCATGGTATTAGGCCCGACCAGCAGAATCCCGTGATCCCGGGCGATTCCGGTGATTTCCCTTTCCAGTTTTTCCCCTTCCGGGGAAAGCTCGCGGAAGCCGGAGGTGATCACAACCGCGGCTTTTACTCCCATCGCTCCGCACTCTTTCAACGCGGACGGGACGAGGGGAGCGGGGATGACGATCACCGCCAGATCGACGGCGCCGGGGATGTCCCGGATGTTGGGATAAACCCGACGGGAAAGAAATTCGGTTTCCTTGGGATTGACCAGGTAGAAGGCTCCGCGGAATTTCTCGGCGATTACGTTGAGGCCGATTTTGAACCCCCATTTCCGGGGGTTGCGGGAGGCCCCGATCAGGGCCGCGCTTTTCGGAAGGAAAATCGCGTCGAGATCAGAAAACTTCATCGGGTGAATTTTAATTCAGGCGGTCAAAGATTCAAGAGCTTCTCGGGCAAAGCGCTAAGGGCATAGCGCAAAGAGCAAAAAGAGAACAGATTTGATTTGGCCCTATGCGCTCGGCTCTATGCTCTATGCGAAGTTATTCGGAGAGGCAGGAGCCCCAGTCGGGGATGAAATCGGTGGGGGTATAGTTGACCCCGAAAATCCCGAAAAAGCTTATCGTTCCAGTAACATCCCCGGTCAGGTTTTCCGGAATTTGGATGGTTACTTCCCGGTCCAGAATCGAAAGTCCGCCGGAAATATCGATTCCAGCGACATTCGGGAGATCTTCCAGGTTCCCGGAAAAATCCGAGAGGCTGATCAGCCAGGCGGATCCGCCGGTTTTGATCACGACGAGATAGTCAGCCCCGAGGTTGGTAACCCCGATTTCAGAGATCAACTCGGTCAGTTGACCGATGCTGGACGGGGTGGCGGAATTACGATCCGTATCAAGAAGGATGGCCCCGAAAAATTCCTGGGGATTAAGCTCGTTGGCGAATTCGGCCGAAATCGAGAACCCGCCGGTTTTCTTTTCAATTTTAAGGGAAAGGACGTCATATTTGGCCAGGGCTTTCAATTTGTTGACAAGGTTTTCATCGACAAATTTTAGCAAACTTTCCCCGATATCACTGACCAGGTCCGGAATGGTGTCCTTTTCCGCGTCCCAGGCGGTACCGTGGCAGGAGAAGGCGAGATCCACCTGGACGTCATTGACGATCTTGTCGGGGGCGAGCGTCACGCCGGATTTCTCTCCGCTGAAAATTATCCCACCGCCCCGATTGTAAGCCTCAATCTTAAAGGTTCGGTTATCTCCGGGAGGTACCTCGACAAAGGCCAGCATGGAGCTGGAGACGTCTTTCCCGGGGATCTCTCTCCGAATTTTTCGCGGACCCTGGTCATCGTAGGTAACCTCGATCACCATTTGGGTGATCACGGAAGGGTAGGGGTTGTTGTCGATCAGGAGATCCTTGAGAAAATCGAGGCCCTGGTTCGCCTGCTGGGTCGAAAAACTCAAGGCCACGGTGGTAAGGCCGCGGCTGGATTCAACCTCCCCGCACCGGGGAAGGAAAAGAATCAGGGCGAGCAGGGCCGGGAAAATCAGGGGGGAGCGCTTGATCCGGAAGACGTCATCTTTTCTGATCGGCTTAGTCATTTTATCTTTAGAATCCTTATGGCAGATTCGGGGTCGAACCCAGAATCTGGTTTAAAAAAGCCGGGTTTAAAATTTTTTCATAATAATTATCGGGGAACTTGACCCTCATCGCGGCCTGCGGGTTCCAGGGGGTTACCGACCGCCACCCTTCCGGGCCGTTGGGCAGGGGGAGGTCTCCCACCTGGGGTGAAGACTGCTCCCGAACCCGGAAAATGTCCGCGAAGACCTTCAGCAAGCCTCCGCCCTGGAGCCAGGGCCTTTCCGATAATTCATCGGACCGGTTTCCGATGATCGCCGTGATCTTGATGTCCTTATTTTTCAGGGACAGGTTCAACATTAATCCCTGCATCAGGTCCGCCGGAATCGCCTGGGGAGAAGAGGGGGCCAGGTTCGCGAGCACCTGGGTCATCATGTTCATCGCCACCAGGATTTCCCCGGGAACATTTTCCAGGAGATTGCGGACGGAAAGCTCGCCTTCAATGGTGTAGACATTGGTTTCATCCCCTCCGGAGACCTCGATAATAAAGTGGGTTCCCCGGACCCCGGTGACCGCGGTATTGGTCTGGACTTCGAATTTCGTGCCGGAGGCGGCCAGGTGCTTGTTGACCATGACCCGGATTTTTCCCAGCAGGAGCTTGAAATTCGATTCCCGCTTTCCTTCCGCGGAGGAATAAACATTTTGATTGATCTGAAGCTGGCTTTCCGGTCCGACCACGATGATGGAGTCGTCCTGGAAGAGTATTTTTACGCGCGAGTCCGCCTGGGTTTTGATCACATCGCCCTCAAAAACCGAGCTTCCTTCTTCCAGGACGGTGGTTTTGGTCTCGCCTCCGTGCATCACCAACGCGTTTCCTTCCGCCTGGACGGATTTTCCGACAATGGCGGAACCCATAGCGGCCCGGGTCAACCCGGCCGGAAGCAGGATCAGAAGGGCGATCGGGATGATATTTCCGGATGTCCGCTTCATTAGATTAAATGCTAATCCCGATGTTCAAAGAAACCAAGAGCCGGGAATATTCGTAATCGACTATGTTTGAATTGTTGATGGTATAGGAAACCCCCAGATAGGAATTAAGCAGCTTCCCCTCCCGGCCCAGGTTGCCTTCCAGGTAAACTTCCTTGTCGTTCCGGGCGCGGGGATCGGTGACGGGGCTCAGGCTGTTCGAATTCGAGAAATTCCTCAGATTGAGCGAAGCCGCGGCGGAAATATAATAAGAAAGCGGCTTGAATTTTAACTCGGCCTTAAACAGGTTCCCGAAATAATCCCAGTCCGGTCCGGCCGCCCGGTTGAGATCGAACCAGTAACTCAGGGTAAAATACCCCTTTTTTCCGCCGGAGAAAAGCAGGGAAGGTTCCAGGCCGAGGGCGAGGTTGTTCGCGTCCTGATTTCGTCGGGAGTCGGTACCATTGCCGTTAAAATTGTCGTTCCGGAACCGGAGGTAACCCTTGAGATAGAGGAAGGAAGTAATGGGATAAACCGCGCTCGGGGTCAGACCATTACCGGTCCAGTAATGATTGAGGCTTCCTCCCTTCAACATGTAATCCAGGGTGTAGGGAAGATGAAAGAAAAATTTACCGTACCCGTAGGTGCCAAAGATCCCGAAGCGGTGATCTTGGAGGTTGTAATCGGAAGGTTTGTAAATCTTGCTATGACGGGGAAAATTGAGGCTGTGAAAAAAAGTGTAATTGGCTCCTACTTGAAGGTTCTTCATGACCCAGGGGGAAACCTCGACGAATCCCAGGAAATTCTGGCGTATGCCCCAGGTGTTGGAAACTTCCCCGAAATTCACGTTATTGAAAGGATCCGTGGAGGAATTTTGATTGCTGGGAGCCAGGACAACATTGGAATCAAATTGCGTGCCGGTGGCCAGGTGGATATGGAGAAATTCGCCTTTCTCAACTTCGTATCTCTCCTTGGGATTGGGTTTGGGGATTTCCTTCATCCCCTCGACTTTAGCCAGCTCCTGGTCGGCTTCCTGGTCCTTTCCCAGGTGGGAGAGGGCGTAGGCCAGCTCGACCCGGGCATCGGGCCGGCGGGGATTTGTTTGGAGCAATTTCCGCAGGATCGCCGAGGCCTTCTCATATTCCTTGAGCTGGTTCAGGGATAACCCGAGGTAATACTGGGCGTCCTCCCATTCCGGATCTTTTTCCTGGAGTGAAGAAAATTCCGACACGGCCTTTTCCCAGTTCTTTTCCTGGACATACGAGAGGCCTTTGGTGTAGGCCAGTTCGGAGGCCATGGAGGCCTGGGCTGATCCAGCCGTGAACCAGATTAGCGCCATCAGGGATGCTGAGAAAAAGATATTTTTCCGCATGGCTTCCAGGTTAAACGTTCCTTTTAATATTAACGGATTGGAATTCCATTACTCAAGTGTTATCCATCACATTAGGCCCGGGCATTGGAAATCGGGATTATTTAGATATAATGAAGAACGAGATAGGTTAACTTAATGGTACAGGAAAAATCTTTTTTAGACATGGATTCACACGGATAAATTCATCTTAAGTTTTTTAAATCTGCGCAATTTGTGTTATAGGCTCATAAAATATGAAAATGGAAAAAGAAGCGGATCAGCGGTTTGAAAGGAGCTTGCTCCAGGGGCTCCTGGTATTTTTCCTCATTGTTATTGGAGTCAGCACTTACCTGCATTACTTTGCCCCGGGGATTCTCCGGGTGCCCCGGGAGATGGACCTGCCCCGGTTCCTCTGGCCTTTTCCCCCGGCGGGGGAGCCCGGGACCTATTTCCTGGGTTTCCTCTGCGGTTATCACTGCCTCCGGAAGCGGGGGCTCTGGCAGCTTCTGCTTTTTCTTTCCGGGTCCTTTCTCATCACCGGCATCCAGGAAAATATCTGGATTCTCGGCGGACGTTTCGGGCTGACCCCTCCGACGTACTATTTTTCGAACATGGGGATTCTCTGGTTCCTCGAGATTCCCGCCTCGGTCTGCGTGGGATGGTTCATCTTTGCTTATTCCTGCGTATATGTGGCCGAGGTTTTGTTCGGGCCGAAAAGGCGCTTTTTATGCGCTTTCATCGGGGCTTTCATGGCGATGAATATCGATCTCTACATGGATCCTCTGACCTCGCATCCCCTGAACCACTCCTGGACCTGGCTGATGCAGGATACTTTCTGCATCTTCTCGATCCCGCTGACCAATTTCCTGGGCTGGTTCGGGCTGATTTTTATTTTCGCTCTGCTCTGGAAAAAAACCGAGGACTGGGGCCGAACCCAGGGTTACCGCCGGGCGACCTGGAAATTTTTCCTCTGGATCCCCGTGCTTGATCTGGTTCTTTATGCTTTACTATATTTGAGCTGGCTTTATATAATAAATCCGTTGCTGGGAGGAATAAATCTGACGGTGGGAGGAGTTTAAACATTGACGATTTCAGATTGACGATTGCAGATTACAAAATGATAAACCGAAAAAGCCAATCAAAAGAATTCGGTAGCCGCGGGCTTTAGACCGCGAACGGAAAAAATGAAAATTAAAAGCTTCCTGGAGAAACGGCTTGATTATCTGCCCCTGATTGCCGTTTACGGTTTTCTGCTCAGTCTTCCGGGAGGGGTGATCCGACTTCATAATCCATATTATTTGATAATCGGGGTAGTCACTATCCCGGTCTGGATAATTTTGATCATGGCGACTTTAAAAATTCGCAAAGCGAAAAATCAAGTTGCCCCTTCCATCTCCCCTCCCTCTGCTTGCCCCGCCAAGGCGGGGAGGGGAGGGGATGAAGGGGAGGGTGAAGGAGAGAGCAAATGAGCCGGGCTTCAGATCGCTGGGGGTTGGTCATCACTTTTCTGGTTGTGATCACGGTGATTCTTTCCGCGATCCAATTTGTTTACGCGCTTTTTTCTCCGCCCCCTTTGATTGGGGTTCCCATGATCGCCACCGGGATAATCTGCCTGCTCATCTACGGGATCATTCACTCGGTTTTGCTCAAGGGCTGGTTCCACACGGTTATCTTCGTCATTTTTTCTTTTGTCATTTCCTTCCTGACGGAATGGCTCGGCGTGAATTACGGACTCTGGTTCGGAAGCTATAACTACACCGAACTCCTGGGGCCGATGGCCTACGGGGTTCCTTTCCTGATCATCGTTTGCTGGGAGGGGGTCATTTATCCCTCGCATGTCCTGGTGGACTGGCTGGCCGGCCTGGACAAAAAAGGATATGACTTCGGCCCCCTCGGAAGCGTGATCGTTTCCTTCCTGGCCGCCACCGCCACCGCGCTTTTTACCACGGTCTGGGACCTGATGACTGATCCCATGGCGGTCCATCTCAGGTGGTGGATCTGGCATGGAGGCGGAGAGTATTTCCGGTCCCTTCACGGGGGCGTGCCCCTGAGCAATTTCTTCGGCTGGTTCAGCGCGGTGTTCGTGATCAGCTTCACCTACCGGGCCGTCTTCGCACGCAAGGCCCGCTATAAACAGCCGATCGACAATTTCTCGCTTTTCCTGGTCAGCTTCTACACCCTCTGGTTTTTCGGAGTTGCCAATGTTTTGCTCTCGCTCGGGATCACCCTGCCGGTTTTCATCGGCGCCTTCACCATGGGGCCGATCATCGCCCTGGCCTGGGTGAAATACTTCGCGCAGAGACTGTAAAACTAAAGGGTTCGAGGGTCCACGTGAAAATGAAAATTGACGATTGTAGATTGACGATTGACGAATGGAAAGCAAAGCGAATAGCAATTTTTAAATGACGGAAAAATGTAAACACAGAATTTTTATTTTTTATTAATCCGCAATCGTCAATCGTCATTCGTCAATTTATTTTGATCTGATTTTACAATTCTATACTCATCCCATCCCGCGCCGCCTGAACCTTGACTTTGAGTTTCTGGCTCAGCGCTTCCGCAAGTTTCCAGGGTTTGGAGCGGAGCATGGTCAGACCGAAGTGGGTGAGGAGGGTAAGCATGGGCCGGTTGGCCTGGATGATCTTTTCCGCGTCATCCAGGTTCAGGTGATCGATCACCCGGTCGGGGAAGGGCTGGAAGAGAACCACATAAAGAATCAGGATTTCTCCCGGATAGAAGCTTTCGATTCCCTCGAAATAGCGGGTGTCTGCGATTAGAGAAACGCTCTTTTTCCCGCCCTCAAGATTCAAACCGTAGGATTCCACCCCGTGATGAATATGCTTGACCGGGGTTTTAATGGTCAGGTCGCCCAGACGATATTCTTTTTTTTCTTTCAGGATCTCGATCTTTTCCGGGTAGTCCTTCAGATAGCTGAAGATAACCGGGTCGTTCTCGAAAGCGTCGGCGGGGGCGAAAATCACGCCCCGTTTCCGGAGCCGGCCCTCGGTCATCGCCTCGATCATTACATTTACGTCCCCGGAATGATCGAGGTGCTTGTGGGTGAGAATGATGGCGTCAAGCTTTCCGGGGTCAAGCTTGGGATGGCTTTTTAAGCAGTGAACCAGGGTTCCCGGGCCGGGATCGATCAGGATCTCCTGTCCGGCCAGGGACATCCAGATGCCCCCGGAGGAGCGGAGCTGCTTGGAAACGACAAAGCGGGCCCCAGCGGTGCCTAAAAATTTAATCCAATCCATT
>JAPLJI010000020.1 GCA_026388655.1 Pseudomonadota bacterium
AGGGCAGGGAGTCTAATGTCCATAGTGTCCATTGGGTCCGTTGAGTCCATAGAGTCAAAGATCAAAGATAAGAACAAAGAACCCAAATGAATAAGAGAAATTAATCGGGCTTGTTGGGTTTTCAGAAAGCCGGGGGATTGGTTCTCGCAACCCGCACTCTTTTTACCCAGATACCAATAAACTCGATGACTCCTGATAATTGAGTCCAACAAAGGCGAGGCCCTGATTGCCCCGGAGGGGCGGGCCCGCCCTCCGGGTCGCAGACCTTTACGGGTCGGAGACCGCCCGGGATTACGTGATCGCGCACATTGTGCGGGGAGCGAAACCAACCCCCCAAAAAAAGAAAAAAGCGAGCGCTAAGGAGAGATTCTTCGCCCGCCAAAGGCGGCCTCAGAATGACAGATTGAAACGGCGGTACCTGGCCGACACGAGCTGTCGGCTCGGGCAGGCGACGGTAGTGACACAGTATGACCTTTCACCTAACTAACGTATTCTTTACTCTTCCGGAATTTGATATATTACTCTTTACCGATTCAGTTAAAAAAATAAGGGAGGAAAAATGGCAACCGAGGCAAGCCGCGACAAGATGCTGGAGCTGGCGGTCAGCACGATTGAAAAGCAATTCGGGAAAGGCTCGATCATGCGGCTCGGTGCCGAAGGGGCCGTCATCAAAGACATCGCGGTCATCCCCACCGGCTCCCTGGGCCTGGATATAGCTTTAGGGGTCGGCGGCGTGCCCCGGGGCCGGGTGATTGAAATCTTCGGCTCGGAAGCATCGGGCAAAACCACCCTCACCCTCCACATCATCGCCGAGGCCCAGAAAAAGGGCGGGGTGGCAGCCTTCGTCGATGCCGAGCACGCCCTGGACGTGGGCTACGCCAAGAAGCTCGGGGTCAACGTCGCCGAGATCCTGCTCTCCCAGCCCGACACCGGCGAACAAGCCCTCGATATCACCGAGATCCTGGTCCGGAGCGGGGCGGTGGACGTCCTGGTGATCGACTCCGTGGCCGCCCTCACCCCCCGGGCCGAGATCGAGGGCGAGATGGGCGATGCCCACATGGGGCTCCAGGCCCGGCTCATGTCCCAGGCCCTGCGCAAGCTGACCGCCATCATCGCCAAGTCCAAGACCACCGTGATCTTCACCAACCAGATCCGTTTCCGGATCGGGGTGATGTTCGGCAACCCGGAAACCACCACCGGCGGAAACGCCCTGAAATTCTACGCCTCCGTCCGCCTCGACATCCGCCGGATCGGGGCCCTCAAGGCGGAGGAAGAGGTCACCGGCAACCGGACCCGGGTCAAGGTGGTGAAAAACAAGGTGGCCCCGCCCTTCCGGGAGGTGGAATTCGACATTATTTTCGGGGAAGGCATCTCCCGGGTCGGGGAGATCATCGACATCGGGTCCGAGCTCGGGATAGTGGAAAAAAGCGGTTCCTGGTATTCTTACCGAGGAGAGAGAATCGGCCAGGGACGGGAAGCCGCGATGAAATTCCTCAAGGAAAATCCGGAGGTGGGAGCGGATATCGAGAAGTCGATCCGGCAGAAGTTTGGGATTTTCCGGGAGGAGGAACCCGCCCCGGAAAAACCGAAAGCGAAAGGAAAGTAACGGGTGGACCTGAACGAAATCCTGAAAGTCGCCATCGGGGCGGGCTCCTCGGATATTCATCTGAAGTCCGGCCTGCCCCCCATGTTCCGGATCAACGGGGCCCTGGTCCTGATGAAAAACGCCACCCGGATGAGCCCGGACGAGGTCCAGAAGATGGCCCTCGGGATCATGAACCCGGACCAGCGGGAGAAATTCAAGGAAAAAAACGAGATCGACCTGGCCTACGGCGTCCCCGGCCTGGGGCGCTTCCGGGTCAACGTCTTCCAGCAGCGGGGCTCGCTCGGGGCGGTCCTCCGGGTCATCCCCTTCCAGGTCAAGACCGTCGAGGAGCTCCAGCTCCCCAAGGTGATCGAGAAGATCGCCGACGCCGAGGAACGGGGCCTGATCCTGGTCACCGGAACCACCGGAAGCGGCAAGTCCACTACCCTGGCGGCCATCATCGATTACATCAACAAGAGCCGCACCAAGCACATCATCACCATCGAGGACCCGATCGAGTTCCTGATGCGCGACAAGAAATCCATCATCAACCAGCGGGAGATCGGGATCGACACCTTCTCCTTCTCGGTGGCCTTGCGCAGCGCCCTCCGGCAGGATCCGGACGTGATCCTGGTGGGGGAAATGCGGGACTTTGAAACGATCGAAACCGCCCTCCTGGCGGCGGAAACCGGCCACCTGGTCCTCTCCACCGTCCATACCCTGGACGCCACCGAAACCATCAACCGCATCATCGGCATCTTTCCCCCCTTCCAGCAGAAGCAGGTCCGGCTCCAGCTCGTCTCCGTCCTCCGGGCGGTCATCTCCCAGCGCCTGGTGCCCAAGGCCGACGGCCAAGGCCGGGTTCCGGCCGTGGAGGTCCTGATCGGAACCTCCCTGATCCGGGAGCTCATCCTCGACCCGGACCGCACCCGGGAAATCCCCGATTTCATCCAGAAAGGCTTCGTCACCTACGGGATGCAGACCTTCGACCAATCCCTGATGATGCTTTACACCAAGAAACTCATCACCATGGAGGAGGCCCTCCGGCAGTGCACCAACCCCGACGACTTCAAGCTCCGGGTCAGCGGTATCTCGGGAACGAGCGACACGGCCTGGACCGATTTCGAAAAAAGCGGGGGCGGGGAAGAAAAAGGACCAGACGACTTCAAGATCGAGAGATTTTAAGCAAGACCTTTTTTTCCATCCAAATTTCACCTACTTTCCAGGAGCAAAACCATGAAAAAGAAAGAAGCCTTGGTTGTCGGCGCGGGACCCGCCGGCCTGGTGGCCGCGATCAACCTGGCCCGGGAAGGGCTCCAGGTCCGGGTCTTGGAAAAGGAAAAGCAGATCGGCGGCTATCCGCACTGGCATCCTTCCGCCCACGACACCCCGGTGGGGAAGGATCTTTTCAAATACATCGGGATCGATCTCTGGGAGTGCTTCCAGGACTTCTCGAAACACTTCCTGTTCGTGATCAACGGCGAAGAGGTCGAGGTCCCCATCCCCGAGGGGCAGGCCCCCTTCGTCTGCGAGCGGGGCGGACGGCCGACCTCCCTCGATTCCGTTCTTTTCCGGATCGCGGAGAAGGAAGGGGTGGACTTCATCTTCGACAAGAAATGCACCTCGGCCGACCTGGACCAGGCCCCGGAGGTCACCGTCCTGGCCACCGGGCTTTCCCCGGAGATGTACGATTTTCTCCAGATCCCCTATTCCATCTACGCCGGCTATTTCGGACAGAAAGAGATCGCCGACCAGACCCCCAAGGCCAGCATGTTCTTCGGCGGCTTCTCCAAGGAATACGGCTACTCCTCCTGCACCAACGGGATTTATTATGTGCTGCTCTTCTCCCGCAAGGAGGTGAGCGAGGAAAACCTGGCCGATTTCAAAAAGCTGGTGGAGAAGTTCGACCGGATCGAGTTCGACCGCTGGAAACGGTTCATGGGCTACACCCCCAAGTCCTGCAACCTCTTTTATAAAGACCGTTTCGTCCTCTCCGGAACCCTGGCGGGGGTGGTCGAGCCGGCCCTCGGCTTCGGGATCACCGGGGCCCTCCTCTCCGGCAAGATCTCGGCGATCGCCTCCCTCGACCGGAAAAAAGGCCAGGCCGAATACGACCGCTTTGTCGGGCTGGTGCCCCGGGCCATCGCCAAGAAAAAGGAGCCCGGGTATTTCCCGACGCCCCCGCTGGTCGGGGACGTCTGGTTCGACTTCCCGACGGAATAACGCGCATAGAGCTCAAAGCTGAAAGCTCAAGGCTCAAAGGGGAAACTGAGTTCAAGGGTGAAAGGTCAAAGTAAATTTCAGAGCAACAAATGACGATTCAAGAATTAAAAACAAAATCAATCTTGTTTGTCTTTTGACTTTGGATTTAGGATTGGTCCTTCGAACTTTGAGCTTTGAACTTTGAGCCTTAAACCCCTGCATGACCCGAAATCCGGACCGCTGCGGGTGGTCGGCCTCTTGTCCGGGTCGGGCACCAATCTCCGCCGGATCCTCGAGCATGAAACCCGGTTGAGAAAGGAACGGGGCGAATCCCCCTTCCGGGTGGCGGTCATCTTCAGCGATTCTTCCGAGAGCAAGGCCGCCGAGATCGGCCGGGACTACGACCGGCCCGTGGTCATCCGCGACATCCGCGCTTTCTACCGGGCCCGGGGCCGGAAAAAATCCGACCTCTCCCTCCGGCCCGATTTCGACCGGGATACCGTCCGGTCCCTTTCCCCCTTCGAGGTTTCTGCGGCCGCCTACGCGGGCTACATGTCGGTCGCCTCGTCCGTCCTGATCCAAGCCTTCCTCGGCGTCAACGTCCACCCCGCCGACCTTTCCGTCGAGGAAAATGGCCGCCGCAAATATACCGGAGATCACGCGGTGCTTGACGCCATCCGGGCCGGGGAGAAAACCATCGGGTCCACCACCCACTTGATCGAGGAGCGGGTGGACTACGGGCGGATCCTGATCATCTCCCCGCCCGTCCCGGTGGAAATCCCCGCCGGTGCGGACCTCTCAAACCCGGAAACGGCCAAAAAGGTCGCCGCGGAAAACCAGGACCGCCTCAAGGAAAAGGGCGACTGGATCATTTTCCCCCAAACCCTGGAATACCTGGCCGAGGTCCGTTTCGCCGCGGACGGGCAGGGCCTGCTCCACTTCGACGGGAAACCCATTCCCAAAGGTTTAAGAATCGAAGCTTTAGCGTTTTCCTAATCTTATTTGTTTCTTATCAAAACCCGATGGGTAGGCCGAAGCGGACCCTAGCCCATAAATTTCTAATTTCTAATGTCGAATTTCTAATCAATGTCTAGTGCCGAAAAACCCAATTTCTAATTATTTTTCGTTTGGTCATTGGGATTTGATTAGGAATTAGAAATTAGTTGGTAGCCGTAAGGACATCGTGAACAGTTTTCTAATGCTTCCAACCGTAAGGACATCGTGAACACTTGAAGAATCAAGCGATTGGATCAACAACCTTCCCGACAAACGGAAAAGGAATTGTCTTGATGACTTTCCCCTCGAACTTGACGAAAACTCTGCGGTGGTGCGTCGAGAGAGTGGCCACGACATACTGCCGTTCCAGTTTCCGGCTGATGAAGTATTCGGCGCCGTTGAACTCGATACAACCGTGGGTATCAACCTTGCGAACCCAAGAGACCAAGCCTTTTGCAATAGAAAGGGCCAGATGACCCCGGGCGTCGAAGTAAGGATCGAGACTAAAGGCGGAGGGGAGATGACGAAGTGCGGACCAGAGGCTGTCTCGAAGAATGCCCGGGAAGCGTGTCCCGTGGTCGGTCGCGCGAAGAGTTCGGTTAGGTTTTTGGAAGTGATGGTAGCGGAGGAAACGATCGCTCGTTCGGCGCAAGGCCCGAAGATCCGGACAGGGATGGCGAAGCACCCGATCTTGCCAGACCGCATTGAAACTTTCGATTGCGGCGTTGCGACCGGGTTCTTTCGGAGGAATGAAGCGAAGATGGACGCCCAACAAGAGGTGAAGACGGATGAGCTGGGAGAGACTGTGACGATACCGTCCCCCGCCCGTTGCGGCCATCTCGTTATCCATCTGGGAAACGCGGGGCAGACCCATAACTCGCCAGGAATCAACCAGGTGACGGCCAAGCGAGATTGTTCTTTTGTCACGGAACTGGCTGGCTGCTGCGGTCTGTCCAGCGACATCAATGGTGTGGATGGAGTAGAAACGAATGACTTCCTTGGGGCCGCGAAGATGACGGGGCCCGACCAAATCGGTTTGCTGAAGGTCGCCCATTTGATGGGCCTCGATATAGGGATAGGGAGGACCGTTGGACGAGCGTTTGGCCCTGATCTTTTTTGTTCGCCCGGAGCGGGCCAAGATTTTCTCGATGGTCGAGATGGCGGGAAGTCGACGGAGGCCTCGTCGTTGAAGCTCGAAGTGAATCGTTTCGGCGCCGATGCCTGCGAAGGCGGCGCGACGGGTCCTATAGGCGGCCAGTTCATCGCGCAAGACCAGGATATTCCGGACCAAGGACTCCGCCGTCTGATTGGGGATATGTCTCGGTATCCGACTCCGGTCACGAAGTCCATCGAGCCCGAACTCTCGATATCGATTGAGCCATTTGGAGAGCCAACCACGGCTTCGATGTACGCTTTGTATGGCGTAGCCGAACCGGCCGGTTTCTTCATAGATTCGAATGGCTTTGAGCCGGATCTCATATTCGGATCGTTCT
>JAPLJI010000064.1 GCA_026388655.1 Pseudomonadota bacterium
GGTCGCTTGGGCCATGGGGGTCCTGAATTCACAGAAACATTTTTTCGCCCCGGCCTTCTCGCCTGTCTTTCTGAATATCGGAATGATCTGCAGCGCTCTTCTTTGTTACCCTTTTTTCCGGGAGCCGATCTTCGGCCTGGCGGTCGGCGTAATCCTCGGCGGGATTCTCCAGGTCCTCCTGCAGATTCCCTTCCTGTTGCGCACTGGATTTACCTTCCGGGGCCGGATCAGTTTTTCACATCCGGGTTTGAAAAGAATTTTCATTCTCCTCGCCCCGGCCGCCATTGGCCTGGCCGTCTACCAGTTAAACATCCTGGTGGACATGCTCCTCGCTTCTTTCCTGCCCCGGGGTTCCATTTCCTTTCTTTACTACGCTGATCGGGTGATTGAAGTTCCCATGGGCATCTTCGCCACCGCCCTGGCGACCGCGGTCCTGCCTACGATGTCGGAGAAAACCGCCCTCAATGATATGGGAGGTTTAAAGGAAACCCTCCACCATTCCCTCCGGACACTCCTCTTCATCATCCTCCCGGCCACCCTGGCGCTGGCGGTTCTCTGCACCCCGATCACCAATGTCCTTTTCGAACACGGTAAATTCGGACCCGAGGAAACCCTGCTGACCAGCAGGGCGCTCCTGGCCTTCACCGTCGGCCTCCTCGGGATTGGCGGGGTCAGGATCGTCGTCCCGGTTTTCTACTCGCTCAAGGATACCTGGACGCCGATGCGGGTAGCCCTGATCGCCTTCCTGGCCAACCTGACCCTGAATCTGATCTTAATGGTCCCCTTGAAGCATGCCGGCCTGGCTCTCTCCACGTCGATTGCCGCCTACCTTAATCTGAGTCTGCTCTTCTATCTTCTCCATCGGAAAATCGGTGCCTTTCATTTTTCCGACGTGCTCTTCGCCGGATTTAAAATGCTCTTGGCCGCCGGATTGATGGGCGTTTTACTGATGTTGGCTGCCGATCAGATCGAATGGTCAGCCCAGACCCGCCTGATAATCAGAATTTTGGCTCTGGCCGCGATGGTGGGGATGGGAGGGATAATCTACCTTCTGGCCGCTTATCTTCTCAAAATCGAGGAACTTAACACCTTCCTTAATCCCGTCTTGCGAAAATTACGTTCTCTCCGGGGTTAAACCCGAAAGATTCAGTTATTATTTCCTAATGTTTCGTAGTTGCCCGATTTATCGGGCGATTTTGAAAACCGCCGATGAATCGGCAGACTACAAAAAAATCCGTCCGCGAAGGACGGAAGAACGGATTCAATTGCATTTTTCCGGTTTATAAAAGACTCTGGGGATCGATATCCACGGAAAAAGTTACGCCCGCCGCCAGCTGGCGGTGGGGATGTAATTCCAGGATCTTCGCGAGGGGGGCCTGGATCCGGAAATCCGGCGGGTATTTAATCAGGATCTGAAAGCGATGCCTCCCCCGGATCTTGGCGTAGGCGGCGGGTGCGGGCCCTAAAACTTGGACTGCTTTCCCCGGTTTGGTTGTTCCTCCGGTCAGTTTCCCCTCCAGTTCTTCCTTAAGTCTTTCCGACGATTCCTCCACTTTCTGGGCGTTCACCCCGGAGACCAGGAACTGAACCAACCGGGAAAAAGGCGGATAAAAAAACTTTTTCCGAGACTCCAGCTCGGCCCGGTAAAAGGCCGGGTAATCCTGCGCCCGGGCCAGGTCGATCGCGTAGTGATCGGGCAGAAAGGTCTGCACCACCACTTCCCCCGGATGTTCACCTCTCCCGGCCCTCCCCGCCACCTGGGCCAGGAGCTCGAAGGTGCGCTCGGCCGCCCGGAAATCGGGAAGATCCAGGGAAAGATCGGCCAGGACCACTCCGACCAGGCTGACCCCGGGGAAGTCATGGCCCTTGGTCACCATCTTGGTGCCCATCAGCATCTCGACCCCGCCGGCGGCGAAATCCCGGAGGATCCGGGCCGGGGCCCCGATCCGGTGCGCCGTGTCCCGGTCCAGCCGGCGGAAGGAGAGGCCGGGAAAGTCCCGGGTCATTTCCTCTTCGATCCTTTCCGTCCCGACCCCGAACATCCTGACCCGGTGGGAATTGCAAGCCGGGCAGACATCCGGCGGGGGGATGCTGAAGCCGCAGTAGTGGCAGAGGAGAATCTTCCTCGCCTTGTGCAGAATCAGGCTGACCGAGCAGTTGGGACAGCGGATAGCCTGGCCGCAATCCTGGCAGAGAACCGAGTTCGAGTATCCCCGGCGGTTCAGAAAAAGGATCACCTTTCCCCCCTCTTTCTGATGGGCGGCGATACGCTCCTTTAGAAAAGGGGAAAGCGGGTTTTTGGTCCAGTCCGACCCCAAATTGGCCGCGCGCAGGTCCACCACCGTCACCGGAGGCAGGGTGCGCCCATCCACCCGGGAAGGCAAAGTCAGCAGGTGGTACTTGCCGGCCGCCGCGTTGGCGAAGGATTCCAGGGCGGGGGTGGCCGAGCCCAGGATCACCGTGGCCCCGGTCAGCTTTCCCCGGACGATGGCCAGATCCCGGGCATTATAGCGAACCCCCTCTTCCTGCTTGTAAGCCTCGTCGTATTCTTCATCCACGACGATCAGACCGGGGGCCGGCAGGGGGGCGAAAACGGCGGAGCGCGTTCCGATCACCAGGGGAGCCTGGCCGGTCTGGATCCTGACCCAGGAATCTATCCTTTCCCGCCGGGGCAGGCCGGAGTGGAGCACACCCACCTTGGCCCCGAAACTGGCCCGGAATCTCCCGGCGATCTGGGGCACCAGCGCGATCTCCGGGACCAGGATGATCACCCCTTTTTGCGCGTCCAGGGCGCGGGCGGCCGCCCGGAGATAAATCTCGGTCTTCCCGGAAGCCGTCACCCCGAAAAGCAGGTGGGTCTCGAAAATCCCGGCCCGCAAACCCGCCTCGATGGCGGCCAGGGCCTTTTCCTGGTCAGAGGTGAGCTCCTTTACCCCCGCCCCGGCCAGAAGTTCTTCCTCCCGGTAAAAACCCCTCACCCATCCCTTCCGCTTCATTTCCCGCAAGGCCCGCAGGTATTGGGTTCTCCTCTCCGGGGGCAGGTCGGAAAGCGAAAGTTCTCGGGAACTGGCGAGTTGCTGCAAGATCTCCGCCTGGACCGGGGCCGAGGGTTGAACCTGCGCCAGGAGTTTATCGGGGTCCAGGCCTTCGGCGATCCGGAAAAGATGGGTCCGCGGCTCCCCGGGGGGGGGATTTTCCAGGCCGGGAGGCAGGGCCAGCTCTACCAAACTGGAAAGCGGCGCCAGGTAATACCCGGCCGCCCATCTCAAGAGTTCGAGCAGTTCGGAATTTATGACGGGATCCTCCCGGAAAACCTCGAGAATCGGCCGCAGCTCCTTTCGGCCGGAAGCCGCGCCCAACTCGATCACCAGCCCCGGGTTTTCCCTTTTGCCGAGAGGCACCCGGACCAGCGTCCCGGGTTGGACCTTCTCCCGGAGATTCTCCGGGACCAAATACTCCAGGAGGTCATGGATCGGATGCACCGCCACCCGGGCGGTGAGGGGTTCAGGTTTTGGGGATTGGTTCACCATTGTTTTTATTTGCTTATCAAATCATTAAAAAATGTTTTCTTTTCCGGTGTTCTGATCTTTGACCTTTCACCTGTTTCCCGTTGCCTTCTCCTTGCTCCTTTTTTTCTAACCACCTAACCACTCAACAACCTTGTTCTTCTTACGTTTAAGTATTCGCTGGCTCGAGCCACCGCCTGACCCAGGGCAGCATGGCGTAGGCGGGGAAGGCGAGAATAAACGTGAAAGTGAAGTAGGAGGCGTATCCCAAGCTTTCCGCGCCCCAACCCGAAAATGCCCCGGAAACAGAACGGGTCATGGCGAAAAGGGCGGAGAGCAGGGCGTACTGAGTGGCGGCGTGATCCTTGTTGCAGATTTTCATCAGGAACGCCAGGAAAGGGGCGGTGCCCAGGCCCCCGGTGAAGGATTCCGTCACGGAAGCGAGATACATCGCCGCCGGGTGGGAAGGCAGGGCCGCGGCGCCGGCGTAGACGAGGTTGGAGCCCGCCTGGAAAAGTCCCAGGATCCACAACCCGCGAAATATCCCCCACCGGTTGGTCAGGTACCCTCCCAGAAGCGCTCCGATAATTGTGGCGACCACGCCCACGGTGCCGGGAACCGCCCCGATCTCGAACAGGGTGAACCCGCGGTCAACCCAAAAGGGATGGATCATCGGTCCCATCGCCATGTCCCCAAGTTTGAAAAGGAGAACGAAAAGGAAAACCTGGATGAATCCCGGCCGGGCCAGGAACTCCTTTAGGGGGATGACCACGAAATATTGAAATGTCCGGGTCGAACCGGGCGGCGAAAAAGTCTGGGGGGTACGATTCTCCCCGTCCGCCGGGGAAGGTGCCGGCGTTTCCGGGGCCCGGATCGAGACCAGCGCGGTGAGCAGGATCAATATCCCGCCGACCAGGAACATGGTCGTCCATCCCAGCCACCCGGCTCCGGCGATAAATACCCCGCCGGCCGCGATCAGGGCGATCCGGTAGGTAGTCACTCTCACCCCGTTGGCCATCCCCAGCTCTTTTTCATCGAGCAGCCGGATGGTATAGGCGTCGATGGCGATGTCCTGGGTGGCGGAGAAAAAAGCCAGCGCGATCAAGAGGACCCAGAAGAAAGAACTTACCGTCTGCGACGGCATCAGCCACGGAAACGAAACGATCGTGAGCGCGATAAAGATCTGGCAGGTCACGAACCAATGCTTTTTCCGGCCGAGGGCATCCACCGCGGGCGCCCAGAAAAACTTGATTGCCCAGGGCAGGCTGACCAGGCTCATGAGCCCGATTTCTTTCAGACTTACCCCGAAGATCCGGAAATACACGGGCAGGGCGTTATGAATCAAGCCGAAGGGAAATCCCTCCACGAAGTAGAGGACGGCCACCCAGAAAAGTTTCCTCCGGTAAGTCATGCTTATTCCTGTATAGCTATTAACCCGATCGAAGACAAGTTGTTTTCAATCAGGAAGACCTATTTAGAAACCGTTGCAAAAAGCTTTTTCTGTCATTCTGAGCCCCTTCAGGAGCAGGGCGAAGAATCTCTCTTCCGTCGGAGAAATCAGAAAATCCAGATCCTTCGCTTGCGTTTATCCTGAGCCCACCCATTAGATTCTTCGCTTCGCTCAGAATGACAGAGGGCGAAGGACTCAGGCGCCGTCCTGAATGAAATGAAGGAATGACATATCGAGGGTTTTGCAACGGTCTCATTTAACTACCTTCTTACTTGCAGATTGGCGTTTAGTTTGTTTGGTTTGAAAATTGGTGCTTGGTTTTTGGTCATTATTTGGTTATTGCCTGCCCTGAGCGGAGTCGAAGGGGTGCTTGGTAATTGGGATTTGCTTGTCCCGTCCCGGCGGCGGAAGTTGCCAATTCCACGCTGAATATTTATAATCGGCCCAACACTAAAACCCTTTCCCAAGGAGTGCGGCCACATGGAAATGCATAATATTCTGGCGGAAAAATCCAGCAATCCGAAACGCTTGCGTGAGTACCTTGACGGCCTGGACAACCAGGCGCGCATCGCCGAGGTGGTGACAATGACCGCAGCCGAACAGGCCCGGCTTTTTGAGGCGGTCAAAGGGTTCATGCCTCTGAATCTGGATTATTACGCCCCTGCCACCGGCAAGCCGCTTCAGGAAGTCATTCACCACGGCAAAAACAGCCTGCCGCTCTTTACCCGTTTCCAGAAGCGTTTCTGCCTGCCCGACCGCAAGACCGCAGTCGACCAGCGCTGGGGTTATAACCACCAGCCGTTGTCTTTAGTCACCGGGCCGGGTTATTTCGTCTGCAAGGCGGCCGAGGCCGGGGAAGTGGTGGTGGATTATTATGAGGTTCCGCCCAACAAACCGGAATCCTGGCCGCCGATTCTGGACAACTCCGCGCGGCTGTCCCGGTTCATCTATTATCATACCCGCGACTATCTGCGCGGGGTCAGCAAAAACGTCAGTATCGGCCGCGCCACCCGCAACGGCCAGTTGATGAAAAACTGGTTTGTTCTCTGCCGCGAGGACAGGTAAACGGAGGAGGAAAAAAGCATCATGAGCAAGGTCAAGCTCCCGCGCAAGTTCATCAGCAAATACCCCCACAAATTCTCCCAGGGCAAGGAGCGCTTCCTCTGCGGCCGGCGGATTCTCCCCAAACCGATCACCGGCCGGGAAACCCTCCCCGAACTCGTGGACCGCACCTTCCTGGCTTACAATTCCGCGCGGCTTTCCGACGCCTGCCGCCTCTTCACCGGGAAAATGCTCGCTCCCCAGACCACGGTCGGGATGAGCCTGGCCGGGGCGCTGACCCCCGCCGGCCTGGGCTCGAGCGTGATCGTTCCCTTGATCAAGGCCGGGTTCGTGGACTGGATCGTCTCCACCGGCGCCAATCTCTACCATGATATGCACCACGCCCTGAACTTCCCCCTCTACCGCGGCTCGCCCCACACCAACGACCGTGATCTCCGCCGGGTGGGGGTGGTGCGCATTTACGACATCCTGCTCGATTACAATACCGTCCTCATGGCCACCGATGACATCCTCCGGAAGATCCTCCGCCAGCCCGAGTTCCAGAAGGAGATGGGCACCGCCGAGCTGCACCACCTCCTGGGGATGTACTGCGCCGAGTTTGAAAAAGAGCTCGGATTGAAGGATGCCTCGGTCCTGGCCGCTGCCTACCGGGCGGGCGTGCCCTGTTTCTGCCCCTCCCCCGGAGACTCCACCATCGGGATGAACGTGGCCGGGGTCGAGATCGAGGGCAACCGTTGCCGAGTCAACCCCTCCGTGGACGTGAATGAAACCACCGGGATCGTGCTGGACACCAAGCTTCGCGGCAAAAAAAGCGCGGTCATCCTGGTCGGAGGCGGCTCCCCCAAGAATTTCACCCTCCAGACCGAGCCCCAGATCCAGGAGGTTCTCCGGATCAAGGAGGCCGGCCACGACTATTTCATCCAGTTCACCGACGCCCGGCCCGACACCGGCGGCCTCTCTGGCGCCACCCCCTCCGAGGCGGTGAGCTGGGGCAAGGTCGATCCCGACCAGCTTCCGGACGCGATCGTCTGCTATCTCGATTCCACCGTGGCCCTTCCCCTCCTCGCCCATTACGCCCTGGCCCGGCACCGTCCCCGAAAGCTCAAGCGTCTCTACGACCGGCGTAAGGCGCTCCTCCAGCGGGTTGAGCGCGAGTACTTCGCCCACCATAAAGGCAATGATTAAAATTCCGGAGAAACCATGATCCCGCTCTCCCGCCTGAAACGGCTCGCCGCCGAGCACGGCACCCCCCTCTTCGTGTTGGACCACGATGAGATCCGGAAGAACTACGCCGAGTTCAAAAAGCACCTGCCCCGGGTTCAGGTCTATTACGCGGTCAAGGCCAATCCCGACCCGGCTATCGTGAAAACCCTCTACCAGGCCGGGGCCAGCTTCGATGTGGCCTCGATCGCGGAGTTCCAGATTGTCCACCGAAACATCGAGGGTCTGCCTCCCAAGCAAAGGCAGAACTATATCTGGGACAAGATCATCTACGCCAACCCGGTCAAGGCCAACGAGACGCTTTCGCAGCTCGATCCTTACCAGCCGCTGGTGACCTACGACAACTACGAGGAAATCCAGAAGATGAGCAAGTATTCTCCCCAGGCCGGGCTGATCCTGCGCATCCGGGTGCCCAATACCGGCTCGATGGTGGAGCTCTCCTCCAAGTTCGGAGCCGCCCCGGGGGAGGCGGTCGACCTGATCGAGGCGGCCCGCGAGGCCGGCTTTAAGGTCGAGGGGATTTCCTTCCACGTGGGGAGCCAGGCCACCAATTTCGACAATTACATCCAGGCGCTCCAGATCTCCGCGGATATCTTCCAGGAGATGAACCTGCGCGGCCGCCAGGAGCTGAAGCTACTCGATATCGGCGGCGGTTTCCCCGCCCCTTATGACGACCAGGTCAGGCCTTTCCATGAGTTGTCCCGGATGCTCAACGCCGAGATCGACCGCCTCTTCCCTCCCGACATCGAGATTTTAGCGGAGCCGGGGCGATTCCTGGTGGCCACCGCCGCCCTGCTGGTGGTAAAGATCATCGGCAAGGCCCGGCGCGACCGGAAGCTCTGCTACTACGTGGACGATGGAATTTACGGGACCTACTCGGGAATCCTGTTCGATCATTGCCAGTATCACCTGGAGTCCTTCCGGAAGGGTCCCCCGGAGATCTGTTCGGTCTTTGGGCCCACCTGCGACGCCCTCGACACCATCTCGACCGTCGAGAACCTGCCCGACCTCAAACTGGGCGACCTGCTCTACACCCGGAACATCGGCGCCTATTCGAACGCAAGCGCGACCAATTTCAACGGCTTCCCCCCCGCCAAGGTAGCCCACGTCAACCAGTAATTTTCCCTCAAAGTGAAATCGCAAAAATCCTCCTTCGGGAATGAAGCTCCCCGCGGCAAGACCGCGGGGAATTACAAGTTAAATCCCAACAAATGAGAAATTATCAAAATGATCGTGGCTTTTTTTTAGGCTTTGGGCGCGCCGGAAAGCATGTCCGCCAATTTGATTTCCGGGTGGTGGTATCTCGCGTAGCTGGGAGTTTTTTTGCCGTATTGGACGGCTTCCTGGGGGCACCATTGGATGCACGCCAGGCACTGTTCGCACCGGCGCTGCCAGGCCGGCTTGCCCGCGGTCATGACGATATTTTTCGCCGGGCAGATTTTCTCGCAGATCGCGCAACCATTGCATTTCTCATCCACCCAGAATTTTTTATCCATCTTGGGAACCTGGGGGAAACTTAATCTATACAGGAGGGAAGAAAGGATAATATTTTGCCAGAGCGGCCCTTTTTCTATCGGGGCGGCTTCCTTTCGATGGACAATCTGGGCGATTCGTCCAACCTTTTCCTCGGCCTGCCAAAACAACCGCTTCTGCTCTTCCACCGTCGCTGCCCCTCCCCAGGGAATGTAATTGGAAGGTGTGACAATATCAAAACCCGCGGCCAGGGTTATTCCCCGCGCTTTCATTATCTTTTTTAACTGCAAAAGCGTCCCCGCGACCTGTCCGGCGTTGACCGCCAGGGCAAAGTAATATCTTGATTCGTCGGCCGGAAAACTTCTGACAAAATCGATGACCCGCTGAGGCAGTCCCCACATATGCACCGGGAAAACGATCCCGATCCTTTCGGAATCGATTTTCAAGGGGCCAGGTTTTCCCGCGTTCAAAGAGACCAATTCCGCGTCCTGGAGTTTGTCCGCCAGCTGCCTGGCCACCCAGAGCGAATTGCCGGTTCCGGTGTAATAATAAAGATAAGTTCCCATGATTGTTTTCCTCCTCGGCGTTTCGATCCGCGATTATTATAACTTATTATCCCCAGCCCCATTGGGAAAAACGCTCACTCGGCATCAAGTACCGAGGCACATCCAGCCGTGCGTTCCAGGTTTCACCCCGGGGAGGAGAACTTTTCTGCGAATACCGAGGGAATCAGGTCCTGATCGCCGGTCAGGCGGTTAAGTATCTCGAAGGTACGATCGAGGTCCCGGCATCCTCATAAACCAATGACCAGATAAATAATTGGCCACGTCTTTCGCGAGCGTTTCCAATACCTTAGGAAAACGCGAATCGCACCCCGAACCCCAGGGTCCTCTCTTCGGTGAAAACCGCCAGTCCCTTGCGGTGGCCTACGTCCGCCGATATGAATAAATAGATGTCGCCTGCCTGGGACGGCACCACGAAGCCGGTCAGGTCGCGCACGAGGTACGCGTCGGGATAGATGTTCACGCCGAAAAGGTACTCGGCGAAAAGCGAGCTAAATGGATGGATATGATTCCAGCGTCGCCAGCGGACGATGAGGTCTCCGCCCGGGCCCTGGCTATACCCGCCCGCGTTGGGGAGGAAGAATTTGTGTTGCAGGCGGCCGATCAGTTCCAGACGATCAAAGGGCAGCCGCGCGGCTATATCCAGCATGATGAAGTTGCCGATATGGGGCCGGTCGCTGTAGTCGATAGCCTCGCCGCCTTCGTTGGATCCGGTATAGTGCTCGCTCTCGTGGCGGAAATTCAGGGTGACCTCGAGCGCCCCGCGCGGACCGAGGTGCCGATTCGCAAAGTCGTCGAGTGACGCAGCCACCGAGTAGCCATATAATCCTCGCCAAAAATTGATGTCGCCCTTGGGCAGGATGCCGTCGAATCCGCTCGACTTTCCCTCGCTCTCTAGTTCCATCATGGCGAAGACTCCCAAACGCAGAGAGAGCCTCTGATCGCGCAATTGGAGCACGCTGAAGTCACCGCCGCCGGTCAGGATGCGATGGGGCGCGGCGACAAGGCCCAGCGCCGCCGTATCGCGCGACGCCGAGGAGGAATGGGAAATCTCGCGCGCCGGGCCGAGGAAATCGACTTCCCAGGATGCGGCGGGGAGCGGCGCGGAGGCCAGACAGAGGGGAATTGCCAGGATTATATTTTGAAAGCGCATGTTAATCATCCCGTAGTTGGAACGACACCAGGTGCAGTCCCGAAGGTCCCGTTGTGGACGTGGTGTGGTAGGTAATGGCCAGGATGCGGCCGTCGGCTGAGCGCAAGGCCGGGTGTTCCGTGCCGCCGCTTATGAACCACGAATCCGGCTTGACCGCGGGAAAGAGACGATGCGAATTTTCCCAGGGACCTGACGGTGACGGCGCCACCCGCATCTCAATTGACGAATCCCAGATATTAGCCGAAATGGCCGTGTACTGACCCAGGAATGCGTTGTACCCCAGCGTTACCGCACCGGGCCCATCGAAAGCAACCGTAAAGTTCCTGGGATCCTCCACCCAGCCGTTGAAGCCGTTGTAAAAGCGGTAAGCTTCCGGATCGGCCATATTCTCCGGCATTACCCGCGTCACACCGCAGAGGTCCTCAAACGCCGCCGCGTGGAAACACCTGATCAGGTAGACGTAGCCGTCATTGTCAACGAAACCGGAAGATCCCCAACTTGATTGCGCGCCGCTCCAGAGAAGAGCCCCCTGACGCGCGCACGCGGAGCCGGCGGCGGGTGTCACGCAAAGCCCCGTACCCAGCCACTCCATATCGAACACACCGGGCCCGAGCAGCAGCACATCGTAATAAAGATAGCCCTTTCCCTGCCACACCAGGCCGCCGCGGGGAGTCACACTGATCCTCTTGCCGTCGGTGCGAGCGGCGTTTTCGGCCTCTTCCTCGGGCGTCAGCGCGATGAACGGCGCGGGGGCGCCGTTTGCGTCGGGCAGCACTTCCAGATGTCCGGTGCAGGCGTCGTTGACACTGCGGACCAAAGCGGCTGAATTAGGGATCGTATTTGAGCCGGTGGTGTTTGGTTGGGTAAGACGCGTCTCGCCGAAGATCCAAAGCGAACCCTCGGCGAATTCCAGAGACACAGGTGCGCCGAGCGCCTCCAGGCCGGCGGGCACGGGCACCACGCAGTCTCCCGTAACCGTGCCCAGGCGGCTCACGGATGACTCGGTATCCATTACCACCCCGCATCCGGCACAGAAGCAGAGAACCAGCATCATCGCGGCGGGCAGCAGGAAACGCAGGAATATCATCAAGAAATAATTCATCACCAATCCCTAAAACTGACTCCGATTCACTCCCCCGGCCGGATATTGAAGACCAGGGAACCGGGGACCGGCGTAAAATCGGCGTAGGCGAATTCGCCCTTGGGCATGTGCCAGACGGCCTGACCCCTCGTCGGCAGGCGGCGCCCCCCGACCTCCTGCCACCCCTCCGCCGGCGTCGTCCACCTCCCCCGCACGAGTTTCTTAGGATTTTTGGGGTCGGCGTAAAAACGGTCGGTCGTGCTGAAATTCTGGACGGCGCCGTTTTCATCCACGAACACCCGCGCGCTGACCGTGCGGCCATGGTCAGATAGCGCGATATCGAACGAGCCCGCGTCCACGGCCGACCAGCGCGCCTCGGGAACGAGCAGCAGGGACGGCGCGATCAGGGTCACATCGTTCAGGTAGGTGACCAGCTCGCCGATGTCAAACTCCTCACCGGTGCCGTCCCCGATCGTGAAAAAATCAAGCAGTTTAATCAGCATGCGGCCATGCCCATTCTGGTATGTATCCCGGCCGATGACGGGCACAAGACCTCCGAAACGGAGGCGGATGTGAAAGATCCGGGCCACGGCCAGTCTGGTGTTGTATTGCCAGGTCTCGCATTTCATCCAGGCCTGGTCCGGCTTGGTGCGGAAGCGCCCGGTGAAGGCTAAGCGGAAGGACCAATCCCGGGGCCTTCCGATAACGCCCATGAACCGCAGGTAACGCTGCGCCGGCCCGGGCAGGGAAGAAAGGTCAGCTTCGGTGACTATCTGGCTTGGACCCGGATCGGTTGGAAGTCCCGCCAACCTTACCTCTTTCAGAAACCTATCGCGCACGGTAGTTCATTCTCCGGTACTCTAAAGCAAAAAACAAGTTTAGATCCCCCACGAATGAAGCCCCCTCAACCCCCGGTGTCATACAACTGTAAACTCGAATTTCTAAATCTTAGGCCCTTCAGCTGCGCTTAGGATTTCGGATTTCATACCCCTTGCAGTAGCAAGCTACTGCACTCCATAAAACACAGAAAGGAAAACAACTTATTGCTTTTTATAGATTACATCCGCGAAGTAGCTTTCCGCCGAGGTACCGGTGTGCTGGGAGTTGATCTGGAGCCTCATCGCCTTTACCGCCGGCGGTTCCTCGCCGTAAAACTTCTTGTAATCCTCGTACACATTCCGGGTCTCGGTGACCCACTTCCCCAGCTCCGCCGGTCCGGAGCGGACCACCACCAGTTTGATGGTCATCAGGGGAGGCGCGATCGCCTCGCTCATCAGGCCCTCCGGGGCGGTCGTGTCCCAGATGTAAACGATGGATTTCGTCTTGGTAAAGGCCAGAAAAAGCTGGGCCGCCTGGTCGTCGGTCTTCGTTTTACGAAAATCGCCGCCCTTCGGTAGCTTGGTTACCTTCCATTTCCAGGACACGACGGGATATTGTTTTAGATTCACCTTAACTTCTTTCTGGATGGAGAACGAGGTGTCCGCGCTCCGAAGCTGAAGGACATTCAGGTCGCCGTCCTTCACTACCGAGAAATCCGCCTTTCCCGATTTTTCCTTGAGTTGCCAGCTTTGGGGAATGCCTCTGGCATCAACGCCCTGGGAAAAATCGGCGATCACCAGCCGGTCATCCGCCCAGGCGAGCGTCGCAACCAGAAGAACAGAAATAACGAAAAAGCGGGTTTGGAATCGAATCATGGTATGCCTCCACTTGTTTTCCATCGAAATACCTTTCCTGTCATTCTGAGCCGACCTGTCCTCCGAAGCCTCCAACTCCGCCAAGGCTATGTCGGACAAGTTGGCGAAGGAGGAAGGCGAAGAATCTCTCTTCCGTCAGAAAGGTTTTTAAAACCAGACCCTTCTCCCGCCAGAGGCGGGATCAGGGTGACATTTCTGTGGTTTTGCAACGGTCTTTTCATATATGAATACCAAAGATTCTTTACAAACGTTCTGCTGACTTCACCCCAATAATTTCGATCAGCTTCGGCAGGTCCAGATATTTCCGGAAATGGGCGGCCAGGAGGTCGTACTGCCGGTCCCGGAACTCGGCTTCCGTAACCGCTGTTTCTCCGCCCGCGTCGGGACGATAGCCAGGATCGAGCGCACCCAGTAAGGATCGCCGGAAACCCGGCAGGTCGAAAATTCCATGGAAATAGGTGCCCCAGATCCGGCCGTCCGGGGTGCCGGCGCCGTCCGTTTCATCAACCGGCTTGCCGCTGCGCTCCGTCACCCGGATGACGTGCGGGACGCCGCCGATCCGGTCGGTGACGCCCATATGGATCTCGTAACCTTCCACCCGCTCCCGGCCGGCCTCCCAGAAACCGGCCGAACGGGAAAGCAGCTTTTCCCGGTGGAGCGTGGTCTCGACGTCCAGCAAACCCAAACCTTCGGTTTGACCCGGCTCGCCCTCCAGACCGTCGGGGTCACGGATCACCCTACCGAGCATCTGATACCCGCCGCAGATTCCAACGAGCCGCCCACCCCGGCCGATATGCGCACGTAGACGGGCGTCCCAGCCTTCCCGTCTTAACCAGTCCAGGTCGGCTCGGACGTTCTTGGAGCCCGGCAGAAACACAGCGTCAAATCCCTCCAGCGGACGGGGCCTGGAAAGGTAATGAAGGATGACGGAAGGTTCGCGGGCGAGGGGCGCGAAATCGGTGAAGTTGGAGATGTGGGGAAAACGCAGCACGGCGATGTTTATCTTCCCAGGCTCCGGGCCGGCGGGGGGATCGATCAGAATGTCGAGCGGCACGCCGTCTTCCGAGTCGATCTCGATATGGCGGTAATAAGGGATCAAGCCGAGGCTGGGAAGCCCTGTGCGGTTTTCCAGGTACTCGATCCCTTCCCGGAAAAGGGCGGCGTCGCCACGGAACCGGTTGATAATAAAGCCCCGGACTCGCTCCCGGTACTCGCGGGGAATCACCTCAAGTGTGCCGACCAGCTGGGCGAAAACGCCGCCCCGGTCGATGTCGGCAACGAGCACGACGGGTGCGTCCGCGGCCTCGGCCATGCGGAAATTCACGAAATCGCGGTGGAAGAGATTCACCTCCGCGCAGGAACCCGCGCCTTCCATGATCACCAGATCGTACTCAGCGTGGAGCCGCGCGAGGCTCGCTCTCGCTTGGCGGAAAAGGTAATCGGTGTCGGCAAAATAGTCGGCGGCCTGCGAGTTTCCAATGGGTTTCCCATGGAGAACGACCTGGGCGCCGGTGTCGGTGCACGGTTTCAGGAGCACGGGGTTCATGTCCACGTGGAGGTTGACGCGGGCCGCTTCGGCCTGGGCAACCTGGGCGCGCCCCATCTCCCCCGCCTCCGGGGTAACGAAGGAATTGTTGGACATGTTTTGCGCCTTGAACGGAGCCACCCGCACCTGGAGGTCGCTGAAGATCCGGCAGAGCGCCGTGACCACTACGCTTTTTCCCACGTCCGAACCGGTTCCCAGGATAGCCAAACACTTTGCCGGGATTCTCTGACTGGAACTCATACCGATAAGACCTTAAGGCTTGTCCGCGAGCCGGATTAACCCCTAGAATTACCCGGGTATCATTGTGCCGACTTTGAATGGAAGGCGTCAAGAAGCGAATGCCGTGAGCCAAGAGAAGGAGATCGCCTTGTTTCTGACCGTCGCCATCGCCATCTGGACCATTCTCAACCTTTATGTCTTCTGGCGCCTGGCGTCCGTGCCGCTCGTCGCCCATAATATCCCGCGCGGCTGGCTCTTCGCCGCCGTTCTCTTTCTCTGGGCGAGCTTCGTGCTGGGACACTATCTTGACCACCTGGGTTTAACTCGCCTGGCCTTACCATTCGAGCTCGTCGGTTCGAACTGGCTCGGGATTCTCTTTTTTCTTTTTTCCTGTTTTATCTTTCTCGATTTCATAACCGCCTTTGGCTTTCTCCTTCCACGTCTCGCTCCTGCTCTCCGCAGCTTTGCCCTTCTTGGCGCGGGAATGCTTTGCCTGATCGCCTTCATCCAGGGGTTTAGGCCGCCGGTGGTTAGAAATTATGAGGTTCGCCTTCCCGGACTGCCCGCGGAGGCGGATGGGACTGTTGTCGTCGGCATCTCCGACCTGCACCTGGGCACGCTCACCAGCGAGCGGTGGCTCAAAGCGCGCATCTCCCAGATTGAATCCCTCCGGTCCGACCTGGTGATCATCCTGGGCGACCTGGTCGAAGGCCACGGCGAGCTCGAGAATGAGAAGAAGATGCTCCCCCTGCTCCAGGGCTTAAAGGCCCCGCTCGGCGTTTACGCCGTCACCGGTAACCACGAGCATTACGCCGCGGTCGGGGCCGGCCCGAGCTTTTTCCAGGACGCCGGGATCAAACTGCTCCGGGATGAATGGGTCGAGGTGCGTCCCGGCCTTATCCTTGCCGGCGTGGATGACTCCCGCAACCACTCCCTTACCCCCGAGGACGTCAGACGGGCCCGGCAGACCCTCTCGGGTCGAGCCCCCGGGGCCGCGACTATTTTTCTTTCCCACCGGCCCCAACAGGCGGAATTGCTGGCGGCCAACGGGGTGGGCTTGATGCTTTCCGGCCACACCCACGGCGGGCAGATCTGGCCTTTCGGCTACGTGGTCAGGCAATTCTTCCCCCTCCTGGGAGGCAGGTATGAAATAAACGGCATGACGGCCATCGTCTGCCGCGGCACCGGATTGTGGGGGCCCCGGATGCGCCTCTGGCGGCCCGGCGAGATCATCCGGGTCACCCTCCGCTCGCCGGGAGACGATAAATGAGCAGAAAATCGAGTAATAAATACCGCCGGTTCTCTTTTTTGAGCGATTGGCGGGGGATTAAAAACACCCTCGGTGAAATGCGGGGTATCGGGCATCCGCAACAGCCGAAATTGAGCAAAGACTACGCCCCGGCCCACCCTGACCCCTCTCTCGATGAGCGATGGTTTATCAAGACCATTACGGACAAGGTCGAAAATCATCCCGAAAACAGCATGGAATTCCCCTTCGCGGGAGAGAGAATTTTCGACCAACCCCCGGTCGGCTTCGTGGCCGGAGACGATCCGATTTTCGTAAAATTCAAGGAAATCATCGGGCCGCACCACTACACCCCCGCGGAAATAATGGCCTGGCACGCGAAAAAAAACGGTGTCACTCCACCCCCGGCTGGTGAGATAAGCGTGGTCTCCTTTGTTTTGCCGATCACCGAGAAAACCCGCCAGGAAAACGCCGGAGAGACCGAATGGTGCTCGGAACGATGGGCCCAGACCCGGCTCCGGGGGGAAATTTTCAGCCAGGCCCTGGTCCGTGAGATGGTTGCCTTCCTGATGGGCAAGGGAATCCTGGCCGTTTCACCGGACGTCACGCCGATGTTCAGAAAGAAGCGCTACCCGAAGGTCGGATGGGCGTCGCCCTGGTCGCACCGGCATATCGCCTACGCGGCCGGGCTGGGAACCTTCGGCCAGAACAATCTGTTAATTACGGAAAAAGGGTGCGCCCACCGCGTGGGAAGTTTTATCGTCCACCGGAAGCTGAACCCCAACCGCCAAAGGCCGGAGAACATTCACGCCTACTGTTTGCAGGATCAGGGGATTGAATGCCTTAAATGCGCGAAAAGATGTCCGGCCGGGGCGATCAATATTAACGGCCACGACAAGGAAACTTGCTACGGCCGGGTCGCGAAATCCCTCCGGCACTGCAATAAAAATTACCACATTTTTATTTACGGCTGCGGTCTCTGCTCGGTCAATGTCCCCTGCGAGGCCAGGATCCCCGTCAAGCCCGAGCGCCGGCCATGAGCCAGGGAACGGGGAGGGAAATGGTCACGGGCCAACCCGGGCCGTTGAAGTCGGTTACCGCCTTGACTCTTATCCTTTTCCTGGTGGGCTGCGGAGGGGGAGATAAACCGCAGGTGCCCCGCGAGGGTCAATGGGGAATCTACTCGTTGGACCTCCCGACGGAGGACGTCTCCCTGATCTACGGCTCGGCCGACGAGATCTATTCCGTTCTCCGCCTCAACCGCGCCGGGGATCGTTTCGTCTTCGCCCAGAGGATCGGCGGCACGTTGGATGAGCAACTGGAAATCTGCTCGCTCGGCGTGGATGGAACCGGATTCCAGCGACTCACCGACAACTCGTACTGGGATTTGTATCCGGCCTGGTCACCCGACGGGACCCGCATCGCCTTTCTCTCCCTGCGCCAGGCCGACCTCGACATCTACGTGATGAATTCCGACGGTTCGAATGCACAGCGTCTTTACGATTCCGGGTCACATGACGCCGACTTGAGCTGGGTGGGCAACCTGATCGCCTTTACCTCGGGATTTAAAATCTGGGGGATTAACGACGACGGGACCGCTCCCACCCTCATTACCAATCCCCCGAAAGCCGGGACCTGGGGAAACGCGAACCTGCCGATCGGCGATTACGACCCTTCCCTGAACCCGGACGGCGCCCGGATCGCCTTCGAACGCCTGGAAGACGTCAGCGTAACGCACGGAGGCTACAATATTTTTGTGGTCAACTCCGACGGTTCCGGGGAAACCCGCCTGACCGGCACCGGCTACGCTCAGGGTCTGCCGACCTGGTCCCACGCGGGAGATAAAATCGTCTACATTGTCGCCGCGATCAATGGCCAGGGGGTTTACCACCTGTACACGATCAACCCGGACGGTACGGATAACCGGGACATCACCCCCGGTTATTTCCCGCCCGGCTTCCTCTGCCATTCCGCGGTCTTTTCCGGAGACGACTCGAAGATCTACTTTGTTGGGCAATGGTGGCAGTAACCCCTCATCTCTTTCCTTCTCCCCACGGGGGAGAAGGTTTATCCCGAGCGGAGTCGAGGGAGAGGTTGAGCGGGAAGCAATATATTTTTATTGGTCGGTAATTGGATGAGCTGAAGTCCTGAGCTTAGGCGAAATAGGTACACCATAAATGTCCTCAAAAGCAAGCCTTAAGGAATGCCCGGCCCGGCCGCTGGTTTTCTTTCGATAAAATCAATTATGTAGCCCGCGGTCAGTTTCGGGTATTCCTCTTGGGGGATGTGGCCGCAGTTCGGAATGCTCACCATGCCCGAAGTCGAGATATCCTGATGAAACCTCTGACCAATTTCGAACGGGATCCATTTGTCTTCTCTCCCCCAGATGATCAGCGCCGGGATCTTAGTCTCATGGTTACGGGCGAGGTAGGGTTTGAAATCCTCGAAATTGATCGCCCGGGCCAGGTCGATCATCGCGTTCAGGGACCCCTCGGTGCGGAGACGGTCAAAATAGGCTTCGACCTGCGGTTTGGTCATCTTTTTCTTGCCATCGTACATTACCTCCGAAAGGTTCCAGCGGATCACCCAGCGTTCGAAAAAGAGCTTCATGAACTCGGCGGCCAGCGGCACCCGGGACAGGCGGATGATCAGCGGCATTTTCATCGGGTAGCCGGCGGCGTCGATGAGCACGACCCGCTCGATCTTGTCCGGGTGGTCGAGGGCCATCAGCACGGCGATCCCGCCCCCGAGCGAATTCCCGACGAAAACCACCTTTTTCAATTTCAGCGCCTCCATGACGCCGTTCACTTCCTGGAAAAGCGTGAGCGGCGCGTAATCGGCTCCCCGGGGCTTGTCCGACCAGCCGAAGCCCTTCATGTCCAAGGCGTAAACATGGTAGCCCCCCTGCCGGAGGTAGGGGATCACCCCCTCCCAGGTGTAGGTGGAGGAGCCGTAACCGTGCAGGAGCACGACCGTGGTTCCCGGCCCGGGGAATTCGAGGTAGTGATAATTCACCCCGCCGACCTTGATGAAATGGTCGAAAGGGGTCGGCGCGGGGATTTGGCCGGGAGGAATGGTCTTGACGAAAAGACCGCAGCCAGCCATCCCGCTGAAAAACACCAACGCGCTCATTATCCCCAGAATTTTTTTATGGCTCATTTCTCTCTCCTCGTTAATAATTATGCCGTCTTTTTCGCTCCGCCGGCAATTCAGTTCAGAATTTAAAAAATTCCTCAATGATTTCCGCGATCACCGCGGGCTTTTCCATCGGGACCAGGTGGCCGGACCCGGGGATGATTCTCCGCTCGGCCCGGGGCATCATCGCGGCGGCCTTCCCCAGATCGATGAAACCCCGGTTGGGGCTTTCCTCCCCTTCCAAAAAGAACACCGGGCAGGTCAGTTTCGGCAAAAGCGGCCAGGGGTCCCGGGCGGCGCTGCCCACGAAGAGCGCCGCCTCGCGGTCCGGGTGACAGACCAGTTCCAGCCCTCCGCCCTCACCCTCCTTCATTCCATACTTAACATACAAATCCAGCATCTCCTGATCCCAGTTCCGGAAAAGCTCTTTCGAGCGCAGGTAGGTTTCCGCTTCTCCGGTGTTCTTCCACCGGTTGCGCCGCTTTATGGACTTGTTGGCCAGGGGATGTTCCTCCACGGTGATTTTTGCCCGGTAAATCTCGGTGGGAAGGTAGATCGGCTCGATCAGGATCATCTTCCGGGCCAGGGGACCGAAAAGGGCCTCGACCAGGGTCAGCACCGTCCCCCCCATGGAGTGGCCCGCCAGAAAGGGATCCCGCAGCCGGAGCGCCCTCAGGAAACCGATCATGTCCTCGGCGAGGAGCGCCCAGCTCACCCCGCCCTTCCGCGGGTCCTCCACCCGGTGGTCGCAGAAATAAGGCGCGATGATCCGGTATTTTCCCGCCAGTCTTCTGGCGATCGGGTGCCAGAGCCAGGGGAGAAACCCGGTGGCGTGGAGCAGGACCAGGTCCGGGCCTTCCCCCTCGTAAAAGAGATACTTGATCTCAAACCCGCTGACATTAACCGAGCGGACCAAAGGATTTTCGCTCATCTCTCGCTAACGAAAAAATCATTTCAAACCCGGTTGAGCCGGGTGAGGAAAATATACCCTCAAATTCCGGCAATAAAAAGGCGGAGCCGCTCGTTGACGGCGGGTTTATTTCCGGCTGCCGTTTCCGGATAAAAAGATATAGCCCGGGGTGGTTTTCTCTGCTAAACTTTTGCATCCTTTATGATTAAGAGCCTGTTGCTATTTTTCGCTCTCTACGGCTTTGCCTTCATTCCGGGTTTTTTCCTCACCACCCGGCTTCGGCAATCCAAGCTGAAAATTTTTCTTCTGGCCGCGCTTTTCATTTATGTTTCCCTTCTTCCTTTCGTTATCCCCTCGGAATACAAGCTCCTGCGCTTCCTTGTTATTCCTCTCCTCTTCCCCTTCGGCATTAAAAACATCGACCTCTCGATCAGAAAGGCGGTCGCCCCAGAAGAGCTGATCGGCTTCCGGGAATACCTGAAGAGCAATTTTTTCATCTTTGAAAAAATCCAGGCGGCTTCCCAAGAAACTCAAAAACCGGATTACCGGGGAAGCATCAGGTTTTTCTTCTCCGGCCTCTTTCAAATCTTCTCCGGAATTATGATCATCTTTCTCAACACTTATTTCCGGACCCCGGAGTGGAGCTGGCCGATCGCCACCATCCTCAAGATGGGCTGTTTCTACTGGTTCGCGAGCGGCCTGACCGATCTCAGCTTCAGCTATTTCCGGCTCCTCGGCAAAGCGGTGACCCCGGTTTACAACGAACCGATCCGGGCGGTTTCCCCGGAGGATCTGTGGTCAAACCGCTTGAACCTCTACATGCGGCAGTACCTGGTCCGGTTTATCTTCCTCCCGGTCGGAGGGGCGAAATATCCCAATTGGGGGATCCTGGCCACTTTTATCGCCAGCGGGCTGATCCATGAATACCAGTTCGACGCCGCGGCTTCCCGGATAAATGGTTTCGTCCTGGGGTACTTTATCCTCCAGGGGCTGGGGGTGGTTTTGGAACGGAAGCTCAAGCGCTACCTGCGCAAAAAACACAATAGCTTCTATGAAAGGGCGGGCCGGAGCCGCTTGATCCCGATCATCTTCGTTCCGGTTCATACCGCCTGGGCTATCCTGACCGGGGCAATCCTGCTCAAGGCCTTGGACCCGATCATCGATCTCTTCAACCTCGAAATCATCAAGCAGGTCCTGCTCTCCCTGCCCGTGCCTCCCTTTCCCGGCTAGAAATGAGCCATTATCTAAATCCTTGCACGGCTATGATCCTGGACCTCCTGATCGGTTTCGGGACCCCGGTCGCCGGATTCATTCTCTCCCGGGCGAAAATCCTGCCCCGGCGCGAGTGGTATCTGCTCTGGCTCGGGATTGCGATCGGGCTCGGATTCGAAATCCCCTTCAATCTCGCCGGCGACGATTTCCTCCGCATCCTGGTGGACTGGCCCCTGCCCCGGATCACGGTCAATATCTGCCACTCCTTCTGGGACGGGCTCTTCTTTATGTGCGGGGTAGGCCTCTGCCGCGTCATCTTGCGGAGTGACCGGTTCCTGTCCAAATTCAGCTTTTCGGCCTGGGCGATCCAGACCGCCTGGGGAGGGGCGCAGGCTTTTATTATCGAGCTTTTGAATAACGGAGTTCTCTGGCGTTACGCGGTGCGTCCTTATAACCCGGCCTTCCTCACCATTGGGGAAGAGCAATATACCATCCTGGTCCAGCTGATCTGGCTGGTCATTCCCACGCTTTTTTATCTGGGGAGTCTGCGTCTGAGCCGGGTTTTGGCTGCCAAGACCGGCTGACTTAAGATGGAGGTTGAGACTACTTGGTATATCGTTTTCGGCAATTCTTTACATATTTTCTAAGGCTGTCATTCCCGCGAAAGCGGGAATCCAGATAAAGAAACTGGATTCCGGGTCAAGCCCGGAATGACAACAAAATTATGAGGCCTTTCGACGCAGTGTCTTGGGAAAATAAATCCTTTAAGAATTTTTCTTAATCCCCAGCCCCGGGCCCCCGGCAAACCTTCTTCAATCTCCAGTCCGTGAAAAACCGCGAGAAACCCGGCAACCAACGGTTCAGACGCTCCACCAGCCGCGTCGCAGCCCCGGGAATGATCAGGTACTCATCCCTTTCCACGCCTTTGATCACCGCCTCGGCCACTTCGGAAGCCGTAAGGACCGGCACGGTATGCACCATGACTCGATTCTCTTGAGACCGGTAGGCGTTTACCTTGTCCACCATGGGCGAGGCAAACTCACCCGGGCAAACCAGGTGGAAGTGAATGTTCTGGGGTTTCAATTCGTGGCGAAGGGAATGCGTCAGCCCCGCTACCGCGTGCTTGGAGGCGCAGTAGGCCGAGTATCCGAATATCCCCATCAGCCCGGCCATGGAGCAGATGTTCACGATCCTCCCCCCGCCCTTCCGCCGGAAATCGGGCAGGACCGCCTGGATGCAATGAACCGTGCCGAAAAAATTGATCTCCATCAACTCGCGAAAAACCTCGAGCGTTTGCTTCTCGAAGTAGCCCTCGTAAAGAACCCCGGCGGAATTGATCAGGATATCCGGCGGCCCGATTTCCACCCGGATCTCCTGGAAGGATTTTTCCACCGCTTCCGGATCGGTGAGGTCGCAGGAATAAGACCCGATTTTCTGTCCCGGGGAAAGACCGGCCGAAAGTTCTTTTTTCACCGCCGCGAGCTTTTCCCGGTCGCGGGCCACGAGCGCCAGGTGGGCACCCCGGCGGGCCAGGCGCGCCGCCATTTCCTTCCCGGCCCCGCTGGATCCCCCGGTGATGACGACGATCTTGTCCTTGAACATTTGTCCGCCTCCCCCTTGAAGCGTCGGAGGCTTTTAAGATCGTGGGTATACTTCCGCTACGGTTTCTTCGGCAGAACCGACCCCCAGCGCCCTTCCGCGTAATAACCCTCCAGCAATTCGTCCTTCTGCCGGAATCGTTCCATCAGCCAGGCGGAAAGCTCCTTTTCCCCGCTGGGCAGCGACTCGATCGGGTAGCGCCGAATATGCAGGTTGGCCTCCCGCACGTAGCCCTTGATCCACTGCCAGATCGTGGGAACTCCGCCGACGTAACCGATGGTTACATCGTATACGGCGTCGAGATGCTGGCCCAGTTCTTGAACGGTGGCCACGAACCCTTTGGTCCGGGGGATCAGCACGTGCCGTGGGACAAACAGGCCGGTTTTTTTCGCGTAGTCCCGGCTTTGCTTTAACTTGTCCAGGCTGAAACGGGTGCCTTCGGCGAAAGTGACCAGCCAGAGGGGAACCCGCCCCTGGAGGATCCGTCGGAAAACCTTTTTGATGTAATCCTTGTCGGCAGCCCAGTCGCGTTTAATGAAGGGACAATCGAGAAAAAGCATTCCCCAGCCGATCCCAGGTACGTATTTGACGATGTCCTTGACGAACCACTTCAAGTCGCCCAGCCGGTCTTTGCTTTTGGCGAACGCCATCAGCACGGGGATATCCGGCATCTGCTGGTGATTGGAGATCACCACGGCGTTTTCCCGCGGCGGCGCCTCGTCGCCGCTGACCTTGATCCGCACGCCGTGCACCCAGACCGAGAGTTTGACGCACCAACCCCACCAGGTATCGGCCGCCCAGCGATTGAAACGCCGAAACACGGTCGCGGAAAAAGGTTTAATCGCGAGGCTGGCGGTCTGGAGAAAATTGAAGAAAATCAACGTGGAAAACAGGAAAGCGCTGAGCAGAAACCCCTGCAGGGTGCCGATAACGCGGCGAAATTTTCCTCCCGGGTCCGGCAACGGTTTTAATGGCATGATGCGTTAGGCTCCTTTTCTGTTTAATTTCTCAGGGCGATTAAATCAACTGCTGTCAGTTTATCAAATTGATACCCGGTCTTCAATTTCATCCGCGGGATTGCGATTTCTTAGTGAAGATGAAGATCTTGCAACAGCATCATAGCTAGGGTTCTACTCCCGGATTTTCAGGTTTTTATTGTATCCGCGCTCCCCGCAGGGCTGGGTTTTCTCGATCCAGATCTCTTCGAGCAGGGAAAGTTCGTCATCGAGATTGAAGCCCGGATCGTCTTTCGGCTGAACCACTTCGGCGACCACGAACCGGAAGGCATCCGCTCCCAGCCGATCCCAATCCTCCTGGAGCTGTTTGTTCACATGCCGCCGGATCGAAAGCTGGAACTTGTGCTTGTTCAGCCGGCCCTGCAGGTTCTTGCTGCTGCCGAGCAGGATTTTCCCGTTGACCGTGTTGATGATCTGAAAGACCCCCGCCTGCTTGGGGGTTTCTTTGTATTGCCTCTTAATCTCGGCGCGTTTTTCCATTGGTGACCCTTTCCTTATCTAAGTAATTGCGCGTCCCCGCCGCGCTGAACCAGCCGGTCGATCTTTCCGGAAATCACCTCGAACTCGCCGCCGGGTTCGACTCGGATGGCTCCGCCGGTCCTGATTCCATAACCGGTGGCGGCCTCTCCGGAAAGCTTGAGCAGCATCCGCAGGTCTTCCCAGTTACCTGACTCGTCGTGCACGTCACAGCAGAGATCCGCGAAGCCCAGGCAGTCGAACAGCCCGGCCGTGGAATCATCCCGGGAATCACTCCAAGCCACCCATTGGCGGCAGAGCATGATGGCCCCCGCCGACAATCCGAAAAATGGCGTTCCCTCCGCGAACTTCTTCTTCAGGAGATCCATGACACCCCCGCCGGCGAGCAATTTCATTCCCAGCTCGACATCCCCGCCGCTCAGGCAGACCAGGTCGGCCGATTCGATCACGGCCCGCGCCTTCTGGGGATCGGCCTTCGCCCCCGCGAGGGGGGCGAGTTTGAGGTCGCAGGTGCCGGCCTGCTTGAGAAAGGTGCTGATGAAATAGAAAAAACCCCGGTTATCGTTGCTGGCGGCGGCGATATAGGCAATGCGGGGCTTGTCTTTGCCCGTCCGCGCGTAAATCTGTTTCAGGACTTTGGCGTAGGAACTTCTTCCGGATCCCATGCCCCCCGCGAGCAGATACACCGGCGCCGCTCCCTGGCGTTTGCGCATAGCTATGGTCCTCCCCCCGCGGCTGAATCCTCGGGCACCGGCGGCCGGAACCGGGGGTCCAGGAAGGACGCGGGGTTCAAGGGAAAGAGGGCCTTGACCAGCTGGAACTTGCCGGAAGGCCCGGGGGCCAGATCCCGGGTTTTCTCGACGCTAATCCTGGCGTTGGACCCGAAGATTTCCCGCAGGACCTCCCGGGCCTGTTCGGCCGAGGACGAATCGAACCCGGTGTCGCCGACGATCCGCAACTGGTAAGAGCTTTCGTCCGTCTGCCGGAGTTCGTAATCATCGATCCGGGAGATGGTGGAGAGGCCCCGATCCACCTGGGCCTGCGTGACCGGCCGGCCCTCCGGGGTGATCGTGAGGTTGGCGGTCCGGCCCTCGATCAAGGCCAGGGTCATCCCCGCTTTCCGACCGCAGGAACATGGCTTCGGTTCCAACCGGCCGAGGTCGCCCACGTCGAAGCGGATCAGCGAGCGCCAGGGATTGTCAAAAGTTGTCACCAGCAATTTCCCCAAGGAAGGACCCCCGCAATCATCCCGGAAGGGCAGGAAATCGACCCGGCAGTAATCCACGTTCTGGTGGAAACGGCCGTGTTCGCATTCGATGAAAACATAACCGCTCTCGGTCGTGCCGTAGGAGCTCATGATCGGCGTATCGAAAACCGCGGCCAGGTGCCGGCGGTGAATGAGCGACGGGAACTCGTAAGTCAGGACGATCAGGGGCGGCTGATAAGCGCGCTTTCCTGTCCGCAGGACATAGCGGCATAACCGGCTCAGCAAAGAGGGATTGGCTTCCAGGGTCACGGGCATGAAGAGATCCATTTCCTTGAGCATCCGGTCGCAGTAACTGTCGGTCCAGGCCAGGGGGTCCGCGAGGTCATTCAGGAACAGGAACCGGGCGAGGCGGCGTTTCTCCATCGGCAGGTCGCCGAGTTCGCTTCGAAAACCCACGTTTAAGGGGTTGGCCAGGATCGCCTCCCGCTGGTCGCCGGTAGTGACTCTCGCAGCGTGCGCGTTGAGCGCCCACGAGGCCAGCTCCGAGGCGTTCCACCAGGGCTGGTACCAGATATTGGCCACCTTATCCTCGGTGGTTCCGCTGGTTTCAACCAGCTCGATTTCTCCGCTCTTCAGGCCCTCCTCGAGTGAACGGCCGGGCGGGATGAACGCCGCGGGGGAGAAAGCGTTCAATTCCCGCTTCGTGAGCGCGGGCAGACCGGCGTAACGCTCGTCGATGTGGGCGCCTTTTCCGCGGTCAAATTGGCGCCAGGACCGGTAGGCCGGGACCTCGTCGAGCGCCTGGTCGAGGGCCGCGGCGCAGCGCTCGAGGTATTTCCCGGGGTTGGCCCCGGCCTTCGCCGCGTTATATTTCTTGTCCATCATGTCTTCAATTATATTTGAGCGGTCGGGGAATAAAAAAGCCAGGATCGCCCTGGGGCCATTTCTCCGCTTCGTTCCCGGCTGGGGCTGCCTAAGTTGCCTAAGAAATACTCTGTAATTTGAACTGGTATGAGATTAATTCCTTATCGAATTCCTGACAGTCATTAAACTTTCCCGCGATTAAATTCCAGAATCTGTGGTTGTGCTTCCTCTCCAGGATATGGGCGATCTCATGGAAGACGATATATTCCAGGAGCCGGTCGGGGAGATACCGAAGCGTGTGATTGAAGGTGATGTTCTTCCTTTTGGGGATGCAGATTCCCCATTTACTCTTAAATTTCTTAAAAGAAACATTATTCACCGTCACTCCCAATTCCTGAGAAAATCTGGAAATGAGAGACAAGACAAGCTCCTTGAATTCGGTTTCGGTCCGATTTGGAATCTGCTTATCGGCGGAATTCCTTTTGCACTCGTCAAAGAATTTCTTTTTCTCGATTATCCAATCCTTATGCTTTTCCAAGAGGACCTTCGGGTCATTGCCGGGCGGCAAAATGAGGAAGAGCTTTCCAGTTTTAAGCTCTACTCTGGCATATCTAACCTTACGGTAGGATACCTCGAATTCGATCCCATCCAATTCCATTTTCTCCTCCAAATTAATCCATGAAGAGGCCTTGAGCAAGCCTTTCGGCTCAGCTCAAGGCGCGTCGAATTGTTTTATCCCGGCCGGAGGCCATGAGCGAGCGGAGCGAGTCGAATGGCTTCCCATCCGTAATTGGCCCTCTTCGATGCTTGGGAAAAATGGGGGAGTTTCACATAATTTTGGGCTTGACATGAGGGCTTCGGATGGGTACGTTCTGCGTGAAAGAGGATTTGTGAGGAAACAGAAACACACATATGTCCGGAGGAGGTGACGCCATGCCGATCCCCGAGCTTCTGCGGAACTACGCGATGCAGCTTGGTTTTCCAAACTCGGAAACCCTGGCCCGCATTTTCCAGGTTCTTTTTGACCATGAGGACGACCTCCAGGTGGTTCAGGCTTTACCGGGGACGCCGGCTGAATTGGCGGAGCGGACCGGGCTTTCGATCGAGCGCGTCCGCGAGATCGGCGGCAAACTCAGGTCTCGGGGCGCGGTGGGCCACCCGCTCGGGCAGCCCGAGCTTCTCTGCCGTTTCCCGGCCATGATCGAACTCCGCGACTCGACCGTGCTCTGGCCGGACGCGCCCCAGGAAATCTTCGAACTCTGGGACCGGCTGGTCATGGTCGAGACCAGGGAATTGATTCCACTCCTGAAGAGTCTCGATGTCCCGGCGATGGTGCGGGTGATTCCCGTAGAAAGCAAGGTGGAGGCGCAGAACACCGTGCTGGACGCGGACTCGGCCCGCAGGATATTCAAGGACGCGGAGCTGGTCTCCGTGGTTCCCTGCGCCTGCCGGCTGGTGGCCAGAAAGAACGGCCGCGGAAAAGACTGCCCGGCCCCGGCGGACTCGGTCTGCCTGCAGACCAACGCTTTTGCCGAGGGGGTGCTCTCCCGGGGCCTGGGCCTGAAGATCACCAACGCCGAGGCGCTCCGCCGGATCGGGGCGGCGGAGGATGCCGGCCTGGTGCACATGATCCGCAACAACATCAAGAAGGACATGTTCATGTGCAACTGCTGCTCATGCTGCTGCAGCGGCTTGCATTTTGTAAACCAGTTGGGATACCTCGCCGGCATAGCCCCGTCGCGCTTCCGCATCAAGCTGGACCAGGACGCTTGTTCGGGCTGTGGGGCCTGTGAAGACCGCTGCCAGTTCCACGCCATCAGGGTGGACCAGGTGGCCTCCATCAACCTCGAACGCTGCTATGGCTGCGGCAACTGCGCGCTCGCCTGCCCCGAAGAGGCGCTGGTGCTCGAAGAAATCCGGCCGTTGTCGCATATTCGGGTTAAATAAGCGGCATTCCCCTGACTCACTTAAAGGTCATAAAATTTTAAGGGGGAAGGTTAAAGAGTCCCTTTTGACCTACTTAATTTCTTCCGTTCTTCTTTATTGTTGCCGGCAATCAAAGCTTCCTTTTTGGACCTCGACCACCGTTTAACCTGAGCTTCTCGTTTCCGGGCATCGGAGAAAGTTGGAAGTTCTTCCGAGTAGACCAGAGCTGTTGGAGGGTCTATTTTTGTCGTTCGGCAGGCTTTATCTGTAAAGTGATCGCTAAGCCTTTGATCAAGATTGGCTGAAGAACCAGGATAAATATTTCCTGAGCGGAGTCTAAGGATATAAAACCAAGCCGGCATAATTTTCTATTTAAATATCTTGGCTCTTCGACTCACTTCGCTCGCTCAGGGCCATTTCGCCGCATTTTTCCCGGCCGGAGGCCTTGAGCAAGCAGGGGGCCTTCACGATGAAGGCCCCCTGCGCGTCGAAATGGCTCCCCGGGTCGGTATCCCAAGGCGTGCTTTTATGGGATGGGGCAAGGATCGAGATGAGGCGGATAGCCAAGGGACACACGAAGATAGCCGTCCTTGCCCGGCGGATCCCCGTCGATGAGGTTCCCATCTATGCTTTATCTCGGTGATCCGCACTTTTTCCTGGAAATTATGGGATGGGTATTTATTTAAAAAGTCCACAATCGTAAACTTTTTCTCGGAAATCTTTTTACGCGAAGCCCATAATTATTTCGGGCATCCCATAAATTATGGGCTGGTATGGCCTTTTAGCCGGGTTATCCCATAAATCCCGAGGTGAATGTTTACTTCCCGAATCCACGATCATAAACAATCGAGCCCTGGCAGAATTTCAATCCCTACTCGTTCGTGTTTGCCAAGCCAGTTCATTTTGAGATAATAACTGCGGGTGGGGAGGTCCCAGCAATGTCGGGCAAACGAATCTTCGCAATAATAATCTTT
>JAPLJI010000146.1 GCA_026388655.1 Pseudomonadota bacterium
GGGCAACTACAAAATAGAATAATTGGTATGTAGTTCGCCGATTCATCGGCGGGTTTAAAAAGCGCCCAATAAATTGGGCAACTACAAAATAGAATAATTGGTATGTAGTTTGCCGATTTATTTATCCCGTCACTGGCGGGATCGGCGGTTTGCAAAGGCGCCCGATCCCTCCGATATCTTGATAAATCCCTCTGGAGTCGGGATAAATGAATCGGGCAACTACATAGTATTCGAAAATACTAACTGCATTTTTCGGGTTTAAAAATCTCCATTTTTATCCCCCAAAGTAATTATCCGGGTGAAAACATTTCCCGCCTGGGAAAAATATGGTAAAATATTTCCCAGGTTCTCAAAATAAAAAATGGGGTTTGGGAAAAAAATAAACTGATCGCATATAGGAAAAGAGATTTTCCAGATTTTTAGAAGGGCGGCAATTCCCTGTCGGTAAGGAGTGAGAGGAACAGATGGTCAAAAGGAAAAGAGTATTAATCATTGACGACGAAGAATCCCTGTTGAACATGCTTTCCGTTCTGCTCCGCAAGGAGGGATACGAGGTCTCCGTTTCCGAAAATGGGGAGAAGGCCCTCAAAGCCCTGGAGAACGGCGAATACCAGGCGGCCGTCTGTGACATCCGGATGCCGGGAATGGACGGACTGGAGATCTTGAAGCGGGCCAAGGCCAAGGGAATCAAGACCCCGTTTATCATGATGTCGGCCTACGGCACCGTGGAAACCGCCCTCGAGGCGATGCGGATGGGCGCTTACGATTACCTGAACAAGCCGTTCCAGACCGAGGAGGTGCTGATCCGGCTGAAAATGGCGGAGGAACGGGAGAGCCTCAGAAAAGAAAACCAGATTTTAAATCAGGTGGTCCGGAGCGAAAGCAGTCTCAAGAATTTCGTGGCCAAGAGCAAGGAAATGATCAAAATCCTGGACATGATTAGAAAGGTGGCCGACTACAAATCCACGATCTTGCTCACCGGGGAAAGCGGGACCGGCAAGGACCTGCTCGCCCGGATGATCCACTTCAACAGCTCCCGGGAGAAAATGCCTTTCCTACCGGTCAACTGCGGGGCGATTCCCGAAAACCTGCTCGAGAGCGAGCTCTTCGGGCACCAGAAGGGCTCCTTTACCGGGGCTTTCAGCGACCATGTCGGGCTCTTTGAGGCCGCCGACGGCGGGACGATCTTCCTGGATGAAATCGGGGAACTTCCCTTGAACCTCCAAGTGAAGCTCCTGCGGATCCTCCAGGACGGGGAGGTTTACCGGGTGGGGGATACCAAACCGATCAAGGTGGAGGTCCGGGTGATCGCCGCCACCGCCCGGGATCTCGAGGCCGAGGTCCCGGCCGGGCGGTTCCGCGAGGACCTTTTCTACCGGTTGAATGTGATCCGGATCAATGTTCCCCCCCTGCGCGAGCGGAGGGAGGACATCCCGTTCCTGGTGGATTTCTTGATTGACAAGTTCAACCGGAAACTGGCCAAGAGGGTCAAAGGCCTGACCCTGGCGGCTTACAAGCTGGTCCTGGAAAGCGAGTGGAGGGGAAACGTCCGGGAAATCGAGAACGTGCTGGAAAGAGCCATGATCATGGCGGAAGGCGACCGGATTGATCTGGAAGACCTTCCGGACCTGGTGGCCCGGGCGGCCCGGCCGGGCAAATCCCCGGCGAAGAAGATGGAGGCCGTTCCGGGAGTGGAGGGGGGGGCGCCCGAGGCGGATAAAGAGGGCAACGGGTTTTTAAAAGCCATGGTGGAGATCCTTAAAACCGGGGACATCTCGATTCCCCGCCTGGAGACGGAACTGGAAAAAGGCCTGATCCAGATCGCCCTGAAACAGTCGGGCTGGAACCGCTCCCGGGCGGCCGGGCTTCTGGGGATCAGCCGCCGGGCGCTTTTTTATAAGGTGAAGCAGTATGACCTGGAATAAGAGCAAAGCGCAGAGGGCAAAGCGCAAAGCGAAAATGTAGTTGCCCGATTTATCGGGCGAAATTGGTAGGCGCAGGCTTTTCGATTAGATCCCGAGGCATTGTAACCGAGGGAAGCCTGCGATATTAAAATGTGGAAAAATTTCCCAAATCGAATAAAAATTGTAAATCCAGGCGTTATTTATGCAGGATATGAGAATATTTTCTGTAAATTATGTTAAGTAAATCAAATGGTTGACTGTTTTAGCGATGATGGGAAGGGATTGGAACATTCCTTGCACCGGTTATACTATGGAAGGGAAGCAGTAACTATTTATGATTAAAAAAATTATATTGCTTCTGGTTTCTTCAATTCTATTTGTAACCTCCTTTTTATATTTAACCCGCTTTTTAACCGCCGGGGTTCCCGCCGGGATCCAGGAATATTATGTCCTGGGCCGGGAGGATCATATTTATCAAATGATGCATGCTGCAGGCTTCGCTAATCCCGGGACGATGATCTCCATAGTCACCTTAACGGCTACCCTGGATTCGCAAAAAATAATTTACGACCACTGGGAAGACGGTTACGAGGCCGACATCTTCCATCCCGTCCAGTCCTCCACGGAAATTTATTTTATGAATCGGGGGCAGGTACTCTCTTTGAAAAGCGACGATTGCACCGCGGGAAACGCCAAAACCAAATGCGTTCCGACCACGAGGGGGACCGACTTGCGATATGACGGCGGTGATCGCGTCGTCAGCATCGGGGGACCGGTCAGCCTGGTTCATGTGGTCTGGCCCAGCACCTCCACATTAATCGGCGAGGCGTGGGCCATCTTTTCCCGGACCGCCCTGGGCGCGGGGACATTTTTTACCATCCCGATCGGGGAGGACCTTTACGACGATAACGGCGGGTCCGGCGGGGTCTATGCCCCCTTTCGGTATGTCTGGCTCGAGATTGAATCGTTCGATGATGGGAATAATATCAATGTAAAAAAAGGCCTTACGGAAGTGTCTTTCACCCTCAACCAGGGCGAAACCTATTCCAGCCAGGGCTACAAGAACTCGATCTCAATCCCGGCTGACGCCATCACCATCAATTCCGGGACGGAGGTCCGGAGCAGTAAAACAGTGCAGATTCTTATTTATACCGTGTCGGATGGAAACTGGCAGGACCGGGCTTTCAGCGTTATCCCCAACAAGGTCTGGGGGAACGATTATATCGTCCCGGTCAACGGCGGCTCCAGTCCCACGCAGGTTTACATGATGAATCCTAATGATTATCAAATCAGCGTGACCGCCTACGACTCCGGTCATACCGGGGGCGCGAGTTTCAACATCCCGGCCCAGGAGGTGGTGGCCTATTCCGACGTGGTTGACGATCTCCCCGCCAATTCGAGCGCCCGGATCACCTCCACCGACAAGTTCTGGGGCATCGTCGCGATGGACTATACCGCGGCCACCTATGACTGGGGGTTTTCCCTGATCCCGACCCGTTTCCTGAAATCGGAATATTTCATTTCCTGGTCCCCGGGTTCGGAACCTCCCCCGGCGCAGAACGGCTCCTGTGTCTGGGTTTCGCCGGTGGCGGACGGAACCCAGTTTTATATCGACCTGAATGGGGATGGGACTTATAACAACGCCCGGGTTTTCCGGAATAACGGGGGCACGAATCTGAACTGCGGGGCGACCGGCAACCCCTGCACCGCCGACACCCTCGACGTTCTCCGGATCTACGATCAGGGAGACCGGGACAATACCGGAACCTACATCAAGGCCAACAATCCCTTTGCCGCCGCCTATGGGGAGGATCCCGACGAGGCCGGTTCCGGAGAGCCTTATCTTGACCTTGGGTATACCGTTTTCCCCCTGGAGCAGGCTTGGCTGGAGCCCACGCTTTCCATCGCCAAATCTTCGGATATACCCTCGGTGGGTTCGGGAGGCGGAACGGTGGAGTTTACCCTCCAGGTTGACGCGTATGCCGCCCCGGTTACGGGGGTCGATATTCTCGACGTGATCCCCGCCGGGGTGAATTATGTTCCCGGGAGCACCGTGATCACCTACCCCAGCGGAGTGACCGATTGGCGGGACCCGACGGTTTCGGGAGGGACCCGGCTTTTCTGGGATGCCAACGGGGCTCTAAATGAATATCAGCATTTAACGGTCAGCTTCCGGGCCAATTTCCCGATCGGGCTCGCGATCGGCAATTACCCGGATGCCTGCACGGGCACGGGCTGGTATCAATCCCTGCTTTTAAATCCGACCGACTCCCTCTCGATTTTCAAAGGCGGGGTAACCCTGACCAAATTGGCCGATAATACCATCGTCAGCAAGGGGGATCACATCGTCTACACCTTGAACGCCAGCTACACGGTGGCGGTCAACAACGCTTACGTGGCGGATGTCCTTCCCGAGGGGGTCAGTAATGTGTCAGCGATTACCCCTCCTTCGGGGGTGTATGACCCCCCTTCCCGGACGATCACCTGGGGATCATTTAACCATATCGCGGGTTCGGAAACATTTTCCTTCCAGGTCCTGGTGGGGGAGCTTCCCGACGGCACGGTCATTTCCAACCAGGCCAGATTTACCTCTGATGAAGTTCCCGGGGGTTTTTACAGCAACCCCGTGACCACCTGGCTGATCGAGCCCATCCTGGGCATCGTGAAAAGCATGTCCGAGGCCGCGGTCTGCCCGGGCATGCCGGAGCAGGTAACGGAAACCGCCAGTCTGCATATATCCAATACCGGGCGGCGCACCGCCACCCAGGTCGAGGTTTACGATCAAATCCCCGAATACACCCGATCCGAGACCGACACCATCTCTATCAACCTGGGGTCGGGACCGGTGGCTCTGACCGATGCCAAGGACGGTGACGGGGGCGAGTATCGCTGCTATGGCCCGAATCCCCCCTGCTATTTCGCCGCTTCCAATACCGGGGCCGTATTTGTCAACAAATTTAATCTGTCTCCGGGGGGATCGGCGGTGATCAGTTTCAAAATCCAGATCAAATCCACGGCCTCCGGGTTGATAAACAACGTCGCCTGGTTTAAAAGCCAGGAGGTATCCTGGGATTCCTCCAACCTGGCATCCTTTAATGTTACCAATGACGATACTGACAGCGATGGGATTAAAGACTGCTTGGATAACTGCATTAATATTTCCAACCCGGGCCAGGAGGATGCCGATCTCGACGGGGTGGGTGATCTTTGCGACAACTGCCCGGTGGCCAACCCGGATCAGGCGGATGCGGATGGGGACAGCGTAGGGGATGTCTGTGACAACTGCCCGGCCTTATCCAACCTGAGCCAGGCCAATTCGGATCTCGATACTTACGGTGACGCCTGTGACAATTGTCCGATTAATTCCAATCAGCTTCAGGAAGATGTTGACGGTGATGGGAAGGGCGATGCCTGCGACAACTGCCAGGCGATTTTCAATCCTTCCCAGGCCAACTCAGACCCCGACATATACGGGGACGCCTGCGACAATTGCACAAACATTTCCAATCCTACCCAGGCCAATTCCGATGCCGATACTTACGGTGATGCCTGCGACAACTGCCCGGCGGTAACGAACCAGAACCAGGCGGATGCGGACTTGGACGGGAAGGGCAATCTCTGCGACAACTGCCCGGCGATTTCCAACCCTACCCAGGCGGACGCCGACGCGGACGGGAAGGGCGACATTTGCGACAACTGCGTGTCGGTCTCGAACCCTCTCCAAACCAATTCAGATACCGATATTTACGGGAACGCCTGCGACAACTGCACCCTGGTTTCCAATCCGGATCAGGCGGATGCCGATCTCGACGGGGTGGGTAACCTTTGCGACAACTGCCCGGCGATTTCCAATCCCACCCAGGCGGACACGGACGCTGACGGTGTGGGTGACGCCTGCGACAACTGCCCGACGGTAGCCAACCCCAGCCAGGCGGACACGGACGGCGACGGGGTCGGGGATCTCTGCGACAACTGTCCCACGGTTACCAACGCCGACCAGCTGGACCGGGATCACGATGGTTTTGGCGACGCCTGCGACAACTGCCCCCTGGTTTCCAACGCCGACCAGCAGGACGGTGATAACGACCAGGTCGGGAATGTCTGCGACAACTGCCCGATCGTGGCCAATACCAATCAGGCGGATACGGATGGCGACGGGCTGGGGAATTCCTGCGACGACTGCCCCCTTGACCCGCTCAACGATATCGACGCAGACGGGATCTGCGGCAACGCGGACAACTGCCCCTTTATCGCCAATCCCACCCAAGCCGACGCGGACAACGATCACCGGGGCGACGCCTGCGACGCCTGCCCGAGCGATCCCAATAACGATATCGACCACGACGGGATCTGCGGCAACGTGGACAACTGCCCGGCGGCGGCCAACCCCAGCCAGGCGGACGCGGATCACGACGGGGTCGGGGACGTCTGCGACGCCTGCCCGAGCGACCCCAATAACGATATCGACCACGACGGGATCTGCGGCAACGTGGACAACTGCCCCGCGGCTCCCAATGCCAACCAGGCGGACCACGACGGGGACGGGGTCGGCGACGCCTGCGACAACTGCCCGGCGGTGGCCAACCCGAACCAGCTCGACAGCGATAACGACGGGACCGGGGACGCCTGCGAAGGGGTGGTGATCGATACCGACGGCGATGGGATCCCGGACCAGTCCGACAATTGCCCCTTTACCCCCAATTCAGATCAGGCCGACGCGGATCACGACGGGCGGGGCGACGTCTGCGACAACTGCCCGAACACGGCCAACGCCAATCAGGCCGAGAGCGACGGGGACGGTTTGGGCGATGTCTGCGATACCTGCCCGCACGATGTCCAGAACGATGTTGATCATGACGGAATCTGCGGGGATGTAGACAACTGCCCTACCGTTGCTAACCCCACCCAGGCTGACGGGGATCATGACGGGGTCGGGGATGCCTGCGATGCCTGCCCGAGTGATTCGCTTAATGACATTGATCATGACGGGATCTGCGGAAATACTGACAACTGCCCGCTTATTCCCAATGCCGGCCAGGCGGATTACGATGGCGACGGGATCGGGAACGTTTGCGACAACTGCCCCGCGGTGGCCAACCCGAGCCAGGCCGACGGCGATCACGACGGGGTGGGCGACGCCTGCGAAGGAGCGGCGGTGGACACGGATCATGACGGGATTCCGGACCAGTCCGATAACTGCCCCTTCACCTACAATACCGAACAGAAGGACACGGATAAGGACGGGGTGGGTGACCTCTGCGACAACTGCCCGGCCGCGGTCAATCCCAGCCAGGCCAATTCCGACGCGGACGCGCTCGGGGACACCTGCGATTCCTGTCCCCACGATTCCCAGAACGATCTTGACGGGGACGGGGTCTGCGGGGAGATTGACAACTGCCCGGCCGTGGCCAATCCCGATCAGAAGGATAACGACCAGGACGGCCTGGGGGACGCCTGCGATCCGGATGACGACAACGACGGGGTTCCCGACACGAGTGACAACTGCCCGCTCGCGGCCAACCCCGGCCAGGAGGACAACGACCGCGACGGCCTGGGTGATATCTGCGACCCGGACGACGACAATGATGGGATCCCGGATTTGAGCGATAATTGCCCCCTGGTTGCCAACCCGGACCAGGCCGACCACGACCTAGACGGGCTGGGGGACGTCTGCGATCCGGACATCGATGGCGATGGTCTCTCCAACGACGAGGAAATCGCCGCCGGGACCGACCCCTATGACGCCGACTCCGACGACGACGGGATCATCGACGGGGATGAGCCCAAATGGAATGAGGACAGCGACGGGGACGGCCTGATCAACGCCCTCGACCCCGACAGCGACGGGGACGGGATCTTCGATGGGACGGAGTGGGGGATAACCGCGCCCTCCCCGGACACCAACCTGATGGCCGGGTATTTCGTGATCGACGCCGATCCCGCCACCCACACCAACATGCTCCTCGCCGATACCGATGGCGGGGGGGCTACCGACGGGGAGGAGGACTCCAACCGCGACGGGATGGTGGAAAACGGCGAGACCGACCCGCTGAATCCCGCGGATGACGATTCCGATTACGACGGGCTGACCAACACGGTGGAGACCGCGATCGGGACCGATCCCCGCAACCCGGACAGCGACGGCGACGGGATCAACGACCGGGCCGAGGTCCGGGATCCGAACTCACCCGCCGATACCGACGGCGACGGGATCATTGACGCCCTGGACACCGATTCCGACGGAGACGGGATCCTCGACGCCGAGGAGGGAGCGGGGGACGTTGATCGGGACAGGATCGAAAACTTCCGGGACACCGATTCGGATGGTGACGAACTTTCGGACCGCGAGGAAAGATTTACCTACGGCACCGATCCCTACGAATCCGACACGGACGGCGGAGGGGTGAGCGATGGGTTGGAGGTTCTGGAAAACTTCACCGATCCCCTCTGGCGAAACGACGACGGCCTCAGCCTCGAGGGCTCCGGCTGCCGCTGCGGGACCATCGGTCCCGGATCCGGAGGGGGCCCGGGGAATTACGGGGAATGGATTTTACTCGGATTGGCGTTCGCCGGTTTCGGCCTGCGCCGGGCCCGCGCCCGAAAAACCCGGCACCCAATTTGAATCATTCGTTCCTCGCGATGACAGATAAAGTGATTGGCCTATCATCCCGGCCGGGCCGGTCCCACTTTCCTGTCGGGCAGGATGCCCGGCCTCCTGCATTTCCTTCTCAATCGTTAATCGTCAATCGTCAATCGTCATTTCTTTTTGCGCTTCGCTCTTTGCTCTATGTTCTTGGCGCTATGTGTTTATACGGACTGCATCGGCTCGCTGATGCATTGCAGAAGCAAGCTTCTGCACTCCATACTCATAAAACCTACTTTCACCCTTCACCTTTCACCTTTGACCTGTCATCTCTTTGCGCTTTGCTCTTCGCACTTTGCTTATTTCTGGCGGGGGCAAAGGAAAGCCCGGCGGCGGGCTTGAGCGTCCAGAACTTCAAGCCCGCCCTGGACGCGAGCGGGGGCGGGGTCTTGCTGGACGCTACCCAGATCGGTCATCTGATGTATCGCTTCGATTACGCTTTTTCCTACGCCCGCAACCCCCTGGAGTACGGCCGGGGCGGCCGGCGGAACCTCGGGGTGGTTGACCACCTTTTATATAACGATCTGACCGCTGGTTTCGGCCTGACCCCGAGCCTGGATGTCGGGCTCTCGGTGCCCTATGGAATCGTCTACGATTATCTCGAGACCGGCTCGGAGTCGAGAAAGACCGGGACCGGGCTGGGAGACATCCGCTTCGGTTTTCGGGATACGCTTTTTAATAAAAAGGATGTCCCGATCCGGCTGGCCCTGGCCGCCTCGGCCAATTTCCCGGCCGGGTACAAAAACGACTATCTCGGCAACGGCGGTTTCGAGGGGGATTTCCGCGCGGTGTCGGAGGCGAGGGTGGGGGATTACCGGCTGATCGTCAACCTCGGTTACCTGGTCCGGGGGGCGAACCGATCGGTGAACCTGAAGCTTGATGACCAGATTACCTGGGGAATCGGGTCGCGCTCTTCCTATTATGACGGGCGGATGGGGGTCGAAGCCGAGGTGTTCGGATCTACCGGGGCGGCCCAGCCTTTCCGGGAACAGGTTTTAAATCCCATCGAGGGGGACATCGGGATCCGCTTCGCCTTTGCCCGGGGATGGTCGGCCAAGGTATCCGGGGCCGGGGGATTCACCCACGGGGTCGGCAGTCCGCTGTTCCGGGTCATGGCCGGGGTGCAGTATGCCTATCCCGGTCTCCGGGACCGGGACGGGGACGGGATCCCCGATAAGTACGACCGCTGCCGGGAGGCTCCCGAGGACAAGGACGGCTTCCAGGATACCGACGGATGTCCGGATCCGGATAATGATAATGATGGTATCCAGGATTGGAACGACAAATGCCCCAACGAGCCGGAGAATTTAAATGGCTGGCAGGATAAGGACGGTTGCCCGGACCCTGACCCGACCGCCCGGCTGGTTGGATACGTAGTGGGGGAGGACGGAACCCCGATCCCGGCTCTGGTCAACCTGGATCCCTCCCCGGGTTATCCCGTCAGGGGCGAAGCCAAGGAAGGCCGTTTTGAGATTAAGGTGCCCCCCGGGGAATACAAAATCACCCTGCTGGCCTCCGGTTATGAAACGGTTAGATACAAAATCAATCTTGCCGACCGCGAGGTGAAAACCCTGCGGTTCGTGATGAAAGAAAGCATGTTCCTTCGTTAGGCGCGAAGAAGTAACAGGTCAAAGGTGAAAGGTCGAAGAAGCTCAAAGGTCAAAGCTGAAAGGTAAAAAGAAAGTAATAGATTAAAAGTCAAAGGCAAGGACAAAGAGCAATAAGAGCAAAGAGGCAATAGGTCAAAGCTCACAGGTGAAAGGTTAAAGGTAAAAAAGAAAAGCGAAAAAAGCAATGTAGTTGCCCGATTCATCGGGCAAAGTGCAAATGTTCATATATATATCGGATGCTTGTTTTTGTGAAATAATTGCTCATTGGGAATAAAATACCCTTCTTCCTAAATTTTTTAGTCGTTTAATTTGGCCGGAAGGAAATAAGTTGATTGAAATAATTTGTATAATTACAATAAGTTACGAGCATGGATCAATCAGGAAATATTTTTTCGGAAAATGGAATGAAAATTGCTTTTATTTATAGCGGAAGGAAAAGGAAAATGAAGCCAAGAATAAAAAACGAGTCCGGATTCAGCCTGATCGAAATGATGGTGGTGATGGCGATCATCGGTCTCATGGCGGCGATCGCGGTTCCTTCCTTCAACGCACTTATGCAGAAAGGCAGATTGAAAGCCGCCGGCCGGGAAATCACCATGGAACTAATCCTGGCTAGGGCTCATTCGATAAGCACCGGTCTTTCTCAGACAATTACTTTCGATCCAGCGAATGGGACCTGGACGATTCCGGGGAAGGGGACCGGAAGCTTTGCCAGCAAAGGATATCATGGGATCGCATTCGAAGACTCGAGCGGCGACCCGATCCAGTTTAAAACCAGCGCCGGCGCCGACGTCGATTCCATCACCTTCAAACCTGACGGGACGCTGGAAAACAACCTCTCTTCCCTGACCAACAGCGTCGGCAAGATTTACCTGGTCGATACGAAAAACAACGTGGATAAGATTACGATCGAGGTGAGCCAGTATACCGGAATGGTCCGGCTGGTAGACGGACGGTCAACGCCATAAGAGCAAAGGGCATAGCGCATAGCGCAAAGAGAAAATGTAGTTGCCCGATTCATCGGGCGAGGTTCAAAGGGCAGAGGGGCAAAGCAAAAAGACCAACAGTCCAACAGACCAACAGTGAAGAAGAAGCAAAGAGCAAAGAAGTGATAGGTCAAAGGTGAAAGGTCGAAGAAGCTCAAAG
>JAPLJI010000115.1 GCA_026388655.1 Pseudomonadota bacterium
ATCGCGCTGACCAGGATCTCGTAGAGATCCTCGACGGTTTTGATGAAGTGGGACTGGCCGATGATGACGTTTAATTCGGCCGGCTTGTCCACCTTGACGGTTTTTAGTTCCATGCTTCCTCCTTATGATTTATCGTATGTAATTCTTTTATTGATCCTATTTTTATTTATTGTAGTTCGCCGATTCATCGGCGGTTTTCAATTCTGCCCGATGAATCGGGCAACTACATTCTTTGGTAGTGGTCATTTATAACGAAATAAAACCATTATTGATTGTTTTGGTTACTATTTCCGACGCGCCATGTATATATCCGCCTCGATCATTTTCCCATCGGAGTCATAATAATGGTGAATAAAATATATATTTCCCTGATCGTCCAGAGTCGGTTCGCCGGCGAATTCCGAGACGATTTCCTCCGGGGTATCCCAGTCCCCATTATTTAATTTTTTACTTCGCAGGACTGCCGGCCCCGAATAACTCACGCTCGGCCGGTCAAACCATAGCTCGCTTCCGTCCGAGGATAAAAACGGCATGTACTCGTCAGCGGCGCTGTTAACCGGAGTCCCGAGATTAATCGGGTCTCCCCATTCCCCGTTGGTCTTCACTGATTTCCAGAGGTCCATTCCCCCCAGGCCGCCCGGGAGGTTCGAGCCGAAGTACATGGTGTTTCCATCCGAGCTGATATGCAGTTCCCCTACGCCGAATTCATCGGAATTTATTCTCGGGCCCGCGTTTTCCCAGTCGGCCCACTTGCCGTTCTTATAGGTGGCCAGGTAAAAATCAATTTCGCGGTAATTTCCCACCCGGGCGGAGCAGAACCAGATCACGTCGCCCTGGACGAACTCGCACCCGTCCAGGGAAACCTCACCGTTAAGGATGATTCTTTCCGGCTCGGTCCATTGCCCGGCCACTTTTTGCGACCACCAGATTCCCGTGGCCCCGTCGAAGAGCTGATCGTTGACGGGGATATTCAGGTCAGGCGTAAAAAAGAAGAAAAAGCGGTTTCCATCGGGGCTGATGAAAGGGGAATCCTCCGCGCCAGCGGTGTTGAACGGCCCGGGCAGGGGAATCGGATCTTCCCATTCGTTTGATTGGAGATGCGGGGGAAAGAGGTCCTGCGCCGGGATCATCTTTACCGCGTTCGGGGGAACCGCTTCGGTCCGGGTCTTTTGGGTCGGCAATCCCGGGGAATTGTTGGAACAACCGAGAGCAACAAAGATAAAAATCAGAACCAAATTCCCAACCACCAAGCTACCTTTCTTTATTTTTGCCATTCCTGTGCCATTTTTATTCTTTCCATCACCGGAGGATGAGTATAAAAGATATTCACCACCAGAGGCGAGGGGGTAGGATCCGAAAGGTTTTTCAGGGCCAGCCGCCTCTCGGAGGAAATGAAAGCATCCGGGTCCAGGGTCAGTTCCAGGGCGTAGCGGTCCGCCTCCCGCTCCCAACTCCGCGAGACCCAATTCTGGGCGGGGAGGGATAGAAAAGTGATTAGAACCAGGGCCAGGAGCAAAAGGGGAAGCCCGGAGACTTCCCAGTCGTTGCGAATTCCCAACCGCGGGATTCGACAGGCATACTTTAGCGTCAGGAACAAAAAATAAAAAAGGGGAAAGGTCAAAAGGGCGGCGATGATTCCCCCTTTCCAGGTGTGGTGCTTTTTATAATGTCCCAGTTCATGGGCCAGGACGGACTCGACTTCTTCCGGGAAGAATTGCTCGATCAAATTATCGTAGAGAACCACCCGCTGAGTTTTCCCGAGCCCGGTAAAATAGGCATTAGCTTTGACGGTGCGGCGATGGGAATCCACCACCAGGATCCGGGGGTTCTCGATCCCAGCCTTGGCCGTCAGCAGTTCAATCCGGCTCTTCAGGGGCCCGGGGGGCAGGGGGTCAAACTTTCCGAAAAGGGGATCAAGGATTACCGGTGCCAGGAAGATGAAAAAAAGGATCAAGGCCGAGACCACGATTCCGGTCGGAATCCACCATTTATCCTGGTCCCAGATGATCAGGCGGTAAATAATGACAATAGTAATGAGGAAAATAATCAGAAAGATCAGTTTAAACTTTAAAAGATCCGCTATCCAGGCGGAAAAGCTTTGATGGGAAAGTTGAAACGCCTGTTCCACTCGAAAGCTTTGCCAATCCAGGGGAAAGGAAATCAGGGAAAAAACCAGGATAATCGCGGTGGCGAAGAATATTAATTTCAGGAAATACCTTCCCCGGGCCAGCCGGTGAAATACCGACTCAAAGAAAAGGGAAACCCCGGATAAAACCAGGAAAACCAGGAAGGCGATCTCCAGGAGGATCCGGTTAAGACCGAGGAAGAGCCGGGCGCGCTGGTAGGATTTGGCCAGCCGGACCTGATCGGGGGTGAAATAGGCAAAAACCCCGGGCGGATTATAGTTGGTGGTCGGGTTTTGCAGGCTTAGGTTCTGGGTTGGGCTCGCGGGAAAAGCTGGTGGATTGACGCTTTCCGCTGAGCTTATTGCGGGGAATAATAAAATGCCTGCGAGTACAATTTTGACAGAGGGTATCATGAATATGGAGCGCATTAGCCTTGTCCTCGAGCGAAGCGAAGGATTGCTAATGCATTGCATCGGCAAGCCGATGCAGTCCATATAAAAAACTTTATGAAAAAGACTCATGAAACCCTCAAATAATAAATTTTATCTCATATAAGCCTAACATCTCGGAAAATTATTTGAAAACATTTATAGGATATTATCTAATAGAAAGAATCATAGTTCCCGGCCAAACACCCTTGATGAAATTTATCGAGAAGTATTTGAAGGAACTGGAAGATAATAATTTTTTCTGCAGGTATGGTTCACGATTAGGTTCATGAATAGGTTCACGATTTGGTTGTCATTTGAGTTGTCGTTTAGGTTGTCATTTAGCGCCATCCACCATCCGTTCCCCTCTCCCCTTGTGGGAGAGGGCCAGCCTGCCCGCCTAAGCCTTGGCGAAGGCTGGGGGGTGAGGGGTTCACTATGTTGAATTTTAGGGAAGATCACTGAAAAGATAATCGAAACTAGGGAGATAATTAGGGAGAAAACTAGGGAGAAAATATTTTCTTTAAAGAATCGGGCCGGATAAAGGGTACATTGGGAGGTCTCCAAAAAGTAGCCTGCAATTTAATCGGTGATTACCCTCTGATGTTGGAAAAGGGTAAAATAAATCATGGGAACCGAAGCCGACACCTGCCGAAAATACGTTCTGCCCAAGCTCTACGCCGCCGGGTGGAATGACGACCAGATCAACGAGCAGCGGACCTTCACCGATGGCCGGATCATGGTCAGTTAGTCCCCGAAATTCTCGACGGTGTTACAACTGAACAGGCATGAAGTTATGGATACCAAATGCCAAAGTAAAGACTTGACCCTGGAATTTTGCGAAAGAACCCAAACCCGGCAGGTAGGAGACGGGAAGGAAACCTCAACCAACTAGTGGACCGGGGACGGCAAATCCCACTGGTGCTATTGCTGGGAGAGCA
>JAPLJI010000090.1 GCA_026388655.1 Pseudomonadota bacterium
GTTCTGGCCCTGGGTTCTGAATCCCGGGACGGAGCTGCCGCCGGGCCTGTTTTCCGCCCTCGCGCTCCGGACCCTGGGCAACCTGGTTTTCGGCCTGCCGATCCTGAAGCTGCTTTACCGGGTCGAAAGCTGGAGGGGAAAAGAATCCGCCCCTCAACTGTAATCCATTCCGAAGGGGGGGAAAGTTTCGGCCCCCATTTCCGGGCCGCCGTCATCCTGGTCGGGGCGCTTTTCTTTGTTCTCCTGGCCAAATTCTGGTACCTGCAGGTTTATCACTGCCCCACCCTCCGTGATCTCTCCGAAAAGAACCGGATTCGTACCCGGGTCCTGCCGGCGCCCCGGGGCACCCTCCTGGACCGGGCCGGCCGGATCATCGCCGACAACCGCCCGGCCTATCGGCTCTACCTGATCCCGGAGGACACCCCCGACCCCGAAAGCACCCTGGCCACCCTCTCCCGCCTCCTGGAACTGGACCCGAAAACCCAGGAAGCCATCCGGCTGGAAATCAAAAATAATCCTCCCTTCGTCCCGATCCTGGTCCACGGGGATCTGCCTTTCCGGGTCCTGGGCAAGATCGAGAGCGAGAAATTCTGGCTCCCCGGCATCCTGATCGAGGTCAGCCCCACCCGCTGGTACGTCGAGGGCAATCGGGCGGCCCACCTGCTCGGCTACCTGGGCGAGATCAGCCCCAACGAGCTCAAGACCCTCTCGGAGCGGGGATACCGGCGGGGGGATGTGATCGGCCGGAGCGGGCTGGAAAGCGCCTTTGAAAGTTTCCTCCGGGGCAAGGCCGGGGCCCTCAAGCTCGAGATTAACGCCTCGGGGCGGGAGGTTAAAAAACTCGCCGAGGTCGAGCCCCAGCCCGGGCTGACCCTGGAACTGACGGTTGATCTCGAGCTCCAGCGGGAGGCGGAAAAACTTTTAGACGAACGCGGAAACCCGGGTGTGGTGATCGCCCTGGATCCCCGGACCGGGGAAATCCTGGTCCTGGCCAGCCGGCCCACCTATGATCCCAACCGTTTCGCCCTCGGCGTCAGTCCCGATTACTGGAAGGAAATCGTGAACCATCCGGACGACCCCCTCGAAAACCGGGCCATCCGGGGGCAGTACCCGCCGGGATCCACCTTCAAGCTCGTCACCGCCCTGGCCGGACTCGAGGAAAACGCCATCAGCCCCACCGAGGCCGCCTTCTGCGGGGGGAGCCTGCGCCTGGGCCGGAGGTCTTATCACTGCTGGCGGAAGCAAGGCCACGGCTCGGTGGATCTCCATAAAGCCATCGTCCAGTCCTGCGACGTGTATTTCTACCGGCTGGGGATGAGACTGGGCGTGGACCGGATCGCCAAATGGGCCCAGGTCCTCGGCCTGGGAAAGAAAACCGGGATCGAAATCCCCGGGGAGAAATCCGGGCTGATCCCGACCTCGGCCTGGAAACTGAACACGGTGGGAGAACCCTGGGTCAAGGGGGAGGATCTTTCCACCGCCATCGGGCAGGGTTATGTCCTGGTCACGCCCCTGCAGCTGCTTTCCGCCTACGCCCAGCTCGCCGAAGGTGGAAAATCCTACCAGCCCCACCTGGTCCGGAGGATCAAACACGCCGACGGCCAGGTGGTGATGGAATTCCTGCCCCAGGTCCGGAACGACTTCCCCTTTCCCGAAAATGTCCGGGAAATCCTCTCGGCCGGATTCGTCGGGGTGGTCAACGAACCCGGGGGGACCGGGGGCGCGGCCCGGCTCCCGGGGATTACCGTCGCCGGCAAGACCGGAACCGCCCAGCTCCTGACCCGGCCGGACAACGTCCCGGAATTGCAGGTTCCAGAAAACCTGCGCGACCACGCCTGGTTCACGGCTTATGCCCCGGCGGAAAGTCCCGAGATCGCCGTGGTCGTCCTGGTCGAACACGGCGGCCACGGGGGATCGGTCGCGGCCCCGGTCGCCCGGCAGATCCTGCAGAAGTATTTCGACCGCCGGGGCGGGAACCCCGCCGGCGCCCCCGCGGCGGCTTCCCCCCCGAAAATCTCTTCCCTCTCTGGAGGAGGCGACTGATGGCCCGCCTGC
>JAPLJI010000138.1 GCA_026388655.1 Pseudomonadota bacterium
CGTAGCCGAGGACATATCCGTCATCCACCTCGTGGACCGCCGGCAGGCAAACGGAGATATCGGAGGAAAGAATGATTTTTCTCAGGGTGCTTGGGGCTGATTTCCCGCCATCGCCGCAGGAAATCGAAAGGAGGAAAACCACGGTCGGGATAACAGCAAATAGGCGTGCTATCATCATTATTCATTAACTTAATGAAACATTTATCTTCCGTCAAACATATAAATTAACGCGGTAACCCAACGAACCAAATAACAGTTTATACTTTTCTACACCTTCATATTTCTCCTGTTTCTCCTCTTTAGGTTTGTTGTTTTGTAACGAAATGAACCAAACAAACCAAATGAACCAGGCAAACCAGATTGACGCGATGAGTCATAAGTAGTTGATATTGTTGATAAAATCATTTGATCCCCCGGCAATAATCCACTAAACTTCAAAACCATGAGAAACCTGGTACCAAGAAAAAATTTCATCAACATTCTTTCCGCGCTCATTCTCCTCATGGCCCTGGCGCCTTCGACCCAGGCGAAAGATAAACCTCAATACCACCTCAAGCTCGCCACGGTGGCCCCGGAAGGGACGGGCTGGTCGGATGTTTTCCACAACTACGCGGACTACGTGGAAAAAGAATCCGGCGGCCGGGTCAACGTGATTCTCTACCTGGGGGCGATCATGGGGGATGAGCCGGACGAGGTCAGGAAGCTCCGGATCGGGCAGATCCAGGGGGCGGTGGTCACCCTGATGGGGATGGGGATAATCGCCGAGGAATTCAAGGCCCTGGAGCTTCCCCAGCTGATTATGAATTTCCAGGAGTCCGACCATGTCCTGGAAAAGCTCTCCCCGGTTTTTAAACAGATCCTCAAGGAAAAGGATATAGTCCTGGCCGGCTGGTCGGAAATCGGGTATGTCCGGATCTATACCCGGGTCCCGATCAACTCGATCCAGGATTTCGATAAAACCAAGTTCTGGTCCTGGGCCGGGGAGCCGGTGATTGAAGAAGCCCTGCGAACCCTGGGGATTAAAAATCTTATCCCCTTGTCGCTTACCGAGGTTTTGAACTCGCTCAAGACCGGCCTGGTTGATTCCTTCATCGGCTCATGCCTTACCATTATTCCCCTGCAGTGGTACACGGAGACCAGTTACATGTCCGATTTCACCTATGGTTATTCGCCGGCGGCGGTGCTCCTGGACCGGAAATATTTCGACCAGCTTCCCCCCGATCTCCAGGGGATTATTCTGGAAGGATGGCGCCTGTTTCTCCCGGACCTGACCCGGAAGGTCAGGGAAGACGAGGAAAAAGCCTGCCGGGGACTCAAGGCGCGCGGGCTAAAAGAAAATCCTTCCAGCCCGGAACTGCTCCTGGAAGTTCGGAAGCGGGCCGTCGAGGTCCAGGATAAGCTGGCGGGAAAGTATTATCCCCTCTCGCTCCTCCAGAAAATCCGCGCAGCCCTGGAAGAGTTCCGCCTCCAATCCCATTCCAGCCCGGCCCCATAAGGCATTTTCTTTTTCCTTTTTTTCAACTTTAAACCGGAAACTCGAAACCCGCCTCCGGCCCGGAGGGAAACCAGAAACTCGAAACATTAATAATGTCGCCTTGTAACTTCAGGTTGCTTTCTACAAACTTCTTTAAATTATACATTTCCTTGCGCATGAGAATGGTGGTAACGTACTGGATCATGCGCGGGGAGGGGACGAATGAAAGGGTGATGTCCAGCTCGCAGTTGCGGCAAATCATGGTCGGCGAAAATCCCGATCCCCCCGGCGAAACATCGTGGGTGATCCCGTCAAAGTTCTTGTTTTCGCAGGAAACGAAATATTTATAATTGGCTTGGATCCGGGGATAGGCGCGACTGACTCGATTTGGTTGAGGAGGATTCACAATTCACATCTTGAGAGAAAAACTTCCGCCTAAAACATACCATTCTGAACCCGTTTGTTCAAGCGTTTAACTTGTAATTCCCCGTGGCCATTCCACAGGGTTACCTTTCGGCGGATTGCTTATTTCAATGAACATTTAACTTTCCCCACCGTGGCTCGTACTGCAGGCCCAGAAGAAACCCGGGGAAGAGCTTCAAGTTACGGTCGCCGTCCGCCCGGCTCCAGAAGTTAAAACCCAGCCCCGCCTCATCCCGAAGCTCGGAGCAGAGAAAATTAAGCGTGGGTCCGGCATAGAAGGAGAGCTGGTCCAGGATCCGGTAGCCGACCGAGACCCGCAGGCTGTCGATAAAATCCAACTCATCGTTATAGACGTAATCCGCGTATAGCTGATGGTGAGCCGCGTCAATGTCTATCCATACCGGCTTGGCTTCGATGTGACCGCCCAGGCCGAAAACGGCATGGGAATATTCCTGTTTTCCAAAGGGGTGGACGCCGAAGCCCAAAAGACCGTACAAGTGCCGGCTCCCCATTTTGAGTCCGATATTCAAAGGGGAGAAATCACTGCCCCAGATCGCAGGCTCGAGGATTCCGTTCCCGGCATAATTGACGATCCCGATGGAAGCTCCGTCCATTTCCTTGGCCACGTTGATCACCCCGACCTGGACGCCGTGGACCTTATCGGCGTAGTTAATCACGCTCAACTGGAGACCGCGCACTTCCCCGGCGGAGACATTGATGGTGCCCAGTTGCGCGCCCGTGAGGGAGCCGGCGTAATTGAACACCCCGGCGGCCTGGATCCCATCCGCCGGACCGGCGGAGATATTAGACACGCCGGAACCCTGCAATCCCCTGAACGAGCCGGCATAGTTCGCCACGCCGGCAGCCTGGATATGGTTCATGTGACCCCGGGAAATGTTTAAGACCCCGGCAGCCTGGAATCCCCGCCCGTCCCCGAACCCCCGGAGCGAGCCGGCGTGGTTGAACACCCCCGCGGCCTGGAACCCTTGCGCGGGCCCCCGGGTGACATTTGCCACCCCGCTGGCCTGCAGCCCGCTCAGCTTCCCGCCGGCATAATTGAAAACCCCGGCCAGCTGGGCTCCTTTTACATCCAGGGATCTCCAGGCCCCGATTCCGGAAAGCTCGGCCCCGGAAAGGATATCACTCCAGTCCAGGAAGAGGTTGACCGAAAAGTAGTTCTTAACTCGATATTTGATCGAAGCCCCGTAATTGGTGCTCAGGCCCGGGATGAAGGAAAAGCTGACCGGACGAATGACCACTTCTTTGTCCGACTGGGCTGGAAGCGAAACGGCTTCGGCGGGTTTGCCCCCGCGGGCGGAAGCGGCCTCGGGTTCAACCTTCTCCAGGGTTTCGGGATCCAGCCGGGTTTCCTTGCCTTCGGCGAGGAAAACGGTCCCTTTGCGCAACTGGTCATTCCGTTCCAGGGAAACCTGGTAAACGCCGGATTCGAGGCCCAGGCTCATCGAGCGCCCGCCGGGCTTATTAATCTCGGCCACCAGGCGGCCTTCGGCGTCGCGGATGAACAGGCGTCCTTCCAGCCCGGGGGTCAGAACCAGGATCGCGGAAGCGGCATGGAGATCGGTGATCACCAGCTCGCCGCTGCCGGCCAACTGGATGTCGTAGTTGGGGTGCTGGGGTCCGGGCCGGGTCAACTCGGTGCGCGCCAGGGTCTCGTTGAAAGCGTACCGGTAGGCCTCGTTGAGCGTGACGCGGCCGTCGCGGCTTTCATCGGCGGCCCCGCGGAGACCGGAGACCAGGTAATGGGTGAAAAAAGAGCCTCCGACCCGGTCGGACTCCTGGGCGGTCTCGTCGGAAGAGGCGGAGGTGAGAAAGGCGTGCCCCCGCACCTGGGTCGAGGCGTCCGCCAAGAGCGGCGCCTGCCATTTCCCGCCTTTCCCCCGGGTCAGGGCCCCCGAGGCGCAGGAGTCGAGGACGGCGATGCGCACGTCGGCCGGCAGGTTCTCGAGGGTCCGGCGGATCTGGGGGTAGGTGAAATGCCGGTCATCCAGGAGCAGGCCCTCTTCGTCGGAATGCCCGGAGAAGTAAAAGAACAATTCGGTCCGAAGCCCCCGGGCCCGGGCTTCGGCTAGCAGGACCTTCATCCGGAAGAAGGCCGCCTCCAGGGCGTCGGGGCCGGGTTCCAGGAGCAGGATGGTATCTTCGGGCGAGATGCCGCCCAGGTCACGAAGGACCCGGGCCACCGCCCGGGCGTCGGATTGGGCGTAGCGCAGGAGAACCCGCTGGGGCCCGCCGTTGTTGGCGCCGGTCACCAGGGCGAAACGGCGAAGGGTGGCGGAGGCGGGGTCGTCCGCCCCGGCGGCCGGGACCGGAAAACCGGGGCGCGGCCAGGCGACCGCGAATAACAAGACCAGTAAAACCGGCAAATGGAATCTGGCGATAATCTTCATTGTTTTCCCTCCTGGGAAGAAGATTTGCTTAAGAGAAAATCGACCTGGCGCAGGCCGTCCGGCAGGACCAGGGGATTTCTCTCCTCGGCCCCGAGGGCCCGCCCGGCGGCCAGGACCGTTTCGACCTTAATCGGCCGATCGGAGGTAACGAAAAAGAAACGTTCGAAGTCCGGGGCGTCATCAAGTTCATAGGCGCGGGGAAGTGGCTGGGCGCCCGCTTCCCCGAGCGCGGTGGGATCGGCGGGAGAAGCGGGGAAATGTAAAGTGACCGCGCCCCGTCCATCGATGGAGATAATCAAGCCGTAGGCGGCCCCGGCGGCCAGGTAACTGAGCTGGAGCACGTCTCCCGGACGGACCCGGGATCCGTGGCTCAGTTCTTCCACCCCTTGCGGAACCTTCCGGTAGATAATCAGGCCGGGGCTTCCCTTGACCCGGGTGGTTGACGGGGCCAACCCCGATCCCGGGATTCCCGGCCGAGGTCCGCGTTCGAGGGGCAGGATCACCAAAAACAGGATAACCGCCGCGGCGGCCAGCGCGGGAGCCAACACCCAGACCCGGGAACGGGCCGGCCGGGTCCGGGTCTCCGGCCGGGTTCGGGCCAGGCGGCGATTGATTTCGGCCGCAGCCCTTTCCGGCGGATAGGTTCCGAGAATATCCTGATTGGAAGTCCGGAGACGGGCGAGGCGGTCCATCCCGCCGGGTTCCGCCTCAAGATCCCGGAGGATCTCGGCTTCCTTTTCGGGCGGGAGTTCACCCAGAATGAGTTGCTCTAAGAAGAAATCTGGCACGACTCTTTTTTTATTCATCTTGGTACTCCTTCCAGATTTTCCAGATTGGCGCGGAGGGATCTCAGGCGCTTGCGCACGCCGGAGACGGAAAGCCCCACCTCCCGCGCCACCTCTTCCAGGGTCAAACCGTCCAGCAGGTGGAGCACGGCGATGGTCCGGGTGGACGGCTTTTCTCGGGCGAAGAGTCGGTCGAGGAGGTTCTGGGCCGAGAAACGGGATTCGGTTTCCTCGATCGACGCCAGACGATTAATCAGCTCGGTGTTGACATCCTCCGGCCGGCGTCTGGCCGCGCGGATCCGGTTCAGACAAATGTTGGTGGCCATCCGGAACAGGAGACTGGAGGGGGCCTCGGGCTCAAGCCTTTCCCGGGCCTTGAGGAGTTCGACAAAAGTGTCATGCATGGCATCCATCGCTTGGTCTTCGTTCCGGAGCAGGGATCGGCAACGACGGAGCACCATCGGTCCGTACCGGCGGTAATAGTTTTCGATGTCGATCGCCAATTCCGACTAACCCGCTTTCACCTGATTAAACACCGCTCCCGGCCGGATCTGTCACTTTTACGGAAAGAGTTCTGCAGATTTTGATTCCAAAATACCATGTCAAATTATAAACGGTAGCCGCAGGCTTTAGCCTGCGAAAGTAGCGCAACCTAAAGGTTGCGGCTACCCATCTTGTTGATATTTCGATTGGGAATCGGTTTGCCGGAGACTGCTTTAGCCTACTTATTTTTTTCAGGATTGAGGTCTTTAAGCCTGGTCCCCGGTTCATGGTAGCGGCGGTAGAGGTGGGTCAGGGTGGTGTAGGTGAAAAGCTTGTTGATCAGGGGGACGCGGATGAGGGCGAAGAACAGGTAATAAGAAAGGAAGAGCGACAGGTAGGTGTAAATCAATTGGAGCAGGTTTTGCCCCAGAGGATTATCCAGGCTCCGGACCCCGGGAATATAGCCGCCCAGCCATTTCAAGAAATAAAACGCGAAAGGCAGCATCGTCAGGTAAATCAGGAGCGCGGCCCAGGAGTGTCCCGCCTCAACGGCCTTTTCCGGGCAGAAACCCATGCAGCGCATGCAGCTTTCGCATTTGTAGGTCCAGAAGGGGCGGGGGTTTTTCTTCCCGCGCATGATGATCGCCCCGACCGGGCAGTTCCGGGCGCAGATTTCACAGCCGTTGCATTTGGGGTTGGCGAAGAAGATCTTGGCCAGGAAAAATCTTCCCATCGCCATGTAGAGCAGGGAGATCGGCAGAAGCAGAAGCCCCAGGAGAAAAGTGATGACGTTGCCGGCCGTCCACCAATAGGGATTTCCCGCCAGGACTCGAGCGGCGAAGGCGGCGAGCCGGGGGCGGGCCCGGGCGATGATGGCTTCCACATTACTGGGCTTCAGCCCGGAGTGGAGGGCGATCCAGTTCACGGGCATGTCCAGGGAGAAGACGCCCCGGACCGAAAAACCGCGGAGGAACATGAGCAGGGCGACGATGAAGGTGGCGGAGGCCGAAAGGCCGGGGATGAAAACGGGCCCGACCTTCATGCACCCCTGGGTGGCGAGGGCGAAGGCGGGGACCCCCGGGCGCCGGGGCAGGGCGAAGGCGAATTTGAGCACGTTCCAGGGGGCGATGAAGCCGTGGGTGGGCGTCACGATCCCGACCAGCTCATTCTGGTCCCGGCCGATTTCCTCCGCGGGGCGGGCGGCGTCGAGAGGAATCACCCGGGTGGAGAGCCCCCGGGCTTTGGCCTCCTCCGCGAACCAGGCCGCGGCGCGGAAGGAATTGCCCGTGCCGCTGGTGAAATAAACGGTTGCTTGCTTATACATAAACCTAATATAAGTTGAAAAAATGGGTTTGTCCAAAGGGTGCTTACGCGAAGATGGGATTTTTACCAAAATGCCTAAGATAACCTTTTTCGATTTTTTTGAGTTTTTTGTATATTATTTAACTCATGCTGATTTCTATTATCATTCCCACTTTTAATGAAGCCGGTTCGATCGCAGAAGTAGTACGAGAGGTCGCCAAACTTTCCCTCGAAAAAGAGATCCTGGTGGTGGATGATGGCTCGCAGGACGGCACTCGGTTGCTGGTTCGCAAGCTGGAGAGGGAGATCAAGGAATTGCGCGGTCTTTATTTTCCCGAGAACCGGGGGAAGGGCTTCGCGATCCGGGCCGGGATCCGGGCGGCCCGGGGCGAGATTGTCGCAATCCAGGACGCGGATCGGGAGTATCCCCCGATTCATATCTCCAGTTTGGTCGAGGAACTAGTTCGGAATCCGGAAATCACCGCGGTTTTCGGTTCGCGGATGCTCAAGAAAAATCCGATCTCCTACCGGCGCTATTACTGGGGCGGGCGGTTTTTAACCGCGATAGTAAACCTGGCCGGGAAAGCCCACTTAACGGATGTCACCACCGGGCATAAAGCAATCCGTTGGAAAATACTGGAGGATTTACAACTGAAAGCGGACGGTTTTGAGATCGAGATGGAGATCGTGATGAAGCTTCTCCGGCGCGGGTTTCGGATCAAAGAGATCCCGATTGAATATTCTCCCCGGGGTTTTGAGGAAGGGAAGAAGATCCGATGGACCGACGGATTGAAATCCGTCTGGATGATAATTAACCGGGGGAAAAATTAGCGGGATGGGATAAAGCCGGTTGGAACAAAAATTAAGCTTCCGGATTTTAACGCCAGTTCGATGAAAATACTGTTTATTAATAGGATCTTAGATCGAGAGAGTCTGTATCGGGAACCATTAGGAATCCTTTATTTGTCCAGTGTCCTTAAAAAAACAGGGCACGCGACCAAGATTGTGGATGCCTGCTCTTACCCAGAGGTTGAGAAGGTGGTCAAAGAGTGGAGACCACAAATTTTTGCCTATACAATTCGGACGGGCTTCCACCAGGAGTATCTGGAGCTAAACCGGGTATTGAAATCTCACTGGGGAGGTTTTTCGGTTTTTGGCGGTCCGCATGCCACTTTTTTCCCCCAGATAATTGAAAGCGACCCAAATGTTGACGCGGTTTGTATAGGTGAGGGTGAACTTGCCCTGGCTGATTTTGTCAACCGGATGGAGGAGCAAAAAGATTACCGTTTTTGTCCGAATTTTTGGATTAGAACCGGGGGCGAGATATATCGGAATCTTGTCCGCCCACTGGTAGAGGATATTGATTCTCTTTCCTTTCCGGATCGGGATCTGCTGACGCCCTACCCAGGGGTGGCCAAAGCCCCGATAAAAAATTTCATTACTTCTCGGGGTTGCCCTTTTAATTGTAGCTATTGTTTTAACAAGAATTATCGGGAAATTTACCAGCAGCAAGGTTTCCTGGTTCGCCGGCGATCAGTAAATAATACTATCCAAGAAATCGCTGCGGAATTGGCAAAACGGCCTTTTGAATTGGCGCATTTTGAAGATGATGTTTTTAATCTAAACCTTGACTGGCTGGAAAATTTTTCGGACCAATACCGGAAAGAAATCGGGCTGCCCTTTTCCTGTCATCTCCGGGCCAATTTAGTCAGCGCTAAAGCGGTTTCGTACCTCAAGCGCGCCGGCTGCATCAGTGCCGCCATAGCGATTGAGACCGGAAATGATTACCTGCGCAATGGGGTTCTCAATCGCAACATGTCCAGAGAGGAAATTCTCCGGGCCACCCGTATGATCAAGGAACAGGGGATCAGGCTGGTGACCCTGAATATGGTGGCCATTCCCGGGGGAAGCCTGGAAGCCGACTTGGAAACCCTGGATTTGAATCTGCAATCCCGGCCGGATTGCGCCATTGCCTCGTTTTGCCAGCCCTATCCGGGAACCGAATTGGGTCAGAAGGCCATGGCCGAAGGTTTGTTTGACGGGAATTATGATGGGATCAAGGGTTTCTATCATCACCCGTTAGGGGTGGGGAATCCCCGATACTCCCGCCGCCTGCAAGGGTTGTTTCCTTTGCTGGTTAATTTTCGGATCGGAAAAAAGTGGGCCCGGTTTTTCCTGCGAATCCCGCTGGAGAGAATCTCCGGGATTTTGGGTACTATCTTTATCGGCTATGTTGTAAGATTTAAAATAATGCCTTACCGGTTTCGTTTCCGGCAGTCTTTCCGGGATCTCTGCCGTTATCTGGGTTTCCCCGATTTTTTTTCGGGGGCAGTTAAAAGAAATAGGATCATTTCCCATTTTGGAGAGGAAATAGGAATTGGAAAGAAGAATGTATGAAGAAACGGCCCGCTTTCAGGACCGGCATTGGTATTTTATCGGGATGCGGGAGATCGTATTGGGATTGTTCCAGAGGGAAAAACCGGGGCGAAACCTCAATATCTTGGATATGGGATGTGGCACAGGGCAGTATTTTAAGGCGCTGTCTGAATTTGGAAAAGTGATCGGGACAGATATTTCCAGGGAGGTATTTCGTTTCATAAGTAGGAATGGCAACTCGGTCTTTATTAACACAGATGTGCAGAAGTTGCCGTTTAAGAATTGCCGGTTCGATCTCATTTGGGCAAGTTCAATTCTTGAGCATTTAAAAGATGACCGATTTGCCTTACAGGAAATCTATCGGGTTTTGAAGCCGGGTGGACGGGTAGTAATTGCCGTGCCCGCACATCATTTTCTCTGGGGTCATAATGACGAGTTGGCCCACCATTTACGAAGATATTCGCAGAAAGAAATCGAGGAACTCTGCCGCGCAAGCGGATTTAGGCTCATGCGTACGACTCATTACGGGGCGGCTCCTTTTCCGCTCGCCTTCGTGGTAAGAAAAATAAAAAATGGTCTGAGCCTGATTTTCCCCAAGCTCAAGGAAATCTCGGATTTTCGCCTGGCTTCTTTCCCGGGCCTGAAGCTTTTTTTCCTTTCGGTTCTGCGTTTGGAAAAACGGGGACTGAGCCGGTTTAATCTGCCCTTTGGCCTGATGTTGTATGTCTTGGCCGAGAAAGACCTTCCCGACCCGGATAAATAGTCCGTGTATTTATCCCAGTTATACCGAGCCGGTTTTTTTCCAAAACACGATTTGCTTATCTTCCAAGCGTTGTTTCTGGTTCTGATTTCGTGGAGGAGAAGTATCGGACTTCGTCCGCTCAGTAATTCTTCAGAAAATCCGGACCGGGACAATCAGCCAGCGGATCCCAGCTCCTGATCCCCATGGCAAAAATTTTATTAGCCAAGGGCACGATCCCGAAAACCATTGAATTGAAAATCGGCTATCCCCTGGGGATTTTGTCCCTGGCCTCCGTTTTAAGAAAAAGAGGACACCGGGTAAAAATAGTAGATTGCCGATTCCAGCCGACGGATTTGGACTGGTTTCGCCGGGAGGTGGAAAGCTTTTCTCCGGATCTCGTGGGAATCTCCGGGCTGACCCCCGAGGCCGGGTCGATCCACGCGCTGGCCCGAATGGCCAAGGAAGCAAAGGTTCCGGCGGTAATAGCGGGCGGTCCTTACCCATCCTCGGATCCGGAGGCGGCGCTGTCCGATCCCAACCTTGATTACTTGATCCTGGGGGAAGGGGAGGAGACCGTCCTGGAGCTGGTGGGGAAACTGGAAGACGGACACGACATTCGGGGAGTTCGGGGAATCGCCTTCCGCGGGGAGGGAGCCGTGGCAATCAATCCCCCCCGTCCGCCGATTACCGACCTGGATGGGCTTCCTTTTCCGGCCTGGGATTTAATTGATCCCCGGAAATATTTCCGGGCCCTCCGAAGCGGGATGGTTAAACCGGGGAAATATGCCTCCATTTTTACCAGTCGGGGGTGCCCTTTTCAATGCATATTTTGTCATGGTCTTTTTGGCGAGAAATTCCGGGCCCGGTCCCCGCTCAATATCTGGGAGGAGATCGAATGGTTGAAGAAAGACTACGGGATCGAGGAATTCCAAGTGGATGATGATTGCTTCAATTTTAACCGGAAAAGGGCGGGGGATTTTTGCGATCTGGTCCTAAGTAAAAATCGACCGAGCCGGTTCCTTTTTCCTAACGGGTTGCGGGGGGACCTCCTGGACCGGGAAACGTTGGAAAAATTAAAAGCGATCGGAACATATTATCTCGCCCTGGCGGTGGAAACCGCCTCCCCCCGCCTGCAGGAATTGATCGGCAAAAGGCTGGATTTGAATAAAGTCGGGGAAGCCGCCCGGGAGTGCCGGCGCCTGGGTATTACCACCCTGGGGTTCTTTATGATTGGTTTCCCGACCGAAACCAGAGAAGAGGCGATGATGACTATTCGCTGGGCGGCTGAATCCAAGTTTGATCTGGCCGACTTCTTTATCCTCAACCCTTTCAAGGGAACCAGGGTTTATAAAAATTATGTCCAGCCGAAGTCTTTTTTACAGGAGGCGTATCCCAAGTTAAGGTTCGATTACCATAAAACTAATTTGAATCTCAGCGAAATTCGTGAGCGGGATCTCCCGGTCCTGCTGCGGCGGGCTTATCGAAGTTTTTATTTTCCCAGAATCCTCCGGATAGTTTTGGGTCCCCCGGGGAGAAGGTTGTCGCTTTGGCGGGGGTTGGTGATCCTGGCCAGTCGGGTTTGGTATGCAATCCTCGCTCCCGGGGAAAAGCCGGGGAAACAAATTCGGGAGGAAGGTGATGCTCGAAGCCGGCCAAATCAATAAGAAATTTCTTCAAGTCGGTCAAGCCCGGATAGCCTTTTTCGAGAAAGGCGAGGGTCTCCCGATTGTTTTTATCCATGGACTCCCGACTTCGTCTTTCCTTTGGCGGGGGGTGGTGGAGATCGCCAGGAGCAAATTCAAATGCCTGGCCCTGGATCTTTTGGGAATGGGCGACACCGAGGTCGCTCTGAATCAGGATTATTCCATGCCGGCCCAGGCGGAAATTATCTACGGATTCCTGAAAGCCTTGAAAATACCGCAAGCGGCCATCGTCGCCCATGACCAGGGCGGGGCTTGTGCCCAGATTTTTGCGACCCGTTTTCCCCGCATGGTTTCGCATTTAATCCTGGTGGACTCGGTGGCCTATGATTACTGGCCCGTCTTTGAAGTGAGAAGAATGCAGCGGTGGTTGAAAATACCCCCGGCCGTCTGGGCGTTGAACCTGGGTTTGAGGATTAACCGGATAAAAGTGGTAAGATTTATGTTCCGGAAGCTGGTTTTTAACCAATCGGTTCTTAGTGATGAAGTGATGGATGAATACTCAAGGACAATCGGCGCTGATCCGGAAAGGAGAGAGCGGTTTCGCAGGTTTGTTCTCGCCGGGGATGGCAAACATACCCTGGCGGCGGCTCCCGGTCTGGCGAAGTTTGACCGGCCCACGATGATCGTCTGGGCCGCGGAGGATAAGGTTTTGCCCGTCAGCTGGGGGGAGAGATTGTATCGAGAGATTCCCGGGGCCCGGAGGTTCGAGCTCGTGCCGGGAGCCGGGCATCTGGTTCCCGAGGAAAAACCCGAGATTCTTGGCCGTCTGATTCTGGATTTTATCAGCTCGGAAAATTAGCTTTTAGACATCAATAATTTTGACCTTGGCTAGAAATTCGTCATTAGAAATTAGGAATTTATGAGGATCAGTTCGCTGCGGGTTACCCTCAACTAAGATGGTAATAGTCTTCGTCTATTGCACCTACGAAGGTCCGGGAATCGAATACCTGTCCGCGGTACTAAAGGCGGCCGGCCACGAAACCTATCTCCTCTACGACCCCCGGTTGTTTGCCCGCGAGGAAGGCCTTCCCACCAGTAAATTATTAGCCCGCTGGTTCGATCAGCGGAAGCTTTTCCGCCGGCAGTTAAACGACTATCATCCGGATCTGGTCGCCTTCTCGGTGGTGTGCGCGGATTATCTCTGGGCCTGCGAGACCGCCAAGATGATCAAGGAATGGATGAACGTTCCGATCGTCTTTGGAAACATTCATCCGACCGTGATCCCCGAAAAAGTCCTGAAGAATGATTTCGTTGATTTCGTGGTGGTCGGGGAAGGGGAATACGCCCTCCTGGACCTGGTGGACAGCCTTGCCGCCAAGGAGAGGGATTATTCCATCAAGAATGTCTGGTCGAAAAAGGGGGGGGAGATCGTTTCCAATCCTCTCCGCCCTCTAATCAGCGACCTGGATTCCCTGCCTTTTCCCGACCGGGACCTGTTCCGCCGGGTCGGCCGGCCTTTTGACATCGGGATCATGGCCCTGGGGAGAAGGGGATGTAAAAACGCCTGCCCCTATTGCAGCAACAGCTTTCGGCGCAAGCTTTATTTTGGAGATGATTATCTAAATCCCGCTTATTTGCGGAGAAGAAGCGTGGCCAACCTGATCAAGGAATTGAAGGAGGCCAAGGAGAAATACGGATACAAGTTGATCAGGTTTAACGATGACGACCTGGCGGAAAACGAGCAATGGTTAAAGGAGTTTCACCAGGAATACAAACGGGAAATCGGGGTGCCATACAAATGCTTTGTCAACCCAGAGTCCATCAATGAAAACACGATCCGATACCTGAAAGAATCGAACTGCGGGGAGATCCAGTTCGGGATGCAGTCAACCAATCCCCAGACCCGGCGGGAAGTGTTAAGAAGGTATTATTCCAACGAACAGGTCGCCCGGGTGATCAAGTTAATCCGGGAGAGCGGGATCCCGTTCTTCATCGATAACCTGGTGGGGCTCCCGGGAGAGTCCGGCGAGGATTTGGTCAACATGGTCAAATATTATGCCGAAAACCCGGGCGGATACATAAATACCTACTGGCTGCTTTATTTTGCCGGGCACGACATGGTCCAGATCGGGAAAGACCGGGGAGCGGTCGACAACCGCGATGAGGAGAAATTCCAGGCTTCCCCGTTTTCGGATACCAATGTAATCAGGCCGGAGGTTCATCAGCGCCGACTGGAGAGATATCAGATTCTCGCGAGGGTATATAACTATTTTCCCCTGCCGGTCACCAGGTTTATCATCAAGCATAAACTTTACCGGTTTTTCCCGGGTTTTGATTTTACCCTGTTTTTCCGAAGGCTGCGCGTATTCAAAATAACCCGGAAGGATGCCTTTCCCAATCCCAAGGATGGTTTCGAACTCATCCATCTGAGACGGCGGGATGAATATTTATTTCATCTCTCCAACAAAATTAAATCCTTATTCGATTGGGATGGGCTTCGCCGGGTCAAGTAATTCCAGTCCTATTTATATTTTCCTCCTTTTTGATTTTATGAGACCGTTGCCAAAACCCTCGATATGTCATCCTGAGTCTTTCGCTTTTTGTCATTCCTTCATTTCATTCAGGACGGCGCCTGAACCCTTCATTTTCTGTCATTCTGAACCCTTCACTCACTGTCATTCTGAACCCTTCACTCACTGTCATTCTGAACGAAGTGAAGAATCTCAATGCGTTCAGGGTAAACTCCGTGAAGAATCTCAAGGCGTTCAGGGTAAACTCCGTGAAGAATCTCAAGGCACTCGGATAAACATCGCGAAGGATCTGGTTTCTCGGATTTCTCCGATGGAAGAGAGATTCTTCGCCCTTCGACAGGATTCCCGCCGTTTCACATGGGACACGCAGGGCTCAGAATGACAGAAAAAGCTTTTTGCCACGGTCTCTTTATAATTAAATAGGGATATGCCGTAATGCCCAGGGTTCTTCTCATCCGAACCGATTCTCGATCGATCCCGAGGGTATTATCCCCCCCGCTCGGAATCATGTATCTGGCCTCCGCCCTCAAATTCTGGGCCCGCCATGATTTCCAGGTCGAGGTGTTCGATCAGCGCCTCTTCCGGAAGCCTTTCCCCGCGCTTCAACGCTGGCTCCAGGAGTTTCGGCCTGACTTGGTCGGGTTAAGCACCCTTACTTTTGAAGACCGCGAGATGCGCCAGACGGCGGACCTGGTTAAAAAATTTTCTCCGCGCTGCCCGGTGATCGTGGGCGGGCCCCATGGCACGATTTTCTATCCGGAAATCCTGACGGATGGAAACATTGATTTTGTCGTCGTGGGGGAGGGGGAGAAAAGCTTCGTCGAGCTGGCCGACGCCCTGGCGGAGGACGGGAAAAATGTTCCGCCCCCTCCCGGAGTGGCGTATCGTCAGGAGGAAAAGGCGGTTTTCCCGGGGGGGCGGGAGCCCATTACTGACCCGGACTCGATCCCTTTCCCGGCCTGGGATCTGGTTGATCTCGACCGGTATCCCCGTTTCGCGGATTTTAACGGGGGCCTGGGAAAAGGAAGATACATGGGGATTTTTACCTCCCGCGCCTGTCCCTACCAGTGCATCTACTGCCATTCGGTTTTTGGCAAGGGGTTCCGGGCCCGGAGCCCCGAAAATGTCATGAAGGAAATTGACACCTTGGTTTCTCAATTCCAGGTAAAAGAATTTCAGGTATTCGATGATTGTTTTAATCTCGATCGGGATCGGGTTATCGCGATCGCGAAGTTGATCGTGGACCGGGACTATGGGATCAGGCTTTCCTTCACCTTCGGGCTCCGGGGGGATCTATTGGACGAGGAGGTATTGACCTGGTTAAGAAGGGCGGGGGGGTATTCCATCACGATCGCGATCGAAACCGCCTCACCGCGGTTGCAAGAAATGATCGGGAAAAACCTTGACCTGGAGAAGGTCAAGGCCGCGATTGTTACCGCCGATCGTCTGGGATTCCTGGTCAAGGGGCTTTTCATGCTCGGTTTTCCCACCGAAACCCGGGAAGAGCTGGAAGCCACGGCCCGATTAGCCAGGGAGCTGCCCTTGTTCAACGCTTCTTTCTTCACGGTGGTTCCCTTCGCGAAAACGCCGATGTGGGAGATGTTTCAAACCGCGTATCCGGGGTATAATATTGATTACCAGCACCATCATTACCTTTTGTCTAAGGATCGAAATCCTTTCTATCCCGGCGCCGGCGTTAACCTGCGCCGGTTTCAAAAGTCGGCCCATGTAAAATTTTATCTGTTTAATCCGGGGCGGATAATCAAAGCGTTCATCCGGGCCCCCAATCCCTGGGGTTATTTACTGAGGAATATTCTGAGAGGAATCAGGATCGTTTTATTTCATTGAGTTTTTCCAAAAAACATGGGGAGAAAGCTGGCTATATTTTTTCAGGATTCCCTGGCCGGGGTTCGGGAAAAGGACCGTGGGGTGATTTTTTTCATCTTGTTGGCCGCCCTGGTTTTGCGAATCCGGGGTTTCGATCTACTTCTGCCCTACTTTGAAAGCGGCCCGGACGAAAGGTTTATTATCGAGCCTGCCCTCAATATCTTGAAGACCGGGGATCTGAACCCCCATTTTTTCTGGTATGGGTCCTTTCCGATCTATTGGACCACCCTGTTATATGGTCTGGTGTTGGGAGTCAGGTGTTGGGTATTGGGTGGGATAAATACAATTGGGGAATGCATAAATAATTTCGGGGTTTACGATCAGGGATTTTTGCTTTTTTATCTCGGCCGGATCACCTCGATCGGATTCGGCCTGGCGACCATTTACCTGACCTGCCTGCTGGGGAAGAGGTTATTCAATCGGGAAACCGGCTATTTGGCCGCCTTTTTCCTGTCCATATCTCCCCTCCATATTTATTTTTCGCAGATTTTTAAGGTCGAGATTTCCCTGGTCTTCTGGATTCTTTTGGCTCTTTATTTTTCCTTAAAAATTTATCAAGGGGGCACATTTAAAGATTATTTATGGACCGGGATTGCCTCCGGATTGGCCCTGGGAACGAAATATAACTTTATCGTTTTATTTCCCTTCCTGATTTTGTTATTCCGGTCCGGGATTTCCCTGAGTCAGCGCTTGAAAATGGGGTTCCTGACCCTCTACATCGCTTTTTTTACTTTTATCATAACCTGTCCATATATATTGATTGATTTCCCCCACTTTTATAGTGAAATCAAATTGTTCTTTACTCATCCGGGTTTATTTATTTATGGAAATGTCAAAACTTCCTCTGCGTTGCCATTATGGCTTTACCGACTGATCTTCCTGTTTCCTTTATACTTCAATCCCTTGATTTTTGTAATTTCATTTGGGGGGATGGCTAAATTTATCCGTTCGGATCGTTTCCAGGGAATGATCTTTTTAAGCTTTCCGGCGGCCTATTTTATCTTTTCCTCCATTTTCAGCCCTTACCTGGTGCCGCAATACCAATTCCCCCTGTTTCCTTTTGTCGCTCTGGCCGGGGCAGCGGCTCAAGCCGGGATCATAAAAAGCCGGGTAAAATGGGTTAGGCTGACCGGGTGGGGAATTCTCCTGCTTTCGACCGGTTTCTTTTTGTCCGATTTGAAATATTCCCATCTGAATGAGATCTCCCGGCCTTTCCGGGAAGCCGGGAGGTGGGTGGAAAATAATATTCCCCGGGACAGCCGGGTGCTCACCTACTGGTGGGTCTATCCTCCGACCGATCATTTTGGCTTTGCCCGGGAGAGCAATTATCGAAAGGCCGCCGATTTGTCGGAGGCAGAGCTGAAAAAGACGAATCCGGAGTGGATCGTGCTGGTGGACTCCGAAGTCTTTCGGAGCCAACGATATACGCAAACCTTTGCCGAATATGCCCGACTTTTACAGGGTTTGTCGGCCGGAAAACTGGGGGATTACCGGGTGCGGGCGGATTTCTCTCCGGCGCCATTATGGGGGAAACTGACGGGGTTTTTATATCATGAATTCCGGGGCTTCCGAATCCTGATTTATCAGAAAAGCGTTTAGAAAATCTCCTTTTTGAGCTCGAAAAATGCAGTTAACATTTTAACGCATTATGTAGTTGCCCGATTTATTTATCCCGACTCCAGAGGGATTTATCAAGATATCGGAGGGATCGGGCGCTTTTTAAAACCGCCGATCCCCCCAGCGAAGGGACAAGTGAATCGGCAAACCACAAAAAAACGCTTGGGTAAGACGGTAAGATTAGATCAACTGAATTTTCCAGGTTAAAAGATGACTCAGCGAATCATTCAAAGATTAAACCGGGATCGCATTCTCCTCCCGCTTTTACTCCTGCTCGCGCTGCTTTTCCGGCTGCCTCATCTGAATTTTTTACTCCCCTACTTTGAGTACGGCGACGAGCGGGATGTGGTGGAAGCGGCCTTGAGGATCCTGAAAAGCGGAGATCCGAATCCCCATTTTTTCTGGTATGGGTCTTTTCCGATCTACTGGACCACCCTGTTATATGGCCTGGTGCTGGGAGTCAGGTGTTGGGTGTCGGGTGGGATAAATACAATTGGGGAATGCATAAATAATTTCGGGGTTTACGATCAGGGATTTTTGCTTTTTTATCTCGGTCGGATCACCTCGATCGGATTCGGCCTGGCGACCATTTACCTGACCTGCCTTCTGGGCAGGAAATTGTTCAGCCGGCAAACGGGATACCTGGCCGCCCTTTTTCTGGCCATTTCTCCGTTTCATGTCTTTTTTTCCCAGGTTTTCAAGGTAGACATGTCGCTTTTGTTCTGGATCCTCCTGACCGTTCATTTTTCCCTCAACATTTACGAGCGGGGGGGGCTTAAGGATTTTGTCTGGGCGGGCGTGTGCGGGGGCCTGGCGCTTTCCACCAAGTATAATTTCTTCGCCTTCCTGCCCATCCTGCTTGCGGTGGGCTTGAAAACGGGAGGGCGGGGATGGTTTTCGGGAAAATTCCTTTTTTGCGGCTATATAGCGGCCGTCGTATTTTTAATTACCTGCCCATATTCGGTTTTGGATTTTGATACATTTCGAAATCAGCTCGGGGTGCAGATGGGCCTGAACCAGCAACATCTAATTCAGTTTCGAACCGATCCCTCCAGTTTTTTATACCGGCGGTTTTTTTACCAGATTTTTATTCTTTTTCCTTTCTTCTTTGGACCCTTAATCTGTCTGGCCGCTTCCCTGGGACTGGTTCGTTTTCTCCGGAAGGACTGGCGGAAATCACTGATTTTTATCTCGTTTCCCGTTATTTACTTTGTTTTTTCCGGCAGTGTTTCACAATTAGCCATGCCTCAGTATCAACTCCCTTATTTACCCTTTGTCGTTATCCTGGGGGTGGAGGCCATGCGGTTTTTTCTCGCCGGCTCGAACCGGTCTCGCTGGGCCGGCGGCTTGCTCCTCGGCCTTTCTTTATTATTTTTCCTTTCGGATCTATGGGTTCCCCATTTCCAGGGACAGTTCCAGGTTTATCGGAAAGCGGGGGGGTGGATAAATCAAGAAATCCCCAAGGATAAGAAGGTGGCGACTTATTTCGGGGTCTACAGCTCCACCCGTCATTTTGGCTTCCAGAATGAACTGGTTGTCCGGCGGGCCACCGATTTTTCCCTGGCCGGGCTGGAAAAATATGATCCGGATTTCCTGGTGACTACCGAGTCTTCAATCTTTCAAGAGGAACGCTTTAAAAAGTCCTTCCAGGGTTACCGGGAGGTAATGCAGGCCATCTCCCGCGAGGAAAAATATCGGCTGGTTCGCAGTTTCCGGCCCGAGGGGGGCTGGGAATCTTGGGCCGGGATAGTGTATCCGGAGATTAAGGGTTTCCGGATCAGCATATATAAAAAGGAATAGTAATGTTTGTCCGGATCCCGAGAAACTTTTACCAGGAAAATTTTATCCGGGAGAATGCCAACCTCACCACCGGGAACCTCTACTTCCATCCCCATCCGCTCCTCCGCTGGGTTTTCTGGGAGAGACTCCGGCAGATCTACCGTTTGGTCCGGGAGATAAAAGCAGAAACGGTTCTCGATCTCGGGTGCGGGGGAGGGGAGCTTCTTCCCACCCTGGCCGGGCTTTTCCCCCGGATTTGGGGAATTGATTTACAAGTTACCAACGCCCGGAGGGTGGTGGAATATTATCAGTTAAAGAATGTTACCCTGATTGAAGGGGATTTCCTAACCCATGATTTCCGCCCGGCGTTCTTTGACCTGGTGGTGGCAGCGGATGTGCTCGAGCACCAGCGCGACCTGGAAGTTTTTTGCCGGAGAATGCACTCGGTTTTGAAAACCGGGGGAATCGCGGTGGTTTGCCTGCCGCGGGAAGGATTTTTCTACCATCTCGGCCGGAAGCTCTTCAGGATTTCCCCTCCGGAGGATCATTTCCAGAGTTATCGAGAAATCCGGGCCGGCCTGGAACGGCATTTCCAGGTCCAGGGGATTTCGGGCTTGCCCTTTATTCTTCCCCTCTTCGCGGTATTTAAATGTTTTAAAAAATAATAAAAAAATGGCTAAAATCGCTTTAATCAAATGTTCCTCCCCGGCTGGCTTTAATCTCTTAATTTCACCTCCGCTGGGATTGATGTATCTGGCCGCGGTTATTCAACCCCAGGGCCATCAAGTAAAGATATTCGATTCCCGATTCCAACCAGATAATGATGGCCGGCTGGAGAAAGAGCTCCGGGATTTCGAGCCCGATTATATCGGCTTGAGCGCTATGGTTCCGGAAATGGATTCTTTCCATCGGTGGGCGAGAATCGCCTGCGGCCTGCCCGGCGTCAGGGCAGTGGTGGGAGGAGGGCCCTATGCTACGGCTATGCCTTTTCAGGCAATGGAGGATCGGAATATCGATGCCTTGGTTCTGGGCGAGGGAGAAATCAGCCTGTCCCGGCTATTAAAGAAGTGGGAAGAACCAGGTGCAGAAAGGGGGAGCGAGATTCCCGGGGTGCTTTTTAGAAAGGACGAGGGCTTAAGCGGGGGAAATTTTCCCGATCCGATCCCGGATCTGGATCGGATTCCTTTTCCGGCCTGGGATTTGATTAATCTGGATTCGTACCGGAGGCATAAATGGACAGGCAACCCGCCCCAGTGCCGATATATCCATATCCTGACCTCCCGGGGTTGCCCTTATCGATGCAGTTATTGCCATCAGATGTTCGGGAAAATTTATCGAGCCCGGACGGCGGAAAACGTGGTGGATGAAATCGGGAAATGGCAGGAAAGTTTTCAGGTCGAGCAATTCGAGGTTATTGACGATATTTTCAATCTGGATCGTGATCGGGTCTTGAAAATTTGCCGTCTCCTGCGAGAGCGAGGGCTGAAGATAAAACTTTCTTTTCCCAATGGATTGAGGGGAGATTTGCTGGACGAGGAAACTCTTGGGCAATTGAAATCGGTGGGGACGTATTGGATAAATTTCGGAGTCGAAACAGCTTCCCCCCGCTTGCAAAAATTGATCGGAAAGAACTTGAATTCGGGAGCATTGAAGAAAAACATCGAGATTTGCCGGAAATTGCGGATTATCACCCATGGTTTTTTCATCTTGGGTTTCCCGACCGAAACCCGCGCGGAGGTGGAAATGACGATCCGATCGGCGCGGGAATTTAATTTGGACTTTGCCAGCTTCTTCCAATTGATTCCTTTTCCCGGCTTTCCGCTCGCGGAGGAATTTGGGAAAGACGAACGGCAGCCGGGGGGGATTTCTTTCTGCGGTTTGGATTATTATGGAGAAGAGGTCAACTTGAGCCAGGCTTCGAACCAGGAATTGAGCCGTCTCCGCCGGCGGGCTTACTTGGAATTTTATTTGTACCGGATTCCCCGGATCTTGATTCGTGGGCATTGGCGGAAGGTTTCCCTAAGCTACGGCCTCCGACAATTCTGGCATCGAGCCGTTAGCTAAATAAATTCATGGCCCGGATTGCTTTAATAAAATGCTCCCTTCCCCGGAGCTTTAACCTGGTGATCTCACCACCTCTCGGAATCATGTATTTGGCTTCCGCCCTGCGCCGGAAAAATCATGAAGTAAAAATTATCGATTATCGCCTGCATCCCGGCTGGCTGGACCGTTTGCAGGAGGAACTCAGGCTGTTTTCCCCCGAGATTGTGGGTTTGTCTTCCCTCACCCAGGAAGCGAATTCGATTGCCGAAATTGCCGCGGTGGCTAAAAAGACGCCCGGAGTCAAGTTCATTATTGCGGGCGGGGCCCACCCCTCCGCGCATGCCCGGCAGATTTTAAAAGACCCCAATATTGATGTAGTGGTGCTCGGAGAAGGGGAAGTAACGGTTCCGGAATTGATTGAATGTCTGGAAGCGGGTAAAAGCATTCAGGAAATCGCGGGCATCGCCGGGAAGACCGCCGGAAAAATAGTTGAGAATGCCCCCCGCCCCTATGTCGAAAACCTGGACCGGGTACCCTTTCCGGCCTGGGACTTGATAGATTTAAAAAGCTATTCCAGCCGCCGGAGGTTTGGATACCTTCCCCGGAGGAAATATATGTCAATAATGACTTCCCGGGGTTGTCCTTTTTCCTGCATATATTGTCACAAGCTGTTTGGGAAAATGTTTCGGCCCCGGAGCCCGGGGAATGTCCTGGCGGAAATGGAGGAATTGTCTGACCGATACGGGATGCGAGAGTTCGAAATAGATGATGATGTTTTTAATTTTGAAATTCCCCGGGCGCAGGAAATTCTAGAGCGGATTGAGGCGAAAGCATGGGGAGTCAAACTGGCTTTTCCCAATGGCCTGCGCGGTGACCGCTTGAATTACGAGATTTTGGGAAAATTTAAATCAGCGGGGACCTACCTTCTGGCCATGGCCGTGGAAACCGTTTCCCCCCGCCTGCAGAAACTGATCGGGAAGAACCTCGACCTCGAGCGGGTCCGGCAGTCGGCGGAAGATTGCCGGAGACTCAAGATCACCACCCTGGGGTTTTTCATGCTGGGGTTTCCGACCGAAACCCCGGAGGAAGCCCGGGCCACGGTGGAATGGGCGGTCAAGTCGAAGTTTGATTTTGCGTCTTTCACCATGATGGTTCCCTATGGCGGGACAAGATTATGGAAATCGCTGGAAGAAACAGGAAGGATTTCAGAACTACCTGATTTCATTGATCTGGATTACCATCGGAGTCGTTACAACCTAAGCGAGGTTCCCGACCGGGAATTATTTAATCTCCAGAGATGGGCCTATTGGAAGTTTTACATCGGGAGGATATTCGCTTTTGTTTTCCGAGGTTTGCTGTTCAAGATTGACTGGGAAAATGGGATCAGGAATTTTTCCCGAGCGTTCTTCATTAAAAAGCGGGGATTCCTCAAGTGAAAATTCTGCTGGCGATTCCTCCCCGCCTCACCAATATCCATCGAGATGTTGCTTTTAATGCCTCGGCTCCACATCTGGGAGTGGCTTATCTGGCCGCGGTATTACGGAAGCAGAATTACCAAGTTACGGTAGTCGATGCCCAGGTTGAAGGTATTTCCTTGGGGGAATTTAAACGGAGAGTAAGGTTGTGCAATCCAGAACTGGTGGGATTCACGGCTTTTACCGAACAGGTTGAGGAAGCCCACCGGGCAGCGCAGATGATCAAGGAATCCAATCCGAATCTCCCGATCGTGGTCGGAGGTTGTCACCCTTCGGCCTTGCCCCGGGAAACCCTGGAGGAATTCCCTCGGTTTGATTTTATCGTGGCGGGAGAAGGGGAGAACACCCTTCTGGACCTGGTGGAAAGAATAAGCCGGAAAGATGGTTTCACCGATCTTCCCGGGGTCAGCTATCGGGACGGTTCCCGGGTAATCTGCAATTCCCCCCGGAAATACATTAAAGACCTGGATACGCTGCCTTTTCCCGCGTTCGATCTTTTCCCCCTGGATCGGTATAAGAATTATTACCGGATTTTAAACCGGGGCAGGAACCTTCCCCTTCTGACTTCCCGCGGCTGCCCGTATTCCTGCATTTTCTGCTACAAACTCATGGATGCGCCGGTTCGGTTTCGTTCTGTAGATAATGTCATGGAAGAGATCCGGCACTGGGTGAATAATTATTCGGTACGGCAATTCATTGTCATGGATGAATGTTTTACACTGAAAAAGGATCGGGCCATTAAAATCAGCGAGGCTATCCTAGAAGAAGGGCTGCAGAAGCAGATGACCTTCGCCTGCGAAACCAGGGTGGATTTGATTGACCGTGAAATCCTAGGAAAATTGAAAGAGGCAGGTTGCTTTTTAGTAAGTTATGGAGTGGAGTCCGGCAACCAAGATATCATTAATCAAACTCAAAAAAGAATACAAGTCGAACAGGCGGAGAAAGCGTTCAGTCTAACCCGACAAGCTGGGATAAAATCTCAAGCCAATTTTATTATCGGATTTCCGAGTGAAAGTGCAAACCAGGTAAAAGATACAATTCGCCTGGCTATGAGAATAGATTCGGATTATTGTATTTTCAATATTCTCTCGCCTTTTCCTGGTACCCGGGTGTTGGAAATGGTTCAGTCAGGGGAGAGTGGAGCAAAGCTGCTTTCAAAAAAATGGAGCCAATTCGGCAAACATATGGGTTCAGCTTATGAAACAGATCTGCTCTCTCGTCGACAATTAGAGAAATTACAGCTTGCCGCTTATATTAAATTTTATTTACGGGGGCGCCGTATAGGAAATCTATTCCGACATGTAAGACTTAGATTCTTCCCTGTTTATTTATGGCGTTTGATCTTTATTTATTTTAAAAGCAGATTATGAAAATGAGTATTTTAGATTCAATACGAAGAAAATTCATAATTTACAGTTCGTTTATTTACGATATGAGAACTATTATTTATCCGCTTACTCTGCAGACAAAATATTATCATAAAATAATTAATATGGCGGAGATAAAAAATGGATTTAGAATTTTAGATATAGGATGTGGAACAGGAATGCTAGGGATTTTGTTGAAAACTTTATATGGAAGTTCAATTGAGTATTTTGCTGTGGATCCCAATAAATATGTTGTTAAAGCTGCTCAGATCAAAGCCGATAAAAATAATTATAATTTTAAAATTTTAAGAGGAAAAATTGAAAATATGCCATTTAAAGATAAATCGTTTGATTTAATATTTTGTAATTTAGTCGTTCATCATTTACCGCTGAATATATTTAAAACCGGGTTGTCAGAGATTAGAAGAGTTTTAAAATCAAAAGCTAATCTTTTGATTTTTGATTATTGTCCTACACATTCATTTGTCCATTATATTGTTTATTTAATTACATACGTTTGGACTTCAATTCATGAACATGGAAAAGATTTATTCAAAGGACGAATGCCTATTCATTTAGAAAAAGAATTTAGCGATATAAATGTTTTCCAGATATCCAAATTATTTCCTTTAGCGATTTATAGAGCGAAAAATGACTCAATTAAATAAATATTTGAATACTGAGATAAACAGTAAATATTATTTAGCATTTATAATATTAGTATCAATATTATTAAGGCTTAATGGACTTGAAATGGCATTGCCATATTTTCATTCTGATGGAGGAGATGTAGTTCCCGTAGCATATAATATAGTAAAGAATCATGACTTTGATTACAAGATATATAAATATGGCGGATTTTATTTTTATTTATCCGCGATTTATTTTTACATTATATTTATATGCATATGGATTTTAAATTGGTTCTCTATTCCTTTAAAAGAAATAATAAATTCTTATTCACTTCAAAGCGACACAACTCTTTCATTATTTTATTTTAGCAAGTATTTATCCTTTTTGATTGGTATTACGACCATAATAGCGACTTATTTTATCGCCAAAATTCTGTTTAATAAGAAAGTTGCTTTATTATCTGCATTTTTATTGGCTATTCATCCTCTTCATATTTTACAATCTCAGCTTGCCAATGTTGATATTAGCCTGCTTCTTTGGGTGCTGTTAAGCTTCTATTGCTCAATAAAGATATTAAATTCTCCTAATATTATTTATTATATCTTGAGTAGTATATTTATAGGTTTATCCATGTCCACAAAATATTATTTCTTTGGTATATTTCCGCTTCTAGTATGTCACATATTAAAAAATAAAAAAGATAATAAAATAAATGTAAAATCCATATTTAATCCAAAAATGATTATATCTATATATTTAATTATTATTGTATTTATTGTAACAAATCCTTATTTTGTTTTCAAATTATATGAAATAATTAAAAAACCTTTGCAATTAATATTATCATTAACCTTAACTCCACGTTTTAATAATAATTTATTAAGTAAATTAATGATGGGAATTGTTTACCAAATATTATTTAGTTCAATTGTACTAAATATACCAATATTTATTTTATTTATTATAGGTATGAAAAATATTAAAATATATAATGTAAATTATTTTTTAATATTTTTATTATCTGTCGGTATTTATATGATTTTATTTATTTTGATTATAAAATATCCATTTCCTCAGTATTTATTACCGATATTACCATTTGTTATAATTATATGTTCCTATTATATATTTGAAAAGAAGTACCTTAAGAATTATTTAAATGTTATAAAATATTTATTACTTATTTTTGGAATAATATATTCTCTTTCAGATATAATAATGCCACATTATAGATCTATAATAAATTCTCATTTACAGATGGGAAAATGGATTGAAAGTAAAAATAATGATGGTAAAAGCGTATTTTTACCAAACATGTTATTTTTTTCAACAATATATTTAAAGCAAAATAATAATTTCATTTATTATGGAAAAAAGAAAACAAAATATTATGATTATTTAGGTGGTATTGAAGAAAAGCAATCAGATTTAAATACATTTAATTCAACATTTATTACTTTAGTAAATCCAGATTACTTAATTACTTTTAATGCGGATTATTTACATTCTTTCCCGACATCACTTTCATTTGAATCAGACATTTATTTTAAAACTATTAATGATATTGAAAAAGGAAAATATAACTATAAAATAATTAAAGAGATTTCACCACCAGATTACTGGATGAATCTGGCAAAATTAATTATGCCTATGATTAAAAATTATAAATTTAAAATATATCAAAAAACAAATATCTATAATCAAGATGATAAAATAATATTTATTAATAATTTATTTAAAAATAAAGATATTAATAAAAAAGAAATAGATTTTCTTCCTTTATATATTAAAGATATTAAAAATCCGGAAAAGAATATTTTGAAAAATATAATTAATAAATATCGTTAAATGTTAAGTAATAATCGAATAGAAGATCTAATTTTATTAAAAAATTCTTTTAATGTTTTTGTTTCAAATAATATTTCGTAAATTTTACCAATTCTTAAATAAAATTTTCGGTAAGACCATTTAATGATTTTTGATAATTGTTGGAAGGTAAGAATATTGCTACAATGTATCACTGCAAAATCTTCACTTGGGTTTAGAGCATATTCCTGAAAATAATCGCGTTTAAAGTATCCCTTATCAATCATCCATTGATAAAGTTCAGTTTTTGGAACAGGGGTTAAAATACAAAAACGAGCATAATTGGGATTTAATTTAATGGCATATTTAACGGTATCTTTAATGTCCTTTATGGTTTCTTCCGGAAATCCAATTATAAAATCTGCGTTGGTTTTGATCCCATATTTATTGGCTAAATAAAAAGAATCTTCAATTTGTTTGATATTGATTCTTTTTTTAATAAAATCAAGATTATTAGGAGCGAATGATTCGACTCCAAATTCAATTTTATCACAGCCAGCCTTTTTTAAAAGGTTACAAATATCATCATCTATAATATCTACTCTTCCATTAATAAGCCATTTAATAGTTAAATTTCTTGAAATAAATTCATTGCAGACATTTGAAACCCATTTCTTACTTACATTGAAAGTGCCTTCAACAAAATCGAGATATTTATATCCTTGTTTGGATAACATTTCAACTTCATCGGCAAGATTAGAAGGTGAGCGGTATCGATAAATTGAAGTTGACATAGTACAAAAAATACATTTATATGGGCAACCTCGACTGCCGACTATTGTTGTGAATGGATATTCACGATGAGCGGTTGCACTATAATATTGTTGAGGTAAAAAAGATCGATCGGGGAAAGGTAAAGTATCTAAGTTTTTTATGATAGCAGGTGAGTTGTTTTTTATATATTGATTATTATTTTTAAACCAGATTCCAGGAATATCAACAGGAATCTGGTTAATATTTAAAGCTTCAGCAAGTTTAGTAAAAGCTATTTCACCATCTCCGATTGTTATTGAATCTACGAAAGGAAATTTTAAAGTTTCATCCGGATATAAAGTGAGGTGAGGACCGCCTAAATTAATATGAATTTTGGGATTATAATTTTTGATATATTTGCACAGATAGGTAAGACCGAATAATTCATATGTATATGAAGTAATCCCAACTAGATCGGGGTTGAAAATTTTTAAAGTATCATCTAATTTATTATAATCTCTGGCAGTTAACATATCCAATATTTTTACATTATAATCCTTTTCCTTTTTCATATAAGCTGCAATATATAACAAACCAAGAGGAATAAAATGTCCTTCAAAGTGGGTTTTGGGAAAGGCGGATTTAATCATTTTGAATCTTGGGGGAGAAATAAGTAATATCTTCAAAAGGCATCCTTTCTAAAATTATTAAGAATTAAGAAAGATATAATGAACAAAACAATACCAGAAAAATAAAATATTTTAAAGCCCCAAAATATGGGAATAATTAAAGAAAGCAAACCTCCGAAAATTACACCGAGAGCATCGATCGAATAGATTAGAATCAAACGAGATTTATGGCCGAAAAAGATAGATGGAAAAAAAGAACCGGATAAGAAAATTAAAGGAATTGAAAAAAGTAACAAAATTAAGTTGTTGTTAGTATTAATTAAAACAAGAAAAAATATTGATGATAATAAACAAACGATGAAAATGATATTTACGTGTTTTTTATTTGTCAATATGCTACCCAAACCGGCAAAGAATAAAAATAATACGGTACCCCAAAAAGCTGAATCCATTGGAATTGAAAGGTATTTTAGAAGTAAGTATATTATCAAGTATTCCAATAAAATAAAATTAAGTCCAATCATAAAACTAATTAAGGAAAGCTTGATAATATTTTTTGGAAATTCAGTATTTCTGAAAATCAGTTTTTTCCTAATAATTATGTTTATTAATATCATAAAAATAACAGTCAAGAATACAATAAGAGAACAAAACAAATAAGTTATTTTAGGGGTAATAAAAATTGAAATCGCATGAATTGGAAATGGTTTGTCATCAGTTATATCTACGATATCTGATGATAAGCCTAAATTATTAGTATTTATTTCACGATATTTATATTTTGAAAGGTTTTCAAACAATTTATTTTGAAGGTTAAAGTCGAAAGTACCTTTCTGTCCGATAATCATATAGGAAAATATCGGTATTTGGTTAGAATTAATTTCCTGGCTAATCGGCCATGAAGTATTATCATTGAGAAAACCATAAGTGTTTAGACCTAAATCTTCTAACATTTTAAAAGATCTTTTAAAAAATATTAGGTTGGGATCAAAAGGAGTAATCTTAATTATTGCTAGGATTCCTCCTTCTTTCAAATGGTGAGCTATAGATTGAAATGCTTCTCGAGTATATAAAGTTTGGGAAGGTTCGAAATATGCTTTTAAACTAGTCAAATGTGAATCAACTGATGATAAAAGAATCAAATTAAATTTTTGAGTGGTATTTTGAATATATTTTCTTCCATCAGTCGAATAAACTTTAACTTTGGGGTTTTGATAGACGTGACCGGGATAATAATTTTTAAAATATTCAATGACTTTGGGAATTATTTCTACCGCAACTATTTTTTGAGGATTTTGAAGCTCCAATGCTTCTTTTAATTGTAATCCGCCACCCGACCCCAAAATAGCTATATCAAGGCTGGAAGAATCAGGAATAGAATTCAACAAGTTATAATCAAGGAAAAAATGACTTGAAGATGAAGAAATAAATTGTTTTAAATTCTTTGGATATATCCAGGCAAGCAAACCATTGTAAAACCCATAAATTAAATTATTATCTTCGCTGATTGATAAATGGCAATATTTTGACCAACCTTGAAAAATATTTTTTGAATCTAAATTAGAAAAATATTTTGTTGAAAAACCTGATTCTTTGCTTTCGAGAATATCAAGGTAAATGTTTTCCAATTTTGAATTGAATAGCATGATAATCAAAATTAATATTTTGGCATAATTTAAATAATTATTTTTTGATTTGATTAATAAATTTGCGGATATAATTCCGATTAAAGAGAAAAATATTAATGAACTGATCCCGACATGATCTAATAATAATCTGAAAAATAAATAAGATGATGCGGTACCGAAAAGGTACAAACTGTAAATTAATTTGCTGTTTTGATTAAGATATGTCAAACCAATCTGATACCCTAAAAATTCAGTCATTCCGTAAGAAATAAAAAATGATAAAAAGAATAATATGCCGAAAAATAGTCTTATTATTAATTTTAAAATAAGTATATAATTCGAAGAAAGATCGATTCCAAAAAATAAAAAATTCTCAATTTTAATGAAAATAATGAATAAGATTAATGAAGAAATCATGGAAAATTCAGTAATATATAAACTTTTCTGAAAATCATGTCTGTTATCATTGAAATATTTAATGGAAATAATTGATCCGATTGGCATCCCAAACAAAAGCAAAATGAAAAAATAAATAACGGGAATAATTAAAAATGAAAGGGTTTGGAATATTGTCAATGAAAATAAACCAGTAGAAAAAGAAAGAATAAATAATGAAAATGCAATTCTGGTTCTAAAAATATTTACATATTTAAATTTATAATTTATTAAATTAACCATTATTTTATTTAGAATATATTTCAGTATTGATGGAAGAAAGATTTAAACGAAAAACACCATAACTAGACATTATGTATAATGACTGATTGTCAGGAGTCAAAAATAATCCTCTTGGTTTATTTCCAACCAAAAATGATTTAATTATTTTGCCATTTGTTTTGTTTAAAATTAATAACTTACCTTGTCGATAATCAGATAAATATAATAAATTTCTTTGGTTGTCGACAATAATATTAAATATAAAAGGGTGGGATTGGAAGATAGATTTGACTGAAAAATCATTTAAATCATATTCAATAATTTTGCCTTTCAAAAGATAGGCAACAAAAATAGAATTATTTCCAATGGATGCAGCCGATACCAAATCATCGAAATGAAATACTTTTTCAATTTTCATATTATTTGAATTAATTAATAATCTTTTTGAAATTTTATCTGCGATAAAAACATAATAATAATTTTTATTTTTATTTTCGAGTAACATATAACCCTGATCACCGAATTTAATGATGTGTTCATTTAAAAAATCAAGGCGTTTGATTTGAATTAATTTATCATTATGGTCGGATTTTTTATTTGTAGAATTATTAATATAATCAGGAAATAAGTAAATATCAAAATAATTGAGGAAATTATTTATAAGAACTTTTAAAAAGCGTTTTATAATATGAAATGATTTATTTTTATGTGAATTAAATCTGGAAGAATCATAATCATCTATTGTTTTCTGGAATATATCATTGTTTGATTGAGAAATGTTACTTGGTATTGGAGGTAAGTGATATTGATCAAGAAAGACATTAGTAGTTGAAAGAATTGAAATACTTTGATTATCTTCGTTTACAATTAACTGGATAGGTTCTTTAAAGTTTTCACTCAATTGAAATCTTTTTAAAATAAGGAATTTTTCTTTAGAAATAATATAAAATAAATTTAAATCCCAATCTATGGCATAAATATAATCGGAGTAGGAACTTGGATAGAAATTTCTGACCACGCCTCCGATGACGCATTGATAATTTAAATTATCATTAACAGATACTTTGCATAAAATCGGATTTTTATTGTAAAGAAAATTAAAAGTAGATCCCATAGAAAAATATATTTCTTTTTTGTCATCATCTAAGAAGATCTGACGATTATGAGTCATGTCTATAGGTATAGATTTAGAATAGAAAGGCTTTTCTCGACATTTATTAGACCAAAAAATAGGTTCAAGATTATTTTGATCATAAATTTTATTACAAGAAGGTCCGGCTAAGGAATAATAAAATATGAATGAAACAGGAACGAGACCCAGGAAGACAATAATAATACTAATTAAAAAGGATTCTGTATGGGAAAACCATTTTCTGAAAATTAGATAAGATAAGACGGAAATAATTAAAATCGGGACATAAAAGATAAATTCTTTTTCAGTTACTTTTATTAGTATTGGAATGGTAACATTAATAATCCATCGGACCCATCCGATCTGATTCCATAAATTAAGGAATGTGAACCAACAAAAAGTTAAAGTAATTAAAAAGATTATATTAAAAATAATATTTTTATTTGAAACAATTTTTAAAATAAAAATGAGAACTATTAATGAAATGAATTTGAAAAAAAGAGAATTTAAATCCCAATTGAGTTGACTAAGGAAAAAATAAAATTGCCAAAAAGCGATAAAAATCAAAAAAAACGAAGAAATCCAAAATATTAACGAATGAAAGAATATTAATAATTTAGAATCAGATCTGAGCAAGGTTTTAAATACGATTAAAAGTTCTACGCAAAAAAAGCACAAAAAATCGGAAGAGGTAAGATTTTAATTTAGATAAAAAGATTAATTCTCAATCTTTTTAATGATTTTCCCAGATAAATCATAAGGAAAGAAATAAATATTTGTCTGAAACTATAAAATTTAAGGAAAGGTTTACGCATAATCCGAAAAATACGTCCCGGAAAGTAAAATTTCCAATAGGCTTTTCTTTGGGTTTTATTCAAATCAAACCCGGTGGCAAAGGAATAAAAAGACTTGCCGTAGTAATACAGGTCATAATCAATATTATCAATATCAGGATACTGAAGGCGGGCGAGTTCATATAAAGGAGTTTTACGAAAAGGGACCACATTGAAAAAAGAAGCAAAAAGAAGAGGGGATTTAACCGCGAAATCCACCGTTTTGTTAATCTCCTCCTGTGTCTCAGTGGGAAAACCGATCATAAAATAACCTTTGGTGAGAAACCCCAATTGATCGGCAGCAATTATCATCTCTATGGTTTTATTAAGATCAAGGTTTTTCTTAATCATTTTCTGAATGCGGAGAGAGGCAGATTCCACTGCGAAGCTGAGTATATAAGCTCCGGCTTTCTTTAAGAGGGATAACAATTCCCTGTCGAGCAAGTCGGCGCGGATTCCGTTCGGGAAAGCAATCTTTATTTTTAAACCCTCGGCAATAATTCGCCGGCAAATCTCTTTGGCTCTTTCCGCATGATAGTTGAAACAATCGTCAACGATGTGAAACTCTTTTATCCTATAGCGAGAAACTAGGATCTTGATTTGCTCCAAAACGTTTTGCGGACTCGCTTCCCGGATGCTTTTCCCCAAAATGTCATGACAATAAGCACACTGAAAAGGGCATCCCCGGGAAGTGAAAATGTACATATAAGGCCTGGCAGCCAAAATCACGTTCGCGTTCTGGATCCATCGGGAATAAGCCGGAATATCTACGAGATCCCAGGCCGGAAAAGGCAGGGTATCAAGATCAGCGACCGGTTTACGGTTCCCCGAATGGTTGATATTACCGTTTTGCCGATAAGCGATCCCTTCTACCTTGGTAATATCTCCATCACGAAAGTATGTATCAAGTAATTCGGTGAAGGTTATTTCCCCTTCCCCGATTACTACCCAGTCCACTCGATTATCCTGTAAAATTTCCGTGCTCCACATGGTACCATAAGGTCCCCCAACTACCACCCGACAATCCGGTTTGAATTCCTTGATCAGTCGGGCGGTCCGGTGCACCGCCTGTCGTTCAAAAGCTAGGGCGCTCAGACCCACCAACTCGGGGTCGAAATCCTGTAGAACTTCCTTAAGTTTTTCGGGTTTCATCCGGGTGAGATTCATGTCCACAATTTTTATCTGGTATTGCTCTTTCCCAAATTTTCGAATGGCCGACGCTAAGTGCATCAGCCCCAGTGGAGGCCCCGCTACATGCACAGGGTAGGGTTGAAAAACCCGGGCCAAAAGGATTTTTCTCATCTCCTGTACCTCCGAACTCGAACCCAGAAAAATCTCAAAAGCTGGGCTAGATTTCTCTCAAACAGAAGAAAGAAAAAGAAGTGTTTGATCCGGAATTCCGCTACCGGCCGGTAGATCGACACTATAAAATTTACCCACCTGGGAGCGTTGTATTCCCGGGCCTTTCGATCTAAAAAATTGGACAGGAAGTAAAGCTTGGCCAGTCTTGAGCTTTTTTCCCTCCCTGAACGATTCTTTTTCTCCTGATCCCACCCGCCCGTCCTTCCCCACCCTTCCAAGGAATCGGGTATATCGTAGCCCTCCCGGGCTGCTGTATCAAACATCAAAGTTCCGGGATATGGGGTGTAACTGTAGAGCGGAGAAATTTGGACCCGGGGGTTGCTTCGCTTGAGCCCGAGAATAAGCTGCAGGGTGAGCCGCAGGTCTTCCTCTTCTTCGCCGGGGAAACCCACGATAAAACTGCAATAGACCGAGAGCGGGAACGGTTTTAACCTCGAGATCTGCTCGCCGACCTCCTCCACGGTCTCCCCCTTACCCATTAACTTTCGGACCCGAGGTGAGCCTGATTCCACCCCCAAAGTAATCCGGAGGCAGCCGCTTTCTACTAAAGATGCGAGAAAATCATCATCCATCCGTTTCAGCGAGGTAACATCCACCCCCTGAATTTGCCACGAAAGCCGCAGGTTCTTCAGGCCCGCCATGATCTCCCGGCACCAGTCAAAATCGAGGAAAAAATTGTCATCCACGAAATAGATATTCTCCACCCCATAATGTTGTTTTGCTGCCTGCAGCCGTGCAATAACCTGGCCAGCGGCTATCTTTCGCCATCTCCTCCGGTTGAAATTAGCGTTGTAGCAAAAGGTGCAGGCCGAGGGGCAGCCGCGAGAGGCTTGAAAATAAAAACTTCTCTGGCCTCGGTATAAGGGCAGATATTGCTTGACATTAATGAGGTGATAAGGTAGATCGGGCAGGAGGTCTAGGTCTGAAAACTCCCTCTCGGGATTGGATTTGATCCCGCCGTTTTGCCGGTAAGAGATTCCCTTTATATTTTCCAGAGGGTTACCTCTTAACAAGGCTTCGGTAAGTTCAAGTAAGGTGACCTCACCTTCGCCACGAATGACAATATCCACACGATTATCCCGGAGGGTATCTTCTGAGAGAATTGATGGATGTACTCCCCCCCAGACAATGGGAACATTATGAATTTTCCTGATGGTAGCGCACATCTTGAGGGCCTCGAGAATCATGGGACCGGTGAAAGATGTTACTCCCACAAGGACAGTATCCTGATCAATCAAATTTGGCAAAGAATTTTCTAATTTTTGATTCAATCTCTGATCGAGGAACCTGATTTCGTACTTCTGGGCAACTAGGGAAGAAGCGTGAAGCAAACCGAGGGGCAGGGCAGGATGAGTTCTCAGGAAATCCATGTCCCCGATCTTGGGTTGTAAAAGCACAAGGTTTTTCATTTTCGCCTGTGAAAATAGTTGCTGATAAGAACTAACCCTCCCCACAAAATACTCCGCCAGCTCAACAGTCTTTTCGTAACTAATTTGAGAATTTTTCGAGGCCGGAGGTAAAACTTTCGCATGGCTTCTTTCTGCAAGCCAATCAATTCATCTGCACTCATTCCCTGGGGAATAAACACAGGTCCACCTTGCAAGGAACTGTCGTGCCAGGCAGAAAAACCATCAGAGCTGGACCGGTTAATCAGCGTGTCTTGATAATCTTCAAAGAATCTTGATCCAGGATATGGCGTGGCAATGCTGAATTTGGCCAGATCACAATCCAGCTTTAGGGCAAAATCGATAGTCTGACGGCAACTTGATTGGTTTTCTCCCGGCAAGCCGAGTATAAAACATCCAAAGGTATTTAATTTGGCTTCCCGAGCAGAATTCATAATCACTTGGGAATCATTTAAGGTTATTCTTTTATTAATTTTGTTTAAAATGTTTTCGCTTCCGGATTCAAAACCAAATGCGATTAAACTTAATCCTGCTTCTTTCATTCTTGAGCATAATTGATCATTTAGGACATCAACCCGCGATTCAATTACCCATTTAATTCGTTTGTTTAAGCCCCTGCTGATTAATTCGTCACAAAACTCAAAACCATACTGGGGGTTTATCGGAAAATAGGGATCGTTAAAACGGAAGAATTTTATTCCCATTTTCCCATGGAAATATTCAATTTCATCCACTATCTTTTTTACTTTCCTGATGCGAACTCCGTGGAAAACCCGATCCTGGGCACAAAAATAGCAGCGATAACTACATCCTCTCATCGACTGAATTGGAAGATAGATATCTTTGAATCCCAATAAAGGAAGGGTATTGTATTTTTTAAGATTGAAATGGTGCCAGGCGGGATAAGGAAGGTCATCCAAGTCTTTGATCATCGGACGATCGGGATTGTGAAGAATAGTGCCGTTATTTCGATATGTTATACCTTTAACTTCAGTTAGATCCTTCTTGTTCTCAAGATATTCTAGCAATTCCAGGATAGTAAGTTCTCCTTCACCCCTGACAATAATATCAGCGGGAACTGTTTTGAGTGTGTTTTCCGGGAGAACAGTAGGGTGAATATTACCCAAAATAATTTTTATCGCCGGCTTGATCTTTTTAATTTCTTCGCATAATATCCTTGCTGCGGGGATGGAATTGCTAAGACATGAAAATCCGATAGCATCCGGGTTAGAACGATAAATAAAATCAAGAAGATTTTTATTAGTCATATTATCGGCATACTGATCTATGACTTGTACTAAATGACCACTTTTTTCAAGAACAGAGGCAATGTATGCAATCCCGAGCGGAAGCACGGGGGATATAAAGTATGACCATTTTCCCATGGTTTTTTTTAAGCTTGATCCAGGATTTATCAACAGGACATTCATAATATCATTTAATAATCACACGCTTGGTCAGGGAAAACCCCAGTTTTATCGAATCAAATAGTTCCGTAAGATATTTTATGGAAAAGAGTCTGGTAAGAAGATAATCGAGGTTAAAGTAAAAATTTCGATAAAATTGGTTTTGGAGTCGAACCAGGGCTAAATTATCGCAGGATTTTTTGTTTTTAAGTCTTGCCTCCAGGCGGGGAGAGAAAATATTTATTGAAATATAACTCGGTTTCAAACGTTTGATGAAGTTGGATGTGGCCTGGAAATGGTTTATATCAGATTCAGAAAGACCAAAAATGAAATGCGCCCCGGTGAGGATGTTATTTCTTTTACAGAGGTCAAAAGTTTTCAAAGTAATATCTAAGGGAATACACTTCCCGACGCTTCTGAGCAATTCTTCGTCTACACTTTCCACACCAAATTGGATCAATCTGCAACCTGCCGCTTTCATGATTTGCAAGAGGTCTTCGTCAATCAAGTCTGTTCGACTATAGCAATTCCAAATTATTTTTATGTTGTGATCAATAATTTTTTGGCAAAATTCCCAGGCTCGGGACCGCTCGGCGGCAAAAGTCATGTTTTTAACAAATATGCTTTTTATCCCGGAATCGGATAAATCATGGATTTCCTGAATAGCGTTGTCGAGGTTTCTGGCTTTATATCCAAAAGATCCTGAATTACAAAAAGAACAGGAATAAGGGCAACCGTAATCGGTTAAGACTGTGGCAAACGGCCGAGGAACGAAGGGCATACAATAATTCGGACTCACAAACAGATGATGCTGAGGAGAGGGGAAGGTAAATTCTCGAACGGATTTAGGGGACTTTTTAATGATTACCTCAGAACCAACTTTGAAAATCATTTTTTCGATTAATTCATATTTGCCTTCGAGGTAAAACCGGAAGTCGGAGTTGGTAAAATCAAGAATGGCTCCGTTCAGAAAAGGTTGGGAGTTAAGGATCTCCGCCCCGCCGGAAAGGAAAATCTCGCCCGAACCCACTAAGCAAGCACCGGTGGCTTCCTTCACCTTTTTCAGGAAGGCAAAGTCGCCGGTCCACGACTGGGTCCCCGAGAGGAAAAGGACGGCATCAGGATGGATATCGATGATTTTTTGCAAGCATTTCTGAGGCGAGATTTTTCCCGCGATAGCATCGATAAACTTGACCTCGAATTCAGAATGAAGGATTCCACTCTGAACCAGGAGATCAACCGGATGCCAGTAATATCCCGCTTTGGAGACAGTACTGCAATAATAATCTCGCAGGTACATTTGATCCCCCGGGGGATTGAGCAGGAGGACCTTGGGTGGTGTTTTTAACGGAGCAGCCATCTTTTCATCCGGCGAATGAGATAATACAGATGTTTCGGGGATTTGATATCGGCAATCAAATTAAACAGCGATCGAGGCCGGAGATAAAATTTGAGAAATGCCATTCTTTGAAAATTTTTCAGTTCCGGGAGGGAGATTCCATTCGGAGCCAGGACCGGGTCGGCATATGTTGATCCCTGCGGGTTACCGGCTTTGATTAGACGAGGATTAAGACCGGCATAGATTGGGCTTCCCGGAAAAGGATGAAAGAGAATGTATTGAGCTCGTTTTAGCCCCAGGTCCAAGGAGAATCGGACCGTTTGGCGAAGATCTTCCCGGCTTTCGGGCGGGAAACCCAGCACAAAAAAGCCGATAACTTCAATCCCCGTGTCCCGGATAAGATTAATTTTTTCTCGAATCAGGTTGGTGGAGATGTTTTTGTTTATATAATTCAAGATGGAATCTGATCCTGATTCAATCCCGATCGAGAGTGCATAGCAACCCGACTTTTTCATGACCGTAAGCATTTCTTTATCCAGGGTATCCGCTCTCACACCGTTGGGACAAGTCCAGGTGATTCGCTGCCCGTTTTGGTTAAGTGAGTGACAAAATTGGAAAACGTATTCGCGGTTATAGGTAAAGTTGTCATCAATAATATGGATTTCACGGATATTGAATTTAGAGGAAAGAAGACGGATTTCTGCCAGCACATTTTCAACGGTCCGGTATCGAATTTTTTCCCCGGAGATTTTTTTTGCTGAGCAGAAGGCACAGGAAAAGGGACAACCCCGAGAGATGTTGATGGGCGCGACCGGGAATTGGCGATAGAACCCGCCATGGGGAGCGGGAGGGTATTTTTGGGGTTTTAACAGGTCCCAAGCGGGGAATCCAAGGGCGTCCAAATTATCGATGAATAAAGGGGGATTGGCTTGGATACCATCTTGGTTTCGATAGATTAGGCCGGGAATCTCGGAAAAAAATTGCGGATTGTCCCTCGATGGGTCTCGGGATGAACGGATTGCGGATTGCGGATTTTTATTTTCAAGATTTGAACTTTGAACTCTGTCTTCAGTCTCTTGAACCCTCGAACCCTGGAACCCTTGAACCCTTAACTTATCCAGAAGCTGGGGAAAGCCGATTTCAGCTTCACCTTGAAAAGCAAAGTCGGCTTGCGGAAAATCCAAAAGCGCGGCCGCGCCCGCCGATGATGGATGAGGCCCACCGATTATGGTGATAATATTGGAATTAAACTTTTTAATCGTGGCCAGGTAGTCATTGACCAGCTTGAGATCGGTAGTTAAGGACTGGATCCCAACGACCTCTGGATTATAATCGTAAATAAATCGCTTAAATTTCGAGGGGGGGAGTTTTTCCTTGATGCAATCTAATATTTTTACTTCCTGGTTTTTTTTTAATTGAGCGGCGAGATAACCTAATCCCAAAATTGGCTGGATGCTGTCACTATTAGATTGGGGTTTGACTAAAAGAACACGCATAGGAGCAGGAAGGGATTATCAAAAAAGGAATCTCATTCCCTGGGAGGAGTTAAGCTGAGATTTTTTTCTGAAAGAAATTATGTAAGAATTTTCCCGCCCAGAAAGCTAAAATTACTCTTTCGGTTTCGGTCTGGGAGAGGGACGCCATTGAGGGAAACGCATCTTTTAACCTCCTTGTAATATACGCAATTATTATATAGCCCCTATCGAATAAAATCAATTTTTATCAGACTATTAAAAGCAATTTTTTCATTTTGGATTTGATTCGGATTAAAATAAATTAACGGGGTTTTAATCCAATGTTTTCGCGGTCAAAGAAATTTCGTTGTTTAACGCCGGCTTTGGGAAAATTATATTCAAATCTTAATCATCCGATTAAAATTTGCCGCGATGTTCCTGGTTTTTGGAACATTACCGGGTATGAACGGGAATGGCCTAAATTAGGAAAATTGTTTGATTTTCTCAATCCCCAATCGGAGATTTATTGGCTTAAGTTGCTGGAAAAAGAAATTTATCTGAGTTATTTCGATCCCTACCTGGCCAAAGTTCCCCGGGGGAAAAAGATTCTCGATGCCGGAGGGGGGGTAGGAAGATTTTCTTTGGAATTGGGGAAACGTAATTATCAAATAACCCTGCTCGATGCCTGCCGTTCCAATCTCGCTGCCGCCCAAAAACACCTGGCGAAAAATGGGATACGTGATTTTGAGATCCTTTGGGCGGATGTTGCCGACTTGGGTTTCATTCCCAGTTCGAAATATGCCGCTGTTTTCGGGATTGAGCTCCTTTCCTATCTCACCGATACGGAAAAGGGACTGCGGGAACTTATCAGGGTGACTGAGCCAGGGGGCCTAATTTTCCTTTCCGTGGAAGGAAAATACGGAAGCGTACTGGCGGATCCGAACATTCCTCCCGATCAGGTAGACAAAATATTAAATGAAGATATTTTATTGATTGAGGGAGACCGTTATACTCGCTATTTTACCCGGGATGGTTTCAAAAAGATCATCGGAAAATGCGGACTGGAGATCATACTTTTGGAGGGGTGCCATTATCTTGCCGAGGGGCCATTCCAGCGTTTATTGGATGAAAAACGCCTTTCCGAACCTGAATACCGAAAAGAGATCCTGGCCGGAGAAAGACGATTCCGAGATGAGCCGATCCTCAAAAACCTGGCCCGGGCGTGGGTGGCGGTAGCGCGGAAGCCGGTTGCCGGCGACAAGTTGCCAGTCACCAGTCGAAGAACTAATACAAAAGCCAAATGAAGGTTCTTTTAGTTCAGCCGCCTCGATACTACTGGCCTTTTATTAGCGAAGGGGATAATTACCTTCTGCCTCAGGCCCTACCATATTTAGCCGGGGCGGTCCGGGAAAAGGGCTATGAGGTGAAGGTGATCGATTGCCTGCCGGAAAAAATAGGCTGGGAAAGCTTGGCCAAAATTATCAGTGAGGAAAAACCCCAGGTTGTGGCGGCGGGTGAAAGCCACGCTCTCTATGCCCACGAGGCGAACAGGTTATTTCGGCTGGCTAAAGAAATAGATCCTAAAATCATTACGGTGGCCGGCGGAGTTCATTTCACCAATTACGCGGATGGTTCTCTCGCCGGGAATCGGGATTTGGATTATATCGTGGTGGGGGAAGGCGAGGCTACTTTCCCCGCTCTCCTGGAGGGGTTGGCGGAGGGCGATGGCCATCACCAAGAAATACCCGGGATCGCTTTCCGAGAGGAAGATAAGATTTTCCATACACCTCCGCGCGCGCTGATTCCCGATCTCGACCAACTTCCTCTCCCTGCTTATGATCTTTTACCCATGGACCTTTACGGAAAATCCCGCCTGCTTTTTTCGCCGGGGGGGACCACGATCCATCATAGCCGGGGTTGTGTCAGTCAATGTAAGTTTTGCGTTTGGTGGGTGCAAATGGCTGAGCGTACGGAACAAAATGGGCAAATTGTTCTTAACCCGAAGTGGCGGACTAAATCCGTGGAGCGAACCATATCAGAGATCGAAATCCTTTCCAGGAAATATCGGAAAAATTGCCTGGTTTTTACGGACGACACTTGGAATGTTGATCCTCAATGGAATGAGACTTTTGCGGAAGCGTTGATTCGGGAGAACCTGGGGATCAAATGGTTTGCCTTTATGCGGGCCGATTTTATCCTGCGGGATGAGCAGGAAGGCATTTTTGAAAAGATGGTCAGGTCCGGTCTCTCTCACGTTTGCATCGGAGTGGAGCGGGCCGAGGACGACCAGTTAAAGGATTTCGGAAAGAATTTTTATTCCGCCGATAAAACCCGCCGATGCTTTGAGCTTTTACGCCGGAAATACCCAAGTGTCTTCCGTCAGGCCACTTTCATTGTCGGAACTAGAGAAGAAACCCGGGAATCGATGCAATCCCAGCTTGAATTTGCCAAAGAGCTAAAGGCAGATTACCCGGCTTTCCACCCCCTTACCCCGGTTCCGGGCACTGAACTTTGGGAGGAAGCGAACCACAACGGCTGGATCGAGGTTAAGGATTTTCGGAGCTATGACTGGATGACACCGGTAATGTCTTCCCGATTCCTTACCCGTCCGGAGATCGAGCGGGGGTTGCTGGAGCTTAATTGGCGGTTTGTTCGAGCAAGCTGGCTGCTCAAAGGCTTATTCAGCCGGGGGGCTTATAAAAGGAACCTTTATCTCTGGTGGATCTGGGTCGTACTGAAATTATCCTGGAATTCTTTCTGGCAGCGTTTCAACCCTTTTTCCCGAAAGGAATTCACCGGCTTGAAGAAACCCGCCTGGTACGATGATTAGGCCGACGGGTCTGAGCCGTTATCGAAGAAGGGCATAAACTCCCCGGACAATATCGCGCAGGGGAATGGTGCGAATCCGAAAAAACTGCCGAAGAATCATTCGAAGCCGGAAATAAAATTTCCGATGGGCTTTTTTCTGGAGCTCGATGAGGGTTTGCCCGGACAATCCAGGGGGAACATAGACCAAATCCGCCGGGTCGGGATTGAAGGTTGAAAAATTTTCCCAGTCCCTCCGATCCCAGCCGGTTTTGCGAAGATCTTCATATGCCCGGCTTCCCGGGAAAGGGACAAAGATGGCAAATTTGGCGAAGTCCAGATCCAACTCGGTTGCGTAATTTATCGTCCGGGTGATGGATTCCGAGCTTTCGCCGGGGAGCCCGATCATAAAAAGTCCAATGGTTTCCAAACCCGCTGCTTGGACTTGTTTGATAATGATTTTGGTTGTTTCGATTTTGGCTGCTTTCCCAATTCGGTTAAGGGTGTCTTGGTGACCGGACTCGATCCCGAAGATCAACCTTCGGCAACCGGCTTCTTTGAGGGCGGCGATAATTTCCGGATCCAGACAATCGGGCCGGGTCTCGGTGGTCCAGATTACCTTTTGGGAGGCTTTGCGATTCACCATCTCCCGGCAAAAATCGAGACCATCGTTTTTGTTCAAAGGGAAGATCGCGTCCACGAACCCAAACTGGCGGATTTTAAAACGATCAATCAGATATTCAATCTCATCAACAACCTTTTCCGGTTTTCGTTTTCGATATTTGTTCCCCCAGTAAGTAACCGAGCAAAAACTGCATTGGTAGGGGCAGCCCCGGGAACCCAGCACGGTTAAGATCGGTTTTTTTATATCGGCGAAAGGGAAAAGTCCATATTTTTCAACCGGGAAAAGATGCCAGGCCGGGAAGGGGAGGACATCCAAGTCGGAAAGCGGGATGTGTTTTTTATTACGCCGGATTTCACCATTTTTTAACTTATAGGATATGCTTTCCAAACCGTCCCAGGTTTGTGAGTCTCGAATTGCCCGGGCCAGGTTGAGCATCGGGAGTTCCCCTTCTCCGTGAATAATCACATCTATTCCTTGCCGGAGCAGTTCATCCGCGAAATAACTGGCATGTACGTTGCCAAGGGCAATATTGGCATCGGGAAAGTTTTGTTTAAGGGTTTGGGCGAGTTTGAATACATAGGGGGCGGAGGGAGTAAGGCAGGAGATCCCGACCAAAGCCGGCTGGATCTGCCGAGCTTTCCTCACGATTTTTTCAATTCCGTAATGAAGGGCAAAATCATCAATCACCTCCACCGGGAAACCGTCTTTCTCAAGAATAGAGGCAATATAAGCCAGGCCGATTCCCGGCATCGGTTCCATCAGTCGGGAAAATTTCCCGAATTTTTGGAGATTCATGCCGGGATTAATGAGAAGAATTTTCATGACTGAGATCTTATTACTTTAACCCGATAATTCAAAATCTTTTCATGAGAAGGCCAGAAACTGGTAAGGCGGATTTACCCGGAAATGAATTTTCGAATTATGTAGTTGCCCGATTTACTTGTCCCGACTTCAGAGGGATTTATCCCGACAACGGAGGATCCGGCTCTTTTTAAAAACGCCGATTCCGCCTAGCTAGTGACGGGACACGTGAATCGGCAGACTACAAAAATATCCGCTCGCGAAAGACGGTAGTACGAATCCAACTGCATTTTTCGGGTTCAAATGATTTCGGACTTCCGAATTATTCGGCTTTATAACGGAGGCCGGACCGGGAGGAGCCGAACCTTTCCCGGGTGGATTTAACAGCAAAGAAGATAAATTCGATATAGCTCCGGAGGAGGAACGGATTATTCAGGATCTTCTTCAAGGTCCGGAAGAAATAGCGGGGATTAAAATAAAAAGGGAAGAACATTTTGCGGTGGAAGGCCAGCAGTTCCTTTTGATCCAGCTGGTAGGTTCGCATGACCGGAACGGAATGCGTCCAGCGATTGGTATCGTGATCGAAAAGCAATCCGGAGTCCTTTACCTGTTCAAATAAATCTGTCCCCGGGTAGGGAGCGGCGAAATGGATGTTAATAAAATCGGCGTCGAGCCGGGAGATAAATTTCATTTCTTGGGAAAGTGAGTCGCGGGTTTCCCACGGGAAGCCGATCACGAAATGACATTGAGTAGTGATCCCGTGGGCGCTGACGGTTTTCAGGGTTTGCAGGATCTCGGATGGATTTATCTTTTTCCCGATCCGCTCCTGAGACTCCGGGAGGTTCGTTTCGATCCCGAAGGATAAAAACCGGCAGCCTCCGGATTTCAGGACTTTCAGAAAAGACTCATCGATACTATCCACCCGGGCAAATGAACCCCATTGGATTTTTAAATCCCGGCGGGCGATCTCCTCGCAGATTTCCTGTATTCTGGGCCGGTTGAGGGTGGGCTCCTCGTCCCGGAAAAAGATCAGATTGGCCTGGTATTTTTCCTGGACATATTCAATTTCCGCGATGATACTGGCGGCGGATCGGGCGATCCAGCGCCGTCCCCAGTGGGAGGGACTGTTGCAGAAACTGCAGTTAAAAGGGCAGCCGCGCGAGGAGCAAATACTGCATGCTTTTTGCCTGGAAATGGGAAGGTCGAGAAATATTTGCAGGTTGTAACGGCGTAACGGGAGGCCGTCTCGTTGGGGGAAAGGGAGCGCATCAAGATCGGTGATTCTTTCCCGGGGAGGATTGACCTGGACCTGATGATTGCGATTTAAAAAAGCAATCCCTTTGATATCATCCAATTCTTTTTCTGATTCCCAGGAAGCCAAGATTTCGAGCAGGGTTAATTCCCCTTCACCCCTCACCACCAGATCAATCCCTTTTTCCTGGACGATTTCAGGGACAGCGGTGGCGTGAACCCCGCCAAAGATGGTCCGAATGTCCAGTTCACTTTTTAACAATCGGGCGATTCGCAGCCCGTTTTTATAATTTTCCGTCAGGCAGGAAAAACCCACTACCTCGGGCTGAAAATCCCGGGCCAAATTCAAAATCTCCAGGCTGGATGGTTCCTGGAAATTCAATTGGTGAATAATTTTAACCTGGTGGCCGGCTTTCTCGGCATAGGCGGCGAGGGAGCAGAGTCCGAGCGGTTCGAGAAAGGTACGGTTCCTGATCTGACTATCCGGCTCGATTAAAAGAATCCTCATAAATAAATCCCCGGAGGATTAAAAAGCGGGCGAAATTCAGGCGAAAAATTCAGGTTTTATTTCGGAACAAACTGATCCCGCTCCTGATATTGTCCCAGAGTTGCGATAGTGACTTGATCCCGGCAAGGTGATGATACATGATCCGGGGCCGCAAGTAGAATTTCCGGTGGGCCCGTCTTAATATCTTAATCCTTTGTTTCCCGCTCAAAGGAATATGATCAATGGTCGGGATCGCGGTTGCGGAACGGCTGAAAAGTATATTGAAAGACATGTAATCACAACCGGAATTGATGGCGAAATTTATGGTGTCTTGGACGGAATCCGGACTTTCGCCTGGGAGTCCCAGGATGAAATGGGCGAGGATTTTGATTTTCGATTCCCGGCAGGCCTGAAACAGAGCGCGAATTTCTTCATTGGAGATGGTCATTTTATGGATCTTCCGGACCTCCTCATTCCCATTTTCGATCCCAAACATAATCAGAAAGCATCCGGATTGTCTCATCAATTGGAGAAATTGGGGAGTAATCGTGTCGGGACGGGAATGGCAGATCCAGTTAAAATAAAGATTTTCCGCTTTCATCCGGTTGATTAAATCAAGGGTATGCGGAAGAACATTGGTCAGGCTGGAGTCCCGGAAAACCAGATTGTTGATTTTCAGGGATTGCAGGTGATGCAGCTCTTCGATAATATTCTCGACTTTTCGGAGACGGAACCCCATCTCGGGGACGGGGCAGAAATAGCAGGAATAAGGACAGCCATAACTGGTATATGAACTTCCCCAGAGCCCGGGGTTTCCAAAGGGGAGGGAATAGCGACTGATCGGGAAAAGTTCGTACTTGGCAGCCGGAACCTCGAAAGGATCAGCGGGGCGAATCCGAGGACCGGACACAATCTCGTGGTTATTCCGGTAAATCAGATTGGGAATGGTTACCCCGGGATGGTCGAGAAACTTCAGGATGGAATCCGAGATTAAATCCAAGAGGATTCCATCAAGGAAAAGGTTTTCCCGAAAGATTTTTTCTCCCTGGAATTGGAGCATGTCGCCGGAGCCGATGAGGACGGGATGAAATCCGGTTTTGAGCTGCCGTAAAAAATCGCGATCCTCTTCCCAGGAAAGAGAGCTGGTGAGAAAAAATATCAGGTCCGGCTGGAATCGCTCGATTTCCCCGAGGGTTTTTTGAGGGGAAAGCCCGGAGGCAATCGCGTCAATCACCTTAAGGAAATGAATCTGGGAAAGGATACCGCTTTGCAGCAGCAGGTCCCCGGGCGGCCATACATATCGGGCCTTGGCGACATTGGGACAATAATAATCACGAAGGTAGCTTTTCTTTCCGGGAGGATTGAGTAAGAGGATTTTCCGGGCGGGAGGCATTGGCGCCAGTTTAAGTAATGTTCTAACTATTGCAAAAGTTCATTCTTAAAACATTGAGATAACCGTTGGGCGGATTCCAAAGTGAGGTAAGGGGATAAAAATCCTAGGTTCATTTCGATTGAACCGTTGAAACTTGTAACGGTGACGGTGTATCCCCAAGGGAAAATGCGGGGCGAAAGCAGGGAGAGACGCAGAAGCTTAGCTCCGCCCCAGTCGGAAAGCGTGGGGTCAATAATTCCCAGGTTCGTAACTCCATTTCGAAGGTGGGAAGGTGAATGAATCCGCCGGCCGAACCAGTGGAAAAATCCTTTCACCATCGGGTAAGGCAGGATTCGGCTGCAGGCGAGAGGAAGGAGATAAGGCAACCCCGGGTTCCGGGATTTTATCCGGGAGGTTTGGGCTTTCACCTCAGCCACGGTTTGCGGGAAGGAGCCGAGTTCGGATCTGGGCACCGAGATGATTTCAATTCCACTCATATTGGCGAGCATCGCCGGATGTCCGAAAGTGCCGCGAAGATCTACCGCCATTAAAATTTCAGGATTTCCTTCGCCCTGGAAAGGATTCAAGTCGCTCCGGAAAAAAGTCCGGACCGCGGCCGCCAAAATAATATCATTAATCTTAACCTCGTATCTCCGGGCCCGGTTGTGAATTGCCAGGGCTTCATCCGGGGGAAAAAACAAATTAAGCCAGTGGAGGCGAGAATCATGACCAAGAGCAGCTGGCTTCGCGGAGGCAGAAGGCAGGAGTTGCCCGGGGTGGAATTTATGCCGGGAGGCCCAGGCCAGGGAAAAGAGGCGGAACAATATTCCAGGCCAACGGTGGATGCCGGCCTTAAGGTAGCGCGGGAAAAACCCCCGGTTTTCGGCCGGGGGGGGTTCCCGGGCATTTTCATCGGCAGGATCAAGATAACACCGGCGCATCTCATTAAGCAGAAAAAGCAGACCTTTTCCATCGGAAAAGCCATGGTGGGATTTGATTATCATTCGACTCTGGTTTGGGCCTGAAGAGAAGAGAATCCGGATCGGGGGTTGGGAGGTAAGATCCAGGCGGGAGTTAACGAAATCAATGACAGCTGGATCTTTCTCTTCCGGAAGGAAAGCGGTTGGTTTTGAACGCGATGGAAGAATTATTTTGTCAGGATCCGGAACAGGTTCAATTTGCCAACGGTCTCTTAAACTAAAGAGATCATTAATATTAAGTGTTCCCCCCGTAAGGGGAAAACGATTCAACAGCTTAGTGACCGCTTGACGCAGTCTTTGGGGTTCCAGGGGACGGTCAAAATGAAGAAAAGCGTGAATATGGAAGGGAGGGAAAGAACGGACCGAGTCTATCGCCCAAGCGACGCGGTCAAAGGCGACGGCAGGTAAAGACCTCCGCGGGGGAGAGGTGTTTCTGGACAAGTTTTTCATTGCCGTCGGGTTATCTCAAGATGTTCTATTTCCGATGGTGCGCTTATAATTTCAAGATTGCATCCCCACGATAATATCGGCGGGAAAATGATATCGGCTCGGGAAATCAACTTGGGACGGGTTGGGCATCTCAGGCAAGCTACCTCAAAATATCTTTATTATAGGGTATCATGGATTTCAATTATAATAAATTCCAAATATATTTTCGGGGATAATAAGAAAAGGAATTAAATAAATTTGGTTCCAACCAACTGGAAAAGTTTGTTCCCCGGGCAAAAAAATAACACGCTGGCCCTGATCCTGATTTTAGGGGCCTCCCTGGCGATTCGTTTACGGGGGCTCGATTTTCTATTTCCTTACTTCATCGTCAACGATGAAGGCTACATGGTAAATTCAGCCTTGAAAATTCTGCAGACCGGCGACCTGGATCCGGGCTTTTTCAAGTATGGCGGCTTCACGATTTATCTGACCGCGGCGCTTTATTTCATTTACTTCAAGGTTGTCGGTTGGTGGGGCGGCCCTATCGAAGCGATGCCGTTTTTCTATGAGGATCAAAATTTCATTCTTTTCATGTTGGGCCGAATCATGTGCGTCGGATTCGGCCTGCTCATCATCTGGACCGGATATCTTCTGGGAAAAAGAGTTTTTGGTCGCGGGGTAGGGCTTCTAACCGCGATTTTGCTGGTCTTATCCCCTCTCCAGATCGATCGATCGCAGGTTTTTAACGTGGATGGGATCATGACATTATTTATCTTGTTGTCGGTGTATTTCGCATTTGAGATTAAGGAAAGAGGCGGCTGGAAGGGATATCTCGGGGGAGGGATCTTTGCGGGGCTGGCCCTGGCCACGAAATACAATTTTGTCGCCATCGTGCCGGTTCTGGTGGGGCATTATTTCCGGGTGGGCCAAGATGGGAAAAGGTTTGGCCAGGCGGTTTTTGATCTTCGGTTGTGGGTTTCCATTTGTTTGTATTTATTCATATTCGCCTTTTTTAATCCTTATTTTTTCCTGAATTTATCGCATGTCCTGAAAGAGATGGTTTTTTTTCTGGGGATACATTTCAAACCCCAGCTTTCTTATTTACATTCGCTTATTTACCAAAAATATATTTTTCAGCTCTTTTTGCTTTTCCCGGCCATTTTTAGCCCGTTTCTTTACCTGGCCTCCTGGGTGGGAGTGGGCTGGCTGGTCCGTGAGGATAAGGCCAAACTAGTATTATTGCTATCCTTTCCTTTCTCTTATTTTTTGGTGCTAGGGGCAATATCATATGCCTCCTTCTATACGCATTATTTCCCGCTTCTTCCTTTCGTGGTTTTGCTGGGTTCTTACTTTTTTCAACAAGCCCTAAAAAGCCGGGTTTTATCCTTTCGAATTATCAGCGGAGGTCTCCTGGTTTTATCCCTGCTTTTTTACCTTTCGAATTTTTTCTTTCCCCAGTACCGGCCCCTTTTTGATATCCACCAGGACCTGGGAAAGTGGCTGGAACAAAGCGTAAAACCGGATGAAAAAGCAATCCTGACCGGCTGGTTTTTTCCTCCCTCACGAAGTTTCTGGCAGGGGCGATATCAACGGACGGCTCGGTCATCGGGTTTTAACGATGAGTTAATCAAGTCGGGCGGATACGATTATATCGTGGTGTTAGCGGCTGAAACCTTGGAGAAAGACGCCGGATTTTTCCATTCTCAAGAGGGATGGGAAACCTCAGAAAAATTACGAGAGGGAAGATTTAATTACCGGCTGGCCGAAACGATCAATTTTCCTCCGTGGTGGCAGAAGGGGGCGGAACTGGTTTTTCCTCTTCTCCGGGGTTACCGGTTTGAGATTTACCGGAGGATGAAGTGAAACCGCGAAATAAAATCATCCTGGTGGTTCCGCCGGTGAAGCCCGGGGGGGATCGTTTTTTAACCTCTTCGGTCAATGCTCCCCACATGGGATTGGCCTATCTGGCGGCGGTTTTACAACAGGATGGATTCACGGTGGAGGTTTTAGACGCGCAGATCGAAAAGCTCAGCTTGAGAGAATTCGCCCGGGCGGTGAAGAAGATTAATCCGGAGGTAGTGGGAATTACCGCTTTCACCGAACAGGTTGAGGAAGCCGGGTTGGCCGGCAGGATCATTAAGCGGATAAATCCGGATATTCCCGTAATCGTGGGGGGGTGCCATCCCACCGCCCTTCCGGAACTTACCTTGAAGGAATTCCCTGATTTTGATTTCGCGGTTTTTGGGGAAGGGGAGGTAACTTTTTTAGAGGCGGCCCGAGCTCTCCGGGAAGCGGGGTCATTAAGGGGGATTTTGGGGGTGGCCGGCCGGAAGGCCGGAGAGATCTGGGTTAATTCTCCCCGTCCCTTCCTCCCGGATTTGGATGCGCTGCCTTTCCCGGCCTTCGAGCTTTTTCCCTTAAAAAGGTATCCGGCTTCTTATCGCTTATCGAAAAAATATCGGGAGATTCCCATCCAGGCGTCCCGGGGCTGTCCGTATTAAGGTCGCACTACGAAAATGTTTAAAATGGTGATTGAATAATAACGATGGCTCGAATCGCTTTAATCAAGTGTTCCCTTCCCCCGAGCTTTAACCTTCTGGTCTCTCCGCCCCTGGGAATAATGTATATCGCCTCGGTCCTCAGAGAGCAGGGACACGAGGTTAAGATCCTCGACTCAAGGTTTAAGCCGGGCCGGCCGGAGGGATTTCGCGATGAGCTTAAGGTTTTTTCCCCCGAGATCGTAGGGCTTTCCGCGCTCACCCAGGAGTCAGATTCCCTGCATCGTTTCGCCGGACTGGCCCGGGAGATTCCGGGGGTGAAGGCGATTGTCGCGGGGGGCCCCCATCCCTCCGCCTACCCGGAGGAGGTTCTTTCCGATCCCCGGGTCGATTGGGTTGTGATCGGGGAGGGGGAAGAGACAATCCGGGAACTCGTCGAGGTCTTGATGTCGGGGGGGGAACCGGACCGGATCCGGGGGATCGCCCGTCGGGAAGGGGGAAGGGTGGTCAGAAACGAGCCCCGGCCCTATATCGCAAACCTGGACCAACTGCCGTTCCCCGCCTGGGACTTGATCCCGCTCCCTGCCTATGCCCGGGTGAAAAGAAATGGGAATCTTCCGAAACGGAGATATATGTCGTTGATGACCTCCCGGGCTTGCCCCTATGACTGCATCTATTGTCACAAGCTTTTTGGTCGGGGCTTCCGGCCCCGGAGCCCGGAGAGTGTGATCGAGGAATTCGAGCGGCTTTATCGGGATTATGGGATCCGGGAATTCGAGGTGATCGACGATATTTTCAACCTGGATCTTCCCCGGGTAGAGGAGATCATCAGGTTGATCGGGGAGCGCAAACTGAAGATTCGCCTGGCCTTTCCGAACGGTCTGCGCGGGGACCGCTTGAATTATAATTCTTTAAAAATGATGAAGGAGGCGGGAACCTATTTCGCCGCCCTAGCGGTGGAAACCGCTTCCCCCCGTTTGCAGGAGGTGATCGGGAAGAAACTTGATCTCGAACGGGTTCGCCAGGCGGTGGAAGACTGCCGGAAATTGGGGATCACGACCATTGGTTTTTTCATGCTGGGTTTTCCGACCGAAACCTTGGGGGAGGCCAGAAAAACGGTGGAATGGGCCTGGTCCTCCCGGCTGGATTTCGCTACTTTTTTCATGGTTGTTCCCTACGGGGGGACCCCCATGGGCGAAAAATTCAATTCCAACAACTATCTCTCCCCGCGGCCTTTTCGTTTTGCGGATCTGGACTTCCATCAGGGTTTCATCAATTTGAGCGAGGTACCCGACGCGGATCTTTTCGCCCTCCAGAGGAAAGCTTACCGCCGCTTTTACCTTTCCCGGGCCGGATCGCTCTTTTTTCGGGGCGCTTTCCTGGACGTGTCGTTCGGAGACGGGCTTAGACATTTTACCCTCCGGGCCTGGAAACGGGCGAGGGGATTTCATTAGCCGAGGGCACCATGAGAGTCATGCTCATCATTCCCCCCCGGATCAAGAGCCGCCATCGGGATTTCGCCCTTTATTACTCGAATCCTCATATCGGGATGGCCTACCTGGCGGCGGCGCTCCGGGAGAAAGGCCATTCGGTCAAAATGATTGATGCTCAGGCCCAGGAGCTTTCATTCGGCGATCTGCAGACCCAGGTGACGGTTTTTTCCCCCGAATTCGTAGGGATCACGGTTTATACCGAGCAAATCGAGGAAGCCGGTAATGCGGCTCGGGGGATTAAAAGCTGGAATCCGGCAGTTCCAATTATCATCGGCGGGTGCCAAGCTTCGACGCTGCCGCGCGAGACCCTGGAAAAATTCCCCCATTTTGACCAGGTGATCCGGGGCGAAGCGGAAGATCAAGATCGGAATTGGCCTGTTGAAAGAGTTGTATTGGGGGCACAAGGTGCCGGCGGGTTTCTGATGGCGGTTAAAATAATCCGGGTTGGCGGCCTCAGGGCATAATTAATAATGCGCGTATTATATTAGTAAGGCCGAAGGTCAAAAGCGATGGGATCCAACCGGTTTTAGGTTTGGGATATCTCGCCGCCCAAATTCGGCAGAATGATGAGGTAAAGATATTAAATTGCATTAAAGAGAATTTTTCCTTGGGCCGATTCAAACGGTATCTGGCCGATCAGAAGCCCGAGGTGATTGGCCTTCAGGTCCAGCTGGATTTAATCATCGGACATCCCGGGGAAACCGAAAGGGAGATCGAAAAATCCTTGAAAATGGTTCTGGCCTGGGATCCCGATTACCTGGTCTGGGCGCGCCTGGTTCCCTACCCGGGAACGAGGGTGGCGGAGGAAATGAAAGCGCGGACCGGAAAGGAAGAATTCTCCGGGGTGCCCTGGTCTTCCTACCAGAAACAGATCAAATCCGCTTTGGGAAACCTGGGCCTCACCCCGGAAACTCTCGGACGCTGGCAGATCAGGGGGTATGTAAAATTTTACCTTCGGCCCGGAAAAATCCTGAATCTTTTTCGTATCGTTCGCCTCCGGGTCTTGTTTTTATCCGTCTGGTATCAAATAAAAAGAATTTTTCCGAGGGGATCCACCGGTTGGATGTCTCATTGATTAATTCGTATCGAATCATACCCCCGGGGCTACCGTATTTTTCGCCGTTGACTAGATATGTTTTTAGCAGGGTGGGATCTGCGCAGGAAGAGGGCGTATGATGCGGACTTATAAAGCAAACCAAAGCCAAACCCTTTCTAGCCGGTTGGGTTCGATTTTAAACAAGGAGAATTGGTTTTTTATTTTTGTTTTTCTCCTGGCATTAATTTTGCGAATTAAAGATATAGGTTTGTTTCTTCCTTATTTCGAAGCCGGGGATGAAAAATTTCTAGTTGAATCATCTTTAAATATCATTCGGACGGGGGATTTAAACCCGCATTTTTTCTGGTATGGATCCTTTCCGATTTATTGGATCTCGGCAATCTATTACCTGGTTATTCTGATTTTATGGCCTTTTTCAAACCAATCATCGTTAGCGAGTTTTATCGAGAATCTACATATTCATGATTACCATTGTTTGTTTTTCTACATCGGAAGAATCACCTCGGTTTTATTTGGCTTGCTTACAATTTATCTCCTTTACGTGGTCGGGAAAAATCTATTTGGGAAAAAAACCGGGAAAATAATCCTATTTTTATCCTCCTTCAATGTTTTTCATGCATTTCTTTCTCAGTTTTTTAAGGTGGATATTTCCCTTTCCTTTTGGATCCTGGCTACGGTTTATTTTGCTTTGAAAATTTTAGAAAGCGGGAAAATCATAAATTATGTGCTGGGAGGGATCTGCATGGGATTGGCCATGTCAACCAAATATAATTTTCTGGCCTTTATCCCGTTGGTGGTTGCCCATATTTTGAAGGATAAAAATTTGAAATCAATATTTGATTTAAAGCTTTTTCTCGCCGGTTATGTGGCAGCGGTCACATTTATCGTGACCTGCCCGTTTTCAATTCTGGATTTTAAGGATTTCTATTCACAATTGTATTTTCAGATGAAAACTCTTCAGCAAGGTCCTTATGACCCGATGAGCTTTTTAACCGGGATTCCCTATTTGGCTCCTTTGATCGCTATCGGGGGTTCCGATCCCTTGATCGCTTTTTCCTCGGTATTCGGGCTGATAATAGTTTTTCGAAAGGATTGGAGATCGGCCGTTTTGGTTTCTTGCTTTCCGGTAATATATTTCATTTTCGCTTTTGGGGTTTCGAAACTGCCAAATCCCCAAAACATTTTCCCGACATTTCCTTTCCTGGTAATTTTCTCTGGATTTTTTTTCAAGCAATTTTTTGAAAGTAATAGACCGCGATATCGGCATCTGGCCGTCGGGATTTTTATTTTAAATATTATTTTTCAAATTTTATTTTATTTTATTTATTTACCTCCTTATCAAGCTTGGGAATATCCTTACAAGGAATCTGTTAAGTGGATTGAAAAAAATATAGATAAAAATTCCATCGTCATGAGTTACTATGGCAGCCCTGGGAATTTCAGGTATATTAAAGGTTCTTTCGGGTTCGCTCAGGAGTACATGATTAGACCAAAACTAAAAAACTATGAAGAAAACCTGGTAAAATTTAAACCGGATTTTCTAATCCTGATGAATTGGGGAATGGAGAATCAAAGCAATGACGATTTTAAGGCGTATGGAAATTGGGTGAATGCCATACTTAAAAAACCATTTTCCGATTACTGTTTGATTAAAGGGTTTTATTTGCCTAAAATCTATCGGGGGATTTCGGAGAAATTTATCCCGGTCAGTGAAAATTATGGTTTGTTGATTTTTCAGAGAAAAGAAGTACAAGGGTGCGAAAAGGAAAGTTAGCCCTTTTTGGAGATCAATGCCAAAAACATTTTTTCCGCCAGGCCCAAGGACGAAATCCTTTCCAAAAAGCGGGATGATTGATGAAAAATTCAATAGGTTATAGGTTGTTTCGGGAACATCTCTGGGGATACCTGCGTTTGATTTTTACCTTGGATGTCGTGATACCCATTATTTCTTTATCCGTGGGAATCGGAGTCGGAGGAAGCCTGCGATATCCCGCTCCCAACCTGGTAACGACGGTGATAATCGCGGTGATAATTGCGCTAATTTATCCGGGAATAATCGGGGCGGCGATGGCGGGCAGGGCTTTTCGAGAAATTCTCGCGCCCCGATTCTTGAGCCGGTTTGAGCTCGGAATGGTGATCGCCGTGGGGATGGGCATCCCCATCGGCGTTATAATTTATTACCGGGTTTGGGAAGTGCTGGGGGTCTGGATTCTGGGCTCGGGTCTGCTTCTATACTGGCATTGGCTTTCCTTCCGGGCGGGGCCAAACATTAATATCCTCCGGGAAACTGTCGGCGCGGTTCTCCTGGTTCCGTTTCCTATGCTTTTGGTTTGGACGGCCTATATCCGGAACTTTTTTCCGGACCGGGAGATCGGCCTCGTTATGTTGATTTTCGGGCTCTTGGCTTTGGGCGCCAATCTGGGCCGGGCCTGGTCGGAAGCGGGAGGACTTGGGCCTTCGAGCGGTTCTTTTTTCGGAAAGGCGGAGGTCATCATTGCTGCTTTCACCTTGTCTTTCCTCTTTTTGTTCTTTGGAATTCAAAAGGGAATTTTTATGCCAATGAGAATGCAGTATCTAAAATTCGGAGGGGTTATAACGTTCATTATAAGTTTGTTAATTTGCTATTTGGGTTTTACAAATATTTTTGATAAAGTTATAAAAAATAATAAATTGACAAGATATGTGTACTATGGTGTAATATTTTTGGGTTTTCTTGGATTCTGGCTTGCCTACAAAAGCAGGCCGTTACGGTTAATGTGAGAAATCATTTCCCAAATTTTATACTTTTCTTACTTAAATGCCGGTTTAAGTAAAAATTTAATCTTTTCAACGAAATTTTCCGGTTTGAAAAACAGATATTTCAATTGAAAAACAGCATGTTAAGTTTTTCACCGGGTGATCGAATCTTGGGAATGGTTTTTGCGAGAAATATCTCTAGGATTAAAATTAAGTAAAAGGGGGGTTTTTAATGAAGCTGAAAATTTTATGGTTCGTTTTACCCCTTACTTTCTTTATTTTTTTGATCCTGGGCGTCGTGACGGGGGCGGTGGAGCAACCCGCCGGCGGCCAGCTTGATCCGTGGTTCGCCCTGAAAAAAATCGAGGGCAACCAGAACAGCATTGGGATGGCTCTTACCTATGGGGATCTTGACCGTGGCTGCATTTGCTTTCCGAACACAGAGGATGGCAGTTGCACCGGCGCCCGTAGTTGCCAGGACCCAGGGTATCCCGCCTGCCGGGTAAATGATCCTGGAGATGGAACTGGAACTGGAACTTCGAATTACTGCACCGATTCCCGATCCACATTAGGCGGCTGGAATCAGATTACATTCCCAGGGGATAAAACCACAGGACCTGGCGAGTTCGTCGGTCTTTTCAACTGGATGGAGGACACGATTGAGGGAGTTTTCCGGGATAACCTCAAAATAGTATGGCCGACGCTCCAAGGATTGCTTTGCGGATTCCAAATGTGCCAAGCCCAAGCCCCCATAAATATGTGCATAAATATCCTGGATTTCGATGGGGCAACAGGTGGAGGAAGTAATAATAACACGTGCACCTGCCCTGATCCTGGGTCGGATAGTGTAAATGACGGTATAATCCTGTGGGTTAATCGGGCCTTCGTCAAAATCTGGCCGCTCGGGGATGGCAGCACTCTTCGGGCGGTGATTGCCCTTTACGCAGTTTCCCAAAATGAGATCCCGGCGGACCCGAATATCCCGGGGGATATCGGCGTTCCGGCATTCCCGCGAATCAACACGGCTTCTTCCTCTGCCGCAAGATACTACGGGGCAGACGGGAATGTTGGGTCATCGGAAATATGCGCGGAAGCCGAAATCTGCGGAACCTGTGGCGGATATTACGGGGGTTGCACCACTCTCCACACCGATGCCTTAATCATCAGGATGGATATCAAAACAAAAGTTATGCAAAATCCGCAAACCGGGGAATATTCGCTTTTGGATGTCTGCGTCACCGAGGGCCAGATGGACTTTAAGGGCGCCAACGCGCAAGGTAACGTTGCCGGCACCAATTTGAATTGTGATTTGGAATTAGGGGAAGACGGAGCGCTTACAAATGGTGCAACAGCTTTGGATCTGGAAACGCTGCTGCCCTCAGCTATGCTTCCTAGTATGGTTAATGCACTTCTTCATGGGAACTGCCCCAACGCCCTCCATAGCTGTGACTCCTACCAGACCACTTACTATGGGGGGGGGCCCGGATGTTCAGGGAAGGTGGACGCCTGCTACCGGAGCGGGGTGGGTGAAGCGGATACTAATTGTCGTCAATGCAGTCCTTGCAACCGGACCAATGAAGGCGCGGTCTGCAATGCCGTCGGTTGGGGGCAAAAGCGGCTCAAGTCCACCGGCATTCCTCCGATCGACAAATGGGTAGACGACATGGAGACAAAGCGCGAAGGGGAAGGAGGGTGCAAGATAGGCTTCCTCCCCGTTGACCTGAACAATATCCTCAATCCCTACCAGCCTTTCATGACCCAGTTTCCCGGGTATGATCCACAAGATTCCCGTTACGGGATCGCCCAGCTGGGGGGGGCCACTTTCGACGTGGGGATTTACGTGGACCCGAATTTCCCGGTGCTGGACAACAACCGGATGTTGGTGGGAATCGATGTCTCCCTCAAGCCCCGCTGGGGAGAATATTGGGGCTGCATTGATCCTCAAGAAATGGGTTACCCTCAATATACCAACCCCGGCTGGGTTACGCCCCGCGTCTGGACCAGTTTCCCCAACCCGAGCAGCGGCCAATATGGCATGGCGGCTTCCATCAGCCAGGACTTTTTCACGGAGATTTTCAATCTCCTTTACGCTTCCAACATGTTCTGCTGGGACATCAGCAAGGACACCATCGCCGGCCTCATCCCCATGACCATGGGGTTTGACCTCAGCTTTTTATCCGAACTCCTTCACGTTCCGAGCTTCGCGACGCTGGCGCCGGGGGTAGAGGCGGTGGCGGACCCGGATGGCTACGCCTCGATCCACCTGGTTCCGGCCGGAACCCCCTCGACCCGGGTCGGCGTCGGCACCTACACCTACCCGGTGGAATACCTCGAGGACATCATGCCGGAATTATCCAACCCTACCCAGGGAGGGCTCAAGGGCGATTACTATCGAGGGATCAACCTTGCCCTCTTCGCCGGGAGCCGGCTGGACGGCTGCGGCACGGCCTGCAATTACCGCGGCCACGGCAACTCGGGGAACGGGATCAACTTCACCAACTGGAACACCAATGGCCCGGAGACGATCAATCGGTACCCCGGGAGCGTTACCTCCAATGATTTCCACACCCCCAACCAGGGGGCGGATTGGTCCCCCAGCGGGAGCGCTACTTATACCGCCGGCTGGATGCAGCTCACCTCTGCTGTCAACCAGCGGGGGGCGATCCGATCGCCGATTACCCTCGCGGACGCTTACCCCGAGGTTATCACCCAGTGGTCAATCAGATTCGATTTAAACATCGGGGATGTTGCGACGACCCAACTCAACCAAGCTCGTTTAAACATGTATTACGACACTGTCGATACGGCCAGCAGGTGTTTCCCCACCAACGGCTACTCGATTCAATTTGACCATTATAATAATTTAATTAGTTTATACCGAGATTCAGCGGGATCGGAAACCCTGCTCAACCAGACTCCCTATGATTTCGGAAGCGCTGGGGCCGTTACCCTTTATCCCCGGGTGGATTGGCTCGGCTTTGAAGAAGGAGGAAAAGCGTTAATCCAGGTTTTTATGGAGGCGAACAATGGCCAGGGCGGGAAATTAATCTTCACCGCCACTATTAGTAATCCAAATTACACCAATATAAATATTGGTTTCTCGGCCCAGACCGAAGCAGCATCGTTCTCAACGCATTTTATCGACAATGTTAGTTTTGACCGGCGGGCCGGGGCCTATTCCGCGATCTGGACCGGCTACCTGATGGCGCCCTTCACCGGGAGTTACACCGTCTGCACCCGCTCCGACGACGGGGCCCGGCTCTTCCTTGACAATGTCATCCAGATCAATAACTGGGACGACGGTGTAATGACCGCCTTCCCGGGCGAATGCGCGTCGCTCACCCTGACCCAGGGGTTCCACCCCCTCCGCCTCGAATATTATGAGAACCAGAGCGGTGCGGGGATCGGGCTTTACTGGTGCACGCCCTCGGCGAACCCCTATGGAATCAGCACTAGCTGTGGCGTGGCGATGACCGAGGCCAACACCATCTCCCCCACCTATCTCTACTACAGCGGGGTGATTGCGAAACAAAGTACCGGAACTTACGACGTTTACGTCAAACTGCCGTCCAGCCGCTTCGAGATCTGGGCCCCTCTCAACGACGGCGTCCCCGGCAAGATTACCAACGAGCCGGTCCGGCTCTTCTCCCTTGAGTCCTATATAAATATAGGCATGGACATCGAATACATCCGCGGGGTCACGAAGACCCTCCGCTATTGGGGGTGGGACAGCGGTTCTTCCGGAAGCATGAAGACGGGTTCCTTCCAGGACTTTTTCCGGATCTTCGCCGAGGTTCATCCCGAGCTGGTGGACATCAAGTACGCGGCCGACCAAAGGTTGACCCGGGCGGAAATGGAGAACGCCATCACCTCGATTTTCTCGACCATCGCTTCCAGCTACATTCAGATGCAGATTGAAACCGGCATGAACATTAACGCCCTCCTGGGCAGTCTGGGCATGCTGATTCCACGGAGCGGGCCCGATCCCTGGAAGGACGTGGGATTCATCCCCACGTATATCGGCCCCCTGGGACCGGACAGCCCGGCCATTCGGGAAACCCAGCCGCCTTTCTGGGCCGACAATCCCGCCGGGGACAATCTCGGTCTCACCTTCGATATCGGTACCTACACCAAGTTAAACGCCACCTTTATCATCCCGTTCTTGAGCATGGTATCCCTCGCCCCCGGGGTTCCGGTCGGCCTCCAGGCCCTGTCGCTCTCAAGGGAAAGCCAACCGGAGGGGCCCGTGGTGACTACCGCCATCGCCGCGCCTCCGGGAGTGTTCTTTGAAAGCGAGCCCGATCCCATCTGGACCCGGGGCTATGCGCTGTCTCCCCTGGAGTCGGGTGCGGCGGGGCTGGGGGCGAAAGGCGCGGAGATCGGCTTTGCCGGGTACGATTCCCGGGGCACGGATATCCGCGAGCTGCGCTACTCCTGGAGGCTGGACGGCGGGCTCTGGAATGTCCCGAAATACACCCAGAAGGCCAAACTGCCCCCGCTCCTAGAGGGAAAACATATCTTCGAGGTCATGGCGATCGCTCCGGACGGCTGGATTGATGCGGAGCCGGCCCGGCTGGACTTCACGGTCGACACCCAGGCGCCCCGGCTCAAGCTCCAGAATGTTTCCGAGGAGTCCTTTATCACCTCTGAAAACCCCACCTTCGTGGTGGAGGCGTCGGATTTCCAGACCCAGCCGGAAAACATCCGGATCGCCTACCGCCTGGACGGCGGAGAGATCGTGGACAACGGTTTTTCCAAGGTCATCGATCTTCGCCGGGTGCCGGCCTTGGAGCACAAGCTCGAGATTTACGCCCAGGACGAGGCCGGGAACCTGGGAGCGCTGATCCAGGAATTCTTCACCGACACCACCCGCGGCGGGTACGGGTGCGGGGTGCTGGCTTCCGGGAAGACCAGCAAGGCGGGCACCATCGCGCTGGTGATCATCCTGCTTTCCCTGCCGTTCATGGTGATCCTGGCCCTGAAGCTTCATTACCGGGAAAAAAAGGAAAAGCCGCAAACCAACAAGGGATAAAGTCTGGGGAGGGAAAAAACATGATTCTTAGATTCAAGGATCGCTTCAGACCCAAAGAGCGAGGCGGACCACCCGGGGCCGGGATTCCCGGGGACCGGGAATCCGGAGCGCCTGGAGGCGCGAAGAATCGCTCCCGGTTTTCCGGCCGGTTCGGGGCCGTGGCGATCTTTCTCTGCCTGGCCGCCTACGTTTTCCTCCCCTCCGACACCCCCGCCCAGGATCCCCTTACCCAGGCCGGCTTCGGCTATCTGCGCGGCCTGAAGGGGGAATACTTCGATAATTCCGACCCCCGGTTTGCCACGACGGTGGAGCCGGTCCGGGGTGCGACCGCCCCGAATCCCTGGTCGTATAATACTTCGGCTTGTACAAACGCTAATGATGATGACTGCGACGGGGCCGGTACCGGTGGCCCCGATTCTACCAGCTGTTGCTGTCCTCAGCATTTAAATGTGAACGCGGCCAGGCTTGAAGATGGTAAGGAGGCCCTCCTTTCAACCCTGCATACCGGGAATGCCATCCGGCTTAAGGACTTTCCGATGTCCCGCTATGGCGACCCTGAGATCACTGATGCTCTTGTCTGGGTTCGGTATATGTGTCGCCGGCAAAGCCCTGCTATTTGTGCCGCAGTAACCACTGCCTTCACTGCTGATGATACCGATCCGGTTCAGTTTCGGATCCGCTTCCGGGGGCAGGATCAGTCAATGACCACTGCCGATATCACCGGTTGCCCCTCTGATTTCCAATGGATCTCGTTTTCTCTCTGCGGAAATACCTCCCCGGCCACCCCCTGGAAATGCGATCCTTCCGCCGGCGGAACCCCCCTGACCTGGAAAGAGTTGGGGGAAAAGGATAATCTCAGTGATGGGGAGCAGAATAATATCGGGATAACGATTGAGCTTTATGTCGTTGGCGATCAAGGCTCACGGGGATTAGACGATTGGCGCTGGATCCTCTGGGATGTGGGTTACATCGAGGTCATCTCCGACCCGATGTTACGGGGCTCGCGGGTGGATCCATTGGTTGATTTCGGGCCTGGATACACGGTGGACTGGCGGGGCGATGATAGCCCGGCCTACGAAGGGAGCGGAGGCCCGTCCGACATGCTTTTAAATCGAAGCGCCACCGTCAATGTCGCCAATATCTTGAGAACGGAGGGCGCCGTCGACTGCGGGGCGGACGCCGCCATCGACGGTGACGATGCTAATAATTTGACCACCGCTTACACCTGCGACAACACTACTTCCTTAGCCGGGAACTGGTACATATATTGGGGCGCGGCCCAGTACATAAACAAGGTAAAAATTTATTGGAACACTCAAATCGGAAGCGCAGATGTGAGTGGCCCTCTTTCCCTGCAATATTCTCCCGATACGACGAACGGGACTGATGGTGCCTGGTATACCCTGAAAACAATTTACCGGGAAGCGATGGCTGGCGATGCCCGGGGGGAGCAGACCTACGCTTTTTCCACGGTCAGCGCCAAAGGATTCCGAATCCTTAAATCAACGACAGCCGGCGGGTTCAGCTTCTGGGAGTTTCACGCTTACGCCGAGGAGTATGACTATTTCGAGGCCCGCTGGATCGGGGAGGTGAAATTTGATTCTGCCGATACCAGGCGTTTGTGCACCGTAACCGATGCCGGTTCCCGGCTGTTTATTAATGAAGATCTTAGATTTGATGCCTGGTCAACAATTCAGACCACCCCGACAAAAAATTTTGATCCCAACCCACCGACGCTGACTGACGGCTGGCACCAGGTCCGGATGGAATATTACGACTGGACCGGGGGGGCGGCGGCCCGGCTGGGGTATTGTTCGGACGACCCTTGCACCACCTGCACCCCCATTCCCACCGACCGCCTCCGGGCCTCGTGGGAGGGGCCGACCAATTTCAGTTTCCTGAGCGGCTGGTTCGCAAACTTTTGGCTCGATTTAACCCCCACCAGCGTAAATCCGGAAGCCCCCAACGATGGAATCTGGAAAGGGTTTGAACACCAGCAGACAATTGACTTTAATTGGGCCGCGGGGGCACCCTGCCCCTTAAAAAAACAGACGGATTTAACGAACATTACTGTGACCATCTTGAATGAGAATTTTGACTCCGCTGGTGATGACAACATTCCGGCCGGTTGGACCCGGACCCCGGATGGAGCCTGTAACGTTAATACATGGGGAAATGACTGTGGCAATTCCAGAGCCGGTACCCATAGTGGCTCTTGTGCGCAATGGTGCCGCGGCAAGTGCTACGATTCTGGCACCGGCCCTACACCTTTCGTAAATAATATGAACACTTATTTGATGTACGGCCCTTTTAATCTTTCTGACGCTACTGCTGCCTCTTATTCATTTTATGCTTATATTGACCAGCTCGATCTTAGTGGTGACGATTTTTATTATTATGCTTCCCTGGATGGCGCTACCTGGCACGGGCCTGCCAGTATCGACACTAACCCGAATTGGACCACCCAGTATACCATGGACCTGGCCAATGTCACTGGCTACGGAAGCATGCTGGGCCCCTCTGTCTGGATCGCCTTCAGGTTCACCTCTGATGGTGCGACCGCAACAGGTTTTGGCTCTTTTGTTGACGACGTTGTCATAACCAAAGTCGTGCCGACCCCAATCTCTACCTGGAACGCCCGCTACACCGGCTTCATCCGGGCCGAATGCGCCGGGACGCTTTCGGTCTGCCTGACCCAAGACGGCGGGGCCCGGCTCGATCTCGACGGCAACGGTTCCTGGGAAATTGACACCTGGGCCGGCAAAACCGCGGTGGAAAGGAGATGCTACAACCGGACGGTAACCACCCCGGGGGAGATTTACACCGTCCTCGAATATTACGATCAAAACACCACCGACGCCACCCTGAAGCTCGAATGGATCCCAGTCTGCTCCGACATGACCTCGGCCCTGGATTTGAAAGTGGTGAATGATTATTACTTAGATTATGCCAGCGATGTTACTAGGGCGCTTTATCACTTGAATGAAGGTCCATCCCAGACTCCTTGGTGTGTTGGGACGGCAGGCGTAACTGTTTGTGATTCCGCCGGGGCCCAAGATAAAGGCACCATCACCGGCGCCCAGTGGACCCAGGAGGAAATCGGGGAGGTTCCCCTGATTGGAGCTGTTTCCGCCCCCAAGCTTTACTTTGACGGGGTGGGGGATTATATCGATGTTCCGGATTCAGTGGAACTTAGTATTACCGGCAGGATAACGATTGAGGCCTGGGTAAAGGCCGAGCCCTGCGGGAGCGGTTCTTACTATCCCTTTATCGTAAAGAAAGGGGACTGGATTGATGAGGAAAGATATGCCCTGGGGTACTGGTGTAACAATGGATTATTCGCCGGGTTATATTTTGGCTACGATGATGGAGTTCAACCATCCAATACCTGCGAGAGGTTCTCTCTTACTACCTCGGCATTTAATATAACGGATGGGCAGTGGCACTATGTGGCGGTCACCTCCATACCGGGGGGGAATCAGCCGGTTAGATTCTATGTTGGTACGGGTTCGTCAATTGCTACCGATACCAAACTTTACCCGGCAGCTTGTGGGGTCACAATGCCTGATGGTGATGATCCCCTCCAGATAGGGGGGGGGCAGTTTGCCGGTTTTCTGGATGAGGTTAGGATTTCGGCCACGGCTCTGGATGCTGGCGGTACCCCCCGCACCCCCACCCCCGGGCTCGGATTTTCGCCCTCCGACAGCTGGAGTCATCGGATTTTCGACATGGATGATTCGTGGCTGATTGGGGCAGGGGATTACCTGGAGTATGATATCTTTCTCCCCGAGACTAACCCGCCTTCTTATTATGGCGGCCTGGAAGCCAGCTTTGCCGGCGCTGGTTGCCCCGCGCATATGTATGGCGTGGATATTCCCGATAGCGGGCCCGATTGCACCGGGGTAGATATCGACACAAATGCGAACCTGGCCACCTGTCCCAACAAAACCCCGATCGGACAGTGGGCCCATCGAAAATTCAATTTAACTACGAGTGTCGGTACGAACCTGTCAAATTGCACCATGTCCAAGTATGCGATTGTCACTGACGGTGAATTACGGGGGGTCTACTCCGTCCGTCTGGATGATATCAATATTACCAACGGCGCGGGCTCCGTCCGCCATCCTATTTATTCTATCGGAGCCCCGAAGCGGGATATCCTGGTTACCGATTATCAGGGGGAGACCCCCTCGATTGTTTTCTCTCGGATTGACGCCTACGAGCAGGGGATTAATATCCTGCCTTCCCAGTTCCTTTACGCCAACGGTCTTCGGAGATTTGTTTACGAGTCGGAGTACGAGGCCTTGGCTTGGCCCCCGGCCGCGGGGGCACAGCAGTCTTATTTCTCCCGCCAGGTTTGCCAGGCATACGATAATGTAGTTGATCACCTTTGGACCGGGACCACGGATAAGCCGGAATATGCCGGTTCCGTTACCGCCTCCGAGAGCGGCGATCGTAAAAGCATTTTTCCGGACTGCAGCGGCAAAACCCGGGCCGACCACTGGGCCATCCGATGGGAGGGCTCGATCTATGCCCCGGCCGCCGATGGGACAACCTACACTTTTGAGATTGTGGTTAACGAGGTAGGAAAACTTACGATTGATAACAGCGTGGTGATTTCGAATTGCGGGACGATCGGCACCGATAGCCCCAGCACCTGCACCGGGACGATCGATCTGAACCAGGGTTGGCATTACCTTGATCTCGATCTGATCGAGGGAACCGGCTCCGCCCGGGCCCAGTTGAACTGGAACTACGGGGCCGGCTGGGCACGACCGATTCCCAAAAAATACTTCGCCATGCGCCAATACATACCCGGGGCGATCGAAGGCGCCGGCGGGGTCGGGCCCGGCCGGGAAGCGGGAAGCAACCCCATGCTCATATTCAACGATATCATGGATATGTTTAATAAAGCGATAGCCAACACGGGCTTTACCTGCTCCACGGTTTTTGATGGGAGCGCGGAGACCGACGCCCAGTTATTGAATGCCCTCCGGGGCCTGCGGGATTATTTCCTGGCAAAGAGCCGGATCGGGGAGATTTACGCCCGGCTTTATTACCGGATTTCGAACCCGATCTCCCGCGTCCTGGAAGCCTATCCGTTCCTGAAACAGGCGGCCCGGACGGTCCTGAACCCGGTGGTGCAATTAGCAAAAACGCTTGAAGGCTGGACGACGAGAAAGCATTTCACCCTCACCCAATCCTTCCCCCCTCGAGGGGGAGGGCAGGGAGAGGGGGCGCCGGGTGGTCCGGAGGAAAGGCCAATTCAGTAGCGGGTGGCAGGTAGAAAGTAGCCGGCAGAAGAATTACCAGGGCGGGGTTTATCCCCGCCCGTTTTGTTTGTGTATATGTTTTTTGGCAGATTCGACAAGAGGGTTTGTAGAGGCACAATTCGTTGCGCCCGGAGGTTGTAGGGGCGGCATTTATTTATCCCGACGCAGGACAAGGATTGTAAGGGTCGGATTTATCCGACCCGCGGGGTCTCGGGTTCGAAGTTTTGTAGGGGCGCAATTTATTGCGCCCGATGCGGGTTCGATCCCTCGGGACTCGGGACAAGTAAATCGAACCCTTACATTAATATTAGGCTCATCACGGAATGTTGCTCGAAAAACATGGAATAAATGGAAAAACAGCCGTCATCCCTGCGAAAGCAGGGATCCAGTAAATCCTTGGAAACACTGGATTCCCGCTTCCGCGGGAATGACTGAATAGCGTGAAACTAGTGTAGTGTTTCAGAAATATCTTGACAGTGATTATTTTTTCGTAGGGGAGCCCTTCAACGGGCTCCTTCCCGGGCGGCCGTGGAAGGCCGCCCCTACAACCATACAAATCGAGGATGAATTCAACCCTGATTATGTAAAGCTATATATGAAACACTACACTAGGGTAGTGTCCCGGAAATACATTCAATAATAAAAAACCATTAGGGTCATTGCGAGGAGCTTCCGGCGACGAAGCAATCTCTACAACTTTGCTTATTTTACGTCGAGCCGGGCGGATGAGATTGCTTCGCTCCCCCTACGCCAAGGCTTCGGAGGACAGGTTCGCTCGCAATGACTTCATTATTTGAGTATCTATATTATGAAAGCAATTTGAGGGACACCCTAGTGTAATGCGTCTAACGCTTCTTTACATTTCATTATAAGGATTTTGGGACTGTCATTCCCGCGAAAGCGGGAATCCAGCCTTTTTTTGTCATCCCCGCGAAGGCGGGGATCCAGAAAAGGAAACTGGATTCCCCCGGATCAAGTCCGGGGCAGGCTTAGTCAAGCCCGGAATGACAACCACTGTAAAGGAATTTACGACGCACTACACTAGCTCATAATAACAAAGGATTCACCAAGAAAAAGATGGATTGTTCAATAAAACGCTTAATTTATTGATTTTCTTAAACAATATCACAAATTCCTATCGTATCGTTGCAACATTCCGTGAAGAGCCTAATATTATTTGTAGGGGCGCAATTTATTGCGCCCGAGAAGGGGTCGAATTTATCCGACCCACTTTAGGCATCGGGTCAATTCGGAATTGGTGATTTAATTAATATGCTTCCCTTTCTTGCCAAGATCGGGCCGGTTTTAATCCCGACCCACTTTGTCACCTGGAACCTGGCTTACATTGCGTGGATTTTGTTTACCGTCTGGTACGCCAGATCA